>JAJZTR010000036.1 GCA_021848775.1 Chloroflexota bacterium | reverse complement strand
GAAAAAGGATTGGAAGCAGTTCCAGAATTGATGCGCGTGTTGATCAATAATGCCATGCAAGTAAAAAGATCGAAATATTTGCAGGCAGAAGAGTATGAGCGCACCGAGGATCGGAAAGGGCACGCCATTTCACCAGTAAACCTGGAGTTATGCCCAATTCCCGCTCGATTTTCCCGGCACTCTTTTCGCCGCGTTTCAATAGTTCCAATGCCTGTAATTTGAACTCACGCGTGTATTCACGGTAATTTTGGGGGCTTATGCCTGATCTCCTGTTTCTTTAGTCTACCCGATCAAGACATTTTTTGTGTCCACTTTTTCGCACAATCCCAACCAATGTGTCGCGGATGGATGGATAACTTGAGCCTGCAGGGGCCAGAAACTACCTGGGAGTGGGTCTGGAGGTAGCTATAAGGATACGATGGTTAGCCTAATTCTTGTAATGATGAAGAGAACGAAGCACATCAAGGAGCACAGACCTCCCCTTGTTCCCTCGCTATTAAACTATGACGTTTTGCAAATAAGATCAGCTAAAGCTTCCGTCAACTCTTGATCATTCTCGGGCTTCCTTGCTCGAAAATTTATCCCCAACGTTCCGAATTCAGCGGCATCGGATGACTGGGGTGCACCGCTGAAAACATCGGCTCGCCAGGTGATCTCAAAATCCACAAAACCTGCGACCGCGACCGCAGCCTTTAGCTCTGCTTCCAGCAGAACACCGGCAATTCAACCTGTCCAGAGCTCGAACTTTTGCCGGGCGTCTTCCGGAATTTGTTTTTGCACCAGGATGTCGCCGATCTGGATGTGTCCGCCTGGTTTTAGCACCCGCGCCATCTCTCTCAGGGCAGCCTGTTTATCCGGCATCAGGTTAAGCACACCGTTGGAGATGATCACATCTGCCCAGCCATCTTCGATTGGCAAGGTTTCGGCATATCCCATGCGGAAACCTACAGATTGGAGCCCAGCTTCTTCGGCAGCTTTCCTGGCTTTCTCAAGCATTGCTGGAGTCATATCGATGCCAATCACTTCTCCGTCAGGAGCAACCATGCGGGCAGCAATCAAACTGTCGATGCCGGCGCCGCAGCCCACATCGACTACCCTATATCCGGGCCTTAATTCACCTAAGCTGAAGGGATTTCCGGTGCCAGCGAAGGATTCGATAGAGGTTTCTGGTATGCCAGCCAACAATTCATCGGTGTAACCAAGCAAGTGCGCAAGCGGCCGGCCGGTGTGGAAGTGAAAGCCTTGATCGAGATGCCTGCTGTCATGACTCACGCTCCAAGCGCGAATTCCCCCCCGTAATCGATTCAGGCCTGTTGCGCCTCTCCAATGGCAACGAGAATTCAACCGATTTCCTGTCTGATTTGGAGGAAGTATTGGTAGTGTAAATGGTGGATTTGAATAAGCCAAATTGCCTATTGTCGTATCCGCATAATGGCGCTAATGTTTATCATAAATGTCATATATACTTCTTTATCTTTTACTCTTTAAACCTGATTCCGATTGTTATGAAACGACTCGTCTACCTGACTCTGATTTCCATTTCCCTGATTTTGTCTGCCTGCTCCGGCCAGCGGACGTCCCCTACGATTGCTGCAGAGGATTCGACGGGATCGGCGGGTTCACAAACGGATGCTGGAAATATGGAAACGAACAGCGCATCCGGGGCTGCCACACCTACGCCGGGCAGCATGATGCCCACCAACCCTGAAGCAGCACACATGATGGAACCTATAGGCGGCTCAAACGTCGCACCGGCGACGGAGTCTCAGGGCGGCCAGCCGCTGGCTTACCGCGAAGAGGACGGTGTCAAGGTGTTCGAACTCACGGCAAAAGCTGTGCAGTGGCCAATTCTGGATGGTGTGACGGTGACCGCCTGGTCGTACAACGGCACCGTGCCCGGGCCGATGATCCGCGTTACAGAGGGCGAAAAGGTGCGCATCCTGGTAAAGAACGAGCTGGATGACCCGACTACGATCCACTGGCATGGCGTGGAAGTGCCCAATGCCATGGACGGGGTGCCGGACGTGACCCAGGCGCCTATCCAGCCTGGCGAGACTTTCACCTACGAGTTCATTGCGAAACCTGCCGGCACCTTCATGTACCATTCTCATTTCGAGGGCGATTTGCAGGTATCCGCCGGGCTGTACGCGCCATTCATCATCGACCCGAAAGAGCCTGTCCTGCCGCCGGACATCGACGTGACCTTGATGATCTCGGAGTGGTTGATCCGAGATGGGCAAACCTACGCTGCCATGCCCATGAGCGGGATGGAGCCCAACTACTTTACCCTCAACGGCAAAGCTTTTCCCACCACCGAGACGATCAACGTCAAGAAGGGCGAGCGCGTGCGCATCCGTTTGATCGGCATTGGGCAGTTCATCCACCCTATGCACCTGCACGGCCTGCCGTTCAAGATTGTCGCCACCGATGGTCATCCTGTGCCGGAAGCGGCCCAACTGACCAAGGACACCGTCAGCGTCGCGCCGGGTGAGCGCTACGACATCGAATTCGTGGCTACCGAGCCGGGGCAGTGGATGCTGCATTGCCACATCCTGCACCACACCACCAACGAAAACGTTGAACCTGGCGGTTTAATGTTAGTGGTGAATGTAACAGAATCCTGAACGAACCAAAGGAGTGACGACCAATGCGCAAGTTGATGCTTGATATCGGTTTTTTGTTCGCCATTGCATTACTGCTGACAGCTTGTTCGAGCGGGGCTACGCCTGAAAATTCAGCTAGCACAGGAACCGTGAACATCCAGGTCGATAGCGATCCAAATCCGGCGATGATGGGCGACGCAACCTTGACGCTGGTCATTACAGACGAAAACGGTAACCCCATTGAAGGCGCCCGCGTGGATGTCTCGATGGATCACACGGACATGACGGGTATGGTCATGAGCGGCCTGGCAACCGACCAGGGTGATGGAAAATACGCCATCAACGCCAACTTCAGTATGAGCGGCAACTGGAAAATGACCGTTTATGTACGCAAAGACAGCCTGGATTACAAAGAAGATATTGAACTGACGATCCAATAGGCTGATTTCGACAAGCACCATTGTGGGAGCATCCCGGCACTCTTTTGGGCGGCCCTCACGAATAATCCTTGAAGGATGAGCAGCATGATGAGCACAAGTAAACCTGGTGGCAAATCCAGCAGACGCGAACAAATGCGCACCCGCCAACGGCGGCAGAAGTTGATCTCCACTCTCATTTGGGGCGGGCTGGTTATCGCTATCCTGACTGTGGTCGGTGTGTTGGTATGGCAGGCGGTGCGCCCGGCTGCCGGAGAGGCGGTGACTTTACCGGCCAACTCCGATCAACATGTGGCTATTGGTACACCGCCCGGTCCTTATAATACCGACCCCCCAACCGGCGGCGCTCATTACGCTGAGACCCTGCCGGCTAAGTTCTACGAGGAGGCGGACGTCGCCTCGCTGCCAGATTACCCGCAGGGCTACCTTGTGCACAACCTGGAGCACGGTCACGTTATCTTCTGGTACAACTGTGAAACCCTGGATGACACCGATTGTGGAAACCTCAAAGAGCAAATCCGAGGTGTGATGGAGGATTTCGATGGCTTTAAAGTTGAGGCTTTTCCCTGGGAAGCATTGGACGTGCCGGTAGCCATGACCTCCTGGGATCGCATACAACGCTTTGAGTCGTTCGACCCGGCTCTGGCACGCGCCTTTGTGCGCGCCAACCGCAATCGAGCCCCAGAACCCAATGCGCCCTAATCCGCATTCTTACCCATAAGTGAACGAGGACCTATTCGCGAAACCGATCCCTGTTTCCAGGGGGGAAGGCCGCTCCTATGATCGAATTATCCCTTTTTTGTAGCCAGGCGCCCAGTTTCATCTCTTGCAGGTCGAATGGTTAATGGTTGGACTTAGCTGCAACTGGATTCTCGTCGCTGGACCGTCACAAGTGTTCTATACTGGCTTGCCTTTCCTGGTACCTGGCTTTCATTAAACCCGGCTGGTCCGGCCTCGCCAGGGTGATCTACAAAAATCTATTCATTCCTCTGCCATCCGCTTCTGCGAATTCGCAGGCTAAGTGTGACACGCCAAGCGACCGCGGGCGGCCTGATGTAGAGGGAACGACAACCTGGGATCATAGACATCAGTCTAAAAGGCTGCCTCTCGGCTCGTAGCGCATCGCCACCGCCCCCGAGCCGAACTCCAGCCGGCTCACGAGCTTCAAGTCGACTTGCTTCGATAAGCCCGCGAATAACGTTGGACCATGGCCCGCCAGCCTGGGGTGCACGACGAACTCGTACTCATCGATCAATCCCAACTCTGCCAGAGCCTGCGGTAGCTTCACGCCTCCCACGAACAGTCCTTTACCCGGCTCTTGCTTCAGCCGCTGAACGGCCTTCCCCAGATTCCCGCGCACAAGCTCCGCGTTCCAATCAACCCGTTCCAGGGTGCTCGACACGACGTACTTCTTTGCCGCGTCGTTCGTCCGGGCGAAGGGTTCCATCCAAAGTTCCATCCAATCGGGCCACGCTCCCGTACGCGCCGGCCAGCGCCACGCTTCGAATACAACGGTGTGCGCCGCTGGTCAATCGCCGAATACGTCAAGGACAAAGCCAGCAGGCGCTTCCAGAACCTGATTGGGGACGAGGTTCACGAGTACAAGGCAAAATCCAGTGACCGGGGTGTAGCATTCCACCAGTTGGTCGAAGCCAGCCGCTACACGCTGACCCTGACCGGCACGTACTTTGGCGGGAAGAGCACCTCGATCTTCTGGCTCTTACACCGCCTGAACCCGGCTGTGCGCAGCGACTTCGCCTTTCATGACGAGCTGCGCTGGGCTGGGGCATACGGAGTGCTGGAAAGTGTGCGCAAGCGCCGCGCTGGCGATGGGACCAGCGATGAAGATGGCGCTTTCACCGGCAACCGGCGTTACCGCGAGCAGGCGCATGAGATCCCGGGCGTCAGTCCGGCGATCATCACCCGCCTGCTTAACAATTCGATCTTCCTCAACCTGAAGGACCTGGGAGTCGAGCTACCGCCCTTCACCGAAGAGGTCGTCGAGCTGGACATGGATAACGAGCCCGGACGCCAGTACCGTGGGATGGAAAGCATCCTGCGCCACATGGCTCGCCGTGACCAGCGTTATCTGTCCCTTTGGTTGCAGTGGGCGCTCTCCCGGCCCAATTCGGTCTTTCGGGATGAGGTCGTGTTGGTGGATGAAGTCGATGGCGAAGATGGCAGCGCAATACGAAAGGTCCCGTTGATGGAGTTGCCAGCCATCAATCCAAATGGGCACAAGTGGCTGCCGAAAGAGGACTGGCTGGCCAGCTTCTGCAAGGCCGAAAAGCAGCTGGGGCGCAAGGTGCTGGTCTACGTTCGGCAGACAGGCACCCGCGACATTCAAGATCGCGTCCAGATGCCATTGCAATCCGCTGGCTTAAGGGTGGCGATCTTTGGAGGGAACATCGACCCGCGCAAGCGGGAAGATTGGATCCTCAAACGGGTCAACAGTATCGACGCCTTGATCTGCAACCCTCGGCTCGTGGAAACAGGTTTGGATCTGGTTCTTTTTTCGACGGTAGTGTATTTTGAGATCGAATATTCACTTTACACATTATGGCAAAGTCTCAGGCGTGTTTGGCGTCTGGGCCAATCCCAACCGGTCAAAGCGGTCTTCTCGATCTACTCATCGACGATGGAAGCGAAAGCTCTCTCACTGATCGGCCGCAAGATGAAGGCTGCGCAGCTCCTGTTTGGTGATGAGGTGGGTGGCGCCATCGTACCCGAGGATGACGGTGACTTCTTGACGCAGCTGGCCAGGGACGTGCTCAACGGCACAAAACTGGCCGATCTACAAACCCTGTTTGCGGACGAAATGCAAGTCTCCAACTCACCGTTGGGCAGCCCGACCGAAACCAGCCCGCTCATGGTGCCGGTGTTATCGGCATCCCAGACCTGGGAAGAATGGCTGCGGAAGCATTCGATAGGAGGTGGAAGACCTGTTAGTGGAAGAAATGGAAAGCATGGGAACCGTGCTTTTCCAGGCCAATTATCCATATGGGGAAAGGAGTAAGAAATGTAGAGACTCTAAGGCCGAATAAATACAGGCTTCCTGAAGATTTCACGAGTCTTCAGGAAGCCACCACTGTAATTCAGGAAGTTCTTCTTGTTTATTTCACAGCTTCGCTTGATCAGGAGAGGAAGCGTCAGTGTCGCTGCTTGTTAATTTGTCCTTCATCTCTGCTTTACGGGTTTTCTGCTAAGCATTCTTTTCTTGCTGAGCCTTAATTATCTCTTCTAAGCTTTGAACGACATCCCGGCCTCATTTTACGATCTCAACCCCCTATCTCTGAGAAAGGGGTTTCTGAGAACGCGGTGTTAGAAGCCGGACTTGGTGGGATACCTTTTCTTTACTTTCCACGATTGCCCATCTTTATTCTCATGGCCTTGTTCGTCGCAGCGATAAACGTGTATCAGAGATTTTGGTATCGGAAGTTCCAGCCACTTAATTTTCCCGTTCGGTGCCATCCATTGTGGCCATTTTTCGAATCTTACACATTTAGATTGTGAAGATGACATCATAACAAAATGAGGCACAACACCTGGCCAACTATTGCCTTGTTCCCCGAAAATGTCGCCAAATCGAATTGCCTTTGAAGTCATTTGCTTATTTGTCCAGCCAGTAACCCCTTTGGCTTCGACAAGAATAATATGATACTCGCTCTGAACTTTGAAGGCTATGAGCCAATCTACATCCTCTTGTTGCCCCTTGATGAAATTATTTTTATTTGGATATACCTTTGTGATGTCATCATCTTTGGAAAGGTTTAAACTCGCATATAGCCAATCGATATGGTAATCTAATGCCGATAGAGCATCGTCTGGAATCCGAATTTCCAAAAGGTCACTGAGCTTTTCACGAAAACCCGAGGCAATCGTGAAACTCGGATTGCCAAGAATTTGACCAGCAAGGAAGAAACGTTCTTTTGAATTGAAATCCTTCAAGTATTCGATAAAGTTTTGCATATTTCTCTGTTCTGCTCATCGGAGGCTAACGTCTGCTACACCCGCGCTGCGCGTGTTCGAACTGAAGCCAATTATGCGACCGAAAACCGGTTTGCACCACACACAAGTTCGCAAGGCGCGAAGCGCCGTGCCGGTGTGCAAGCAGTTGTTAGGTGGCTGATTGATCATTCAAGAGTTCTTCCACATCATTCTGTGACAACCTTAGTTGTTCGGCAACCTTCTTGATGTACATTTTCTCTGCAGGCTGAACCTTGCCATCTTGCCTGGACATGTTCACCAGGTCCAACATGAGATTAAGTGCTTCATCAGGATGGTTTTGATAGGGTGAAAAATCAATCCCTACCAAATGTTTAGCCGCAAAACGACTTTGAAGGTCTGATGTCTGTTCAGCATTAAACTTCACGGCACACCAGAGTTCTTTCAGAAATTCGACCTCGGCTTTGTCCGTAACTCCATCAACCTTCATTAAATTAATTAGCGTCTGTAGATGGATTAAGGCAAGAGATATATCATCAGCAGTTGAAGTTGGCAGAGTAGAAACGGTAAATCGCGCCGACAATTCTTGTTTTTTGGTCTCTAGTTCATCATCCGTTAATAAGCCTTCAGCATGAAGGAAATTTAACCGCTCTAAAAGTTCTGCCTGGCCAGGAGAAGACTCTATCGGTGAAGATGCGGCTATACCACTGGATACTGGCTCTGGTTCAGATGATAATTGTGACGCTTTCTTGCCAAAAGGCCCACTAATCTTTTGGCCTAATATTCCCGCTTGTTCTCTCAAGCCCTTTTGCTCTTTCCGTTTAAAGCGAGAGGCCTGAGCTTGAAGTTCGTTCAGATCCAACTTTGCATTCAAAGCTGGCAAAAAACGATTGAGCAGGTTAAGCTCGGCCGGAGCAATTGTGCCACTGGAGGCAGCAGCCAATTTAAGAAGTTCAGCCAAAGCCTTGCGCAATTCAACGCGCTTTAAGGCACGCAACTGTTTCTCGACGGTGTCAGCATTAATCTCTACGCGAGCCTCAATTTCTTGCAGAGCTTCAATAGGAACATTCAAGCACTTAACAATCGCTTGGTATACCTTCAATTCACGCGGATCAACGCTACCGTCTATGTTAATAACTGCCTGTACGGCCTGCACAATAATAGGCAGATCTTTGGATTTCAACTCAGCTTCATTACATAGGTCAACTGCTGCCTGTTTCGCCTGGGCTTCTAATTTAAATTCCTGCCGCCCAGCTTCAGCAATACCCTTTGTAGAAACATAGTTCCAACCAGAAGAGATGGCTACTCCTGCTACTGGTACTGCAACTTTCAAAATCGCCTTCCGAGTGATCAAACTCCCGATACGTGGGCCCAATATTTTTATAGCAGCGTCTTGAATCATAGGCGTTCTACCGGTAATGAGGCGGTAAGCCTGTGCACGTACTACTTCCGGCCCCGCAGCTGCGGCTACATTACCTACATTCGCAGAAACAGCAGAAATACCATAAGCCAACATAAATGCTCTATAAAGTTGTTCAGGGTCATTTAAGTCTATTGGATCTCCATAAATTGTGGCCAGATCGTAAATAAGTCGTACCTGCAAACTCGTGGTATACAAAATCTCGCCGCTAATGGCAGCAATAATTACGGGTATAGTAAAACCACCCAATACCCCTGTTGAAGCTGTTATCCCGGTAACCCCACCTGCGATAGCTGCATACCGCATAGCCAGTGTACAGAGTTTTTCTGCTATGGCATCCCGTGTGAGACCAGGGTACTTTTTACGGAAATACTCTACACCACCAGCCTTGATAATTTTCTCAGCATAAGATGACAGCATAGCATGCACAAATTCATTAAACCAAGTACCATCTCGTAAGCGAGCCGGGCCAAAGGCGGCAGCCATCTTCTTCAGATCTTCCAATTCTGTTTTGATTTGGCTCTTGACTGATTTTTCTTCATCGATGTTTACGCTGGAACCCGCCAATTTGCACCTCCATGCTTGAAATGTACTGCCTAACGATTTAACGATTGATGTGGCTGCAAGAGCCAATGTCGAAACATGTTCACTGCGCCGCCACATCAATCCGAGTTAAACTAAGCCGTCTTAGCGAATGTACCCGGTTATTTGGAATTTAAGCCTCACCATCCGGGGAAATTCATCATCTTGCAGGTGGTTATACATCCATTGTATAACCAAACAGCCAGCCTGACAAAGCCAGAAATGATGAGATTCAGTGTTTTTACGAGGATTGTTCTTGATCTGAGGCAAATCGAAGCCTGGATGTTAAGTGAAAACCCAGCAACCAGTAAAAAAGAGGGGGAGGGAAACCAAAGCGGCTAATGGTGGCAGCGTCTAGTTGGCTGGATAGCACGCTGGAACAACAACAGCTGACCGCAGTGTGGGCAACATAACTTTGATTTTGGCTCAAGAATCACTGGTGCTTGGGTAGGTTCTATTTCGTTCGCACAAATTGGGTATGTCAGCTCAAGCTTTTGGTTCTGCACAGCCAGGTGCAAAGAAGCCAATGTAACGCTCCTTTAGGACGCTTACAGAATAGTTAACGAAACATCTTCGCCTATTCACTGAGGAAAATATGAAAGATAAACCTTGATATTGATTGTATAGGTCAACAGACCAACAATACACGCTCCGGTTCTGACGCTCAGTGCTCAGAACCGGAGTTTTTTTATCCCCTAAAGCGCATAGAAGGCATATCGCCAATTAAGAGTATGAGGTGCAACTATGGCACGAACGCCTGCAAGTCATAACGCATTCCAAAACCCTGACCCACAAAAAGATGGGGTTTCTGGAGATGATATAACCCATCCTCAGGAGCAGCAAACTTTACCGGACAGGCTTCCGAAGGGCCTGATCGAATGGCTGGCGCGCATCAACCAGCGTTACCTGGCGCTTAACCAGGAGAAGACCAACGACACCAGTTAATGGTCAATATGGCTGCTCCTGATCGGAGGTGTGCCGTGAAACAACCTGGATAGTTTTCTCACTCGATACCTAACAATTTGCTACTTTGAAAGAAAGGATTGAATATGATGAACCGATACAAGCAAAGAGAAGACTCTTCCCCCCTTCCTGGAGCAGCCTACATTCGCTTTTCTTCTGAGATGCAGAGCGACTCCTTCAGTTTGGATGCCCAACTGCGCCAGATCAAGGAACAGGCTGAGCGCGATGGGGTCGAGATTGTCAAGGTGTTCGCCGATCCGGCCCAATCGGCTTACCGCAAGAAATACCGCCCAGGGATCAATGCCATGCGCGAAGCTGCCCGGCGCGGCGAGTTCAAGGTGCTGTACGTCCACAAAGTAGATCGCCTGGCGCGCCGCCTGGAATGGTCTCTGGAGATCGTCCACGAGCTGCAAGAGCTCGATATCATCTTCAAAGCTGTCCAGCAGCTATTCGATTCACCTTCCGGAGAACTGGGAGTCGAACCCACGCCAGCTGCTCGATAACCAGCGCGAGAGGGAAGCTCCTGAGGTCGGGCGTAAAGAGATTCGCGGCATGTTGCGCCTGATGTGAGATAACATTGAGCGCGGGCAGTACGAGGGCGAAGAGGAACGAGGTGCAGAAGGGAATATTGTTGTCATAGGGGAAGAGATGGAATAGGCGGTAACAGAAGTCAATACCACCTTCCCGGTATCCCACACCACCTTGACAATCGCCGAGGAGTACATACGATTGGAGAGTAACTGGTTAAAAGTTGAGATCGCCCAGCGAACACTAAGCGATCTTGGGTGTGGCAAGCATCCTTGTATGCCCCACACCAAGGCGTAAAACCTCGTTCTTTCACATCCGTTTTTCAATAGATCGTGAGCCGGTAGGCTCACAAGACTTTACGCTCAGCGGAGAGGGTGGGATTCGAACCCACGGTGGCCCGAAGGACCACAACGGTTTTCGAGACCGCCCCATTCAACCACTCTGGCACCTCTCCGAAAACTGCAGCGTCAATTATAGCAGACGATGGCTTAAATTTCCAAAGATTGACCCCAACCCGGGTAGTGAACGTTTTTGAAGCCTTGTTGGGCTAAGAGCTTCATGAAAATCGCAGCCGCATCTTCCTCGCCGTGTATCAGGTACACCTCACGCAGACTGTTTTGGGAAGCCCTGGCATACTGCAGCAGCTTGGTTTGACCGGCATGCGCTGAAAGCCCGCCGATTGTGACCACTTCAGCACGGCGGTCGTAAGGTTCGCCAAAGATGCGCACCATGGGCTCGCGGTCCGCCAGGCGGCGTCCAAGGGTGTGCGGCGCCTGCCAGGAAACGATGAGCACCATGTTCTTTGGGTTTTGAATATTATTGCGCAAATGGTGCAGGATGCGGCCGGTTTCTGCCATTCCGGAAGCGGAAATGATGATCATCGGGTCGTGACGGTCATTGAGCGCTTTGGATTGGTCGACAGACTCGATGTAGGTGAGTTGAGGGTAATTGAGCGCCGGGTGGCGGTTGCTTCGAACGAATTCTTTGGTCTCGTCGTCAAAGAGATCGGCAAACTTCATGAATACCTTGGAGGTCTCGACTGCCAGCGGTGAATCGACAAAGACTGGGATGGCTGGCACTTCCCCGGCGGAGATCATGCGGTTGAAGTAGTACACCAGTTCCTGGGTGCGGCCTACCGCGAAAGCAGGGATGATGATCTTGCCGCGGCGGTCAACCGCCCGGCGGACTGAGTCACGCAACTCTATGTAGGCTTCTTCCGGATCCTCATGCGGTTTATCGCCGTAGGTGCATTCCATCATCATATAATCTGCGTCTTTTGGCATGACAGGGTCCTGCAGCAACGGCAGCCGGTCACGGCCGATATCGCCGGAGAACCAAAAACGGAACTTGCGGCCATTTTCGTTGATGTCCAACACTATGGCTGCTGATCCCAGGATGTGGCCTGCGTCCACAAACGTCGCCTGGACGCCTGGAACAGGTTCAATGGTCTGGTTATACTGCACGGGCTTGAAGTAATCGTTCACCCGTTCCGCGTCAGCCACTGTATACAACGGTTCGACAGGCGGCTCGCCGCGCCTCGCCCGCTTGCGGTTCAAAAATTCGACATCCGCCTCCTGGATATGACCCGAGTCGCGCAGCATCACATCCGCCAGGTGCGCGGTGGCGCGGGTCGTGTAGATTGGGCAATCGAGACCGTTTTTTACCAGGTTGGGAAGGTTTCCACTGTGATCGATATGCGCGTGGGAAAGCAGCACGGCATCCAGTTTGGCCGGGTTAAAGCTAAATGTGCGGTTGCGCTGATAATAATCTTTGCGATGTCCTTGATACAAACCACATTCCAGCAGCAGTTTGTGCCCGTTTACTTCCAATAAAAATTGCGACCCCGTGACAGTCTGGGACGCGCCATTAAAGTGGATGATCATGTCAGCTCCTTGCGCCGTATTGTGTCCAAAATGTGGCTGCCAAATCGTTCGTAGCGCCAGGGGACATCTTTCATGATGGTCCGCAGCGCTGAGGGTGTTGCAGGCGCTTTGTGGGCAATCTCCTCGAGGATGTCCCGGGGTAAAATTACGTCCGACTCGACAGCAAGTTTGCTGCCTGTTTCTTTACGCCATTTTCGCAAAGCTTCCAGCCGCTCCATTTCAGCATCGCCTCGGCGGTTATTTACCGGTCGGCGCGGAGGGGGCAAAGCCAGGCCTCGTTTTACGGCTGCCATTAAGCCCTGCGCATGCCGTTCCCGGTTGCGCGCAGAAAGGCTCGGAATGTCCGCCAGGGCATCCCAGGTCAGTGGTGCCTCGGCAGCGATCTGCACCAGTGTCTCATTCGATAGCACCTTGAAATGTGGCAGGTCAGCCTGGCGGGCTTGTTGGTCGCGGTAATCTACTAATGCTTGCAGAACACTGGCTTGCTGAGGGGTTAGCTCTTGACTGCCGTGTAACCGCCACCATGCCGGCGCCTCGACTTCAATGTTTCCGGGTGTCACCTGCGTGACCCGGCGGAAATCTTCCATTGCCAGTTCAAGCAGACCTTCCTCCAGTAATTCCTTGTACAGAATGTTGCGCAATGAAATCAGGTAATGCGAATCAACCCGGGCATAGGACAGCATGGCAGCAGGCAGGGGTCGTTCGCCCCAATTTGCCCGTTGATATTTTTTTTCAATGATGACTCCCAACTCCGACTCGAGCATGCTTGCCAGTCCCACATTCTGCCGCCCCAGGATGCGCGCTGCCTGCATGGTATCAAAGATGTTATTGAATTCGAATTCAAAATCACGTTTTAAACAGATTAGATCATATTCAGCAGCATGGAAGACCTTTTCGATTTTTGGGGTCGCAAAAAAACCTGCCAGGGAGGAAAGGTCGGGTAATGCGATTGGGTCAACCAGATAATCCTGTTCAGGTATGGAAAACTGAATTAAACAAACCTGTTCCTGGTAGGCGAAAAGACTGTTGGATTCGGTATCAATGGCCACCTGCGGCTGCCTGTTCAAAATGTTAACCAGATGAAACAGGTGGTTTGGTTTGTCGATCCAGATGGGCGGAAGTGAGATGCTATCGGTCATGGGGTGAATTATAGCCCACAATGACTGGCCAGTTTCATAAAGCAAACTAACGACCTCAATTTCAACTATTTTTCCGCGTATTCGGTACAATTTATTAAAATGGAAAAATAAAGTGTTCGATGGTCCTCGAAAAGGATTTCGCGAGAAATTGCAGTAACTAAAAAAAATACTTTATGTATGATTGATCTCAAGGAGGGGCCATGAAAGAAAGAATATTGATTATAGAAGATGATGAAGCCATTGTCCGCGTCCTACGCCGCAGTCTGGCGTATGAAGGCTATACCGTCGATGCCGCTTTTGATGGGGAAACAGGCTTATCCCTCGCGCGAGATTCCCGTCCCGACCTGGTCGTTTTGGATTGGATGCTGCCGGGTATGGACGGTTTGGAAGTTTGTCAACGGTTACGCGGCGTGGGAAATGTGCCCATTCTAATGCTGACCGCCAAAGATACAATCCAGGATCGGGTGCAGGGTTTGGACGCCGGCGCGGATGATTATATGGTTAAGCCCTTTCAACTGGACGAATTGTTAGCCCGTGTCCGAGCATTATTACGCCGGACTCAGCCGGAACGAATTCCTGTTCTCACTTTCGACGACCTTTCTCTGGATACCGCGACCCGTCTGGCATCGCGCAAAGGTCGGGTGATTTCGCTTACCGCGAAAGAATATGACTTATTGGAATTATTCTTACGTCACCCGCGCCAGGTTTTGCCGCGCGAGATGATTTTTGACCGGGTCTGGGGTTATGATTTCGGCGGTGAATCCAATGTGTTGGATGTTTATATTCGCTACCTGCGTCAAAAATTGGAAACCGCTGATGAATCAAGACTGATTCATACCGTGCGCGGGGTAGGTTACGTCCTGCGCGATTCAGATTGACCCATGTCTTTACGAAAACGTTTAACCCTGCTGTACACCTCGATCTTAGTGGGTGTGCTGCTGGTTTTTGGCACCCTGGTCTATGTGCTGTTAACGGTTGCGGTTCTTGACCAGGTTGACAGCCGATTATCGACTGAATCTCGAGAGATAATCGACCGCTTGCGCATCACATCCAGCGGTCAATTCGATCCCCGCTCGATTTCCGGTTACCAACCGACCGAGAATCTTCTGATTCAGGTCTGGGATATGGATCGGAACCTGCAGGTTACCCGTCCGGTAGGTTTGCTGGAACCGCTGGATAATAACGGTCTGGCCATTGGTCAATCCTTTTACTCAACCAAAATCGTAAGCAATAACCGCGTACGGGTGCTTTCGTTGCCGTTGGAGACAAGCCGGGGACCAGCCGGCGTGCTGCAGGTTGGATTGAGTTTAAACCTCCTCGATGTGCTGCAGCGGTCTCTGATCGGAATATTGATCATGCTGGCATTGATCCTGATGCTGGTGGTCGGGTGGAGCACCTGGATCTTAACCGGGCAGGCGCTGGCCCCGCTCGAAACGATGACCGAGGTTGCTACCCGCATCACCGAGGCGGATGATCTGTCACGCCGAATTCCGATGTCCACATCATCCAGCGGCGAGGTCGACAAGTTGGTCCGTGTTTTTAACGAGACTCTGGAAAGGCTTGAAAATTTATTCAACACCCAGCGGCGTTTTACTGCCGATGTCAGCCATGAGCTGCGAACGCCTCTGACGGTGATCAAGGGCGAAGTGGGATTAATGCGTTTAACGCAAAGCATTGATGAAGAATCCATCACGAATATCGAAAGGGAAGTTGACCGCCTTACCCGCCTGGTGGGGGATTTGCTGCTGCTTTCCCAGGCGGAATCAGGCCGATTGATGCTGGAGATGACAGAGGTCGAGCTGGATACCATACTGTTGGAAGTGTTCCAGCAAGCGCGTACATTGGCAGGAGACAAGCTGACCGTTGACCTGGCAGAGATCGACCAGGTGCAGATCATAGGTGACCGCGATCGATTAAAACAACTACTGCTTAATTTGGCTGCAAATGCCATTCAATATACACCCACCGGAAAAACTGTAACGCTTGGGCTGCGCCTGGGGGAAGATCAGGTCGAATTATTTGTTCGTGATACCGGTCCGGGCATTTCTCAGGTCGATTTACCGCACATCTTTGACCGCTTCTACCGTGCTGAAAAATCACGCACCCGTAGTTCAAGCAGCGGATACGGGTTGGGTTTGTCCATCGCTGATTGGATCGTGAAAAAGCACAACGGCCGCATCGAAGTGGAATCGAAGGAAGGGGAAGGCACAGTTTTCACCGTGCGGCTTCCTCTGAAGCAGCCTGCAAAATTAAAATAAAAATCGGGCAGGCTGGCAGCGGAGGCGGCCATCCTACCCGAGAGTCTGGTTGCTTACCGCGGATTGTGGTTACAGGTGGTAAGCAGAAGAATTCGCTTCGTTTCTGTTAGCGGAGTTATGCCGACCGGCAGGGCGGGTATTCATGCTGTGATAAGTTGGTTCGGGTCGGGGAGCGCTGCGATCGTTCGAATAGCCTGGGCGCGGAACAGCCCTTGAAGCCATATTGGCGCTGCTCATGGTGGGTGAGGCAGCAGGAAGATTGCTGCGAATACCACGGGAGGGCTGCTGGTTGTAATTCGTCCGCCGTTTTCCGTCCGAGAAAATCCGTTCACCGGCGGACGAGAGCGACCCGATGAGCAGGATGCGGATAATCCAGATCATCAAAGCAACGAAGACCGGGACGACGGTATTGATCGTATTTGAATCGATCATCACCCGAGATTCGATGGAATGATTGCTAATCGCCATCGAGACACCCCACCATGTCAGTATGGCATTCATGGTAGCAGCCAGCAGCCAGGCTCCAAACATATACCAAATTTCCTTGGGTTCCTGGTCCCCTTGTTCGGGTGTGAAAAGGCGGGCAATGCCGGCAAAGTCAATCCCGCAGAAAGCCAGCGCTAAAATGGTTGCCCAATGGATACCGGCGAATCGCAGGTCGCCCAGTAAATCGCGCAGCGCATAATCCGTGGTCGAGTAGTTGAAGATTTCGAATGCCACGAGCGCGCTCAGGATAATGACTCCGAAAGCCAGACCAGGGCGAGGTTTAATTTTGGCCAGTATCTGATTGAAGGATTTATTCGAAGAGTGGGTGGAAGCGAGGTTCATTTTTATCTCCTTGATGGCGAAATAATCGAAATAGAACAAATTTTCATCATTATAGAACTAATGTACTAATTTGTCAATATGCAATTTCGTTTTTAAATAAATTGGATTTTCGGTTGGAAAGTGCCGAAAATCCACAGCGTCCTGCGGGAATTAATGCTTAGCGCGTAGGGGAAATTCAATTTTCTTGTAGCGGCCAATTAACTTTTACAATCGAACAGTTTTGTGGGATCATATCACGCGCCTGCGAAAGCGGAAGCCCGGCAGCCATGCAGTGCAGTGCTCCCAGGGACAAGCCATGGGAAACTAGCAAAACGATTTGTCCTGCATGCCTGTCCGCGATCTCTGTGGCAAATTCCCGCACACGCAGCGCGACCTCAGCCAATGATTCGCCTCCGGCAGCCCGACTGTTCACCGGGTCATTCTTGAGTTCCATCATTTCTTTTGTCAGCTGCTGATTAACATCCTGCCAGATTTTACCTTCCCATTCCCCCATGGAAATTTCACGCAGGCGTTTATCCTGAATAACTGGTAAATTACTGTCCGCGGCTAATATAGCAGCTGTCTGAATTGCCCGGCTTAAATCACTTGAATAGACCGCCGATATTCGACTGCCATTCAAACTGGCAGCCAACTCCCGGGCTTGCACAATTCCCAGCGCATTCAGTGGAATATCGGTGTGCCCCTGAAAACGGCGCTCGAGGTTCCAATCTGTCTGACCGTGGCGCACCAGCCAGAATTCTGCCGCTGTGAGGGACGGACTCGCACTCAAGATGGAAACATCTCGTCAAACAGGGTTGGCGTGTACTGTTCCACCATTGCACTCGAGATCCCGTTTTCACGGCAAATCGCTTGATATAGGTCAACACTTGGGCGGCGGATTCGGGCTTGCGTCTCGACATCCAACCCCCACAGGCCAAACCGCTGAGTCCAGCCGCGTTCCCATTCGAAATTGTCCACCAGCGACCAGTGGAAGTAGCCTTTAATCGGCCAGTTGATATTAACGGCCCGCCAGACCTGGTGAATATGTGAAACCATGTATTCAGGCCGCAAATCATCGTCAGCATCTTCAATGCCATTCTCGGTGATATAGATCGGCAGGTTGTATCCTCTAGCAAATTTAATGGCCTCATAAAATCCATCGGGTACATTGGCGATATGCCCTGTATCACTGATCCTGGCATCCTTTGGATGCGATAAATTAATAAAATATTCCTTTTTGTTTGCCAGATTAAGCGAAACTTTTGAACGGGTGTAATAATTCAACCCGAAATAATCCAGGGTATTCCTGGCTTCAGGGATTTCTTCGGATTGGAAAGCAAATTTGAATGTTCCCTTTCGCAAGGCATCAGTAAATGAAGCATTGAAATTGTTGTGTAAAAAACGGGCTAACCAGCGGTCAACCGGCAGCCAGGCCCGGGCAGGGGAAAAACTTTGATAATTAAGCGCGATACCCACTTTGGCTTCGGGCTGCAGACTGTGAATAACCCGGTAGGCTGCTGCATGGGCGCGGATCATATTTCGCAGCACAGGAAAACAGGTCTTTAAATCATTTTTTCCGGGGGGAAAAGCGGCGTAAAAATAACCCATAACCGCGTAGACATTGGGTTCATTGATTGTGACCCATAGATTGGTATATTCTTTGAGGGCGCTGACAATTTTCGCGGTGTAGTTCTCGAAAATCGCCGGAGTTTGATCATTTTCCCAACCGCCCATTTCAGCCAGCCACAGCGGGTCGGTAAAATGGTGCAGGGTAACCATCGGGGTAATACCTCGCTGATGGAGACCGCGCAGCATTTGGCGGTAATAATCGATGGCATCTTCGTCCCAGATATCCGGGCGGGGTTGAATGCGGCTCCATTCGATGGAAAGCCGGTGGGCATTCTGCCCGGTTTCAGCAGCGCGATCGAAATCTTGTTTCCAGCGTCCGCCCCACCAGTCACAGGCCAGCCCTGCCTTGTGCCCACGGCGGATGCGGTTGTCTTCGGCTTCCCAGGCCGACCAATTGTTATTGTTATTGCTGCCTTCGACCTGGTGCGATGAAGTGGCAGTTCCCCATAGAAATCCTTTGGGAAAATGATATGTGGCTTGCGGCATTGATTCCTCCCATGCAGGTTAATTGGGTGTTTGCCTGAACGATTATACCCAAGAAAAAGGCTGTCATTCTGATTTTGAAAAATTTTGCTTCGTAAGTGATCCCTGGCAACAAACGATGGGGGGCTATCGGGTATAATTGGTCTGCTTTTGGTAAAGTAAATCTTAAGAAACAGGATATTTTAAAGGATTG
>JAJZTR010000225.1 GCA_021848775.1 Chloroflexota bacterium | reverse complement strand
AGCCTCATGGTCCATGGCAACCAGGAATGGACAGAAATATCAATAGTAGAAACCCCGGATCAGAAGATCAAACCGGCGTTGAGAACAAAAATAACTTCTACTCTCCAGCCAGGTTATTCCCTTCATGCTGACCATGAATTGGGGATCAGTGTATCCTGAAAAGGAAGAAATTCTGGACCGGCTGAAATTCGAAACGGACCACCTGCACAGGCTGCAATGTCTGATACAGGAAGGTGCGCCCTGCACCAACCTGCTTAACGAACTTAGTGCCATGAACAAGGCATTAACTGCAATTAAGGTTGATCTGGTGAAACACCAGATGGAATCCAGCATCGGGGCTATTCACGGCTCATCAGATCGTGAAACGGCCCAAATTGAGCTCAGAAAGATTATCCAATTATTGAGCGTTACAGCCAACTTTTAACACGAATGGAGTATTTTTCGTATGACTAAACTTGAAGACCAACGATCTATTTCGCTTCCTGTGCAAGGGATGACCTGCGCATCCTGTGTATCGCACGTGGAAAGCGCTTTGAAAGAACTGCCTGGCGTCAGTGATGTGGTTGTAAACCTTGGCACAAACAAAGCCAGCCTGAACTTTGATCCAACCCAGGTAAGCATTACAGACTTTCAACGCGCCGTATCAGACGCCGGGTATTCCATGCCCACCCAGGAAATGAATTTGCATGTTTCCGGAATGACTTGCGCCTCATGTGTAGGAAACGTCGAAAGAGCGCTGAATGAATTACCCGGCGTTGCCGGTGTGAGTGTAAACCTGGGCCTTGAGAAAGCGCGTGTCCAGTATATTCCTGAAGTTGTAACTGCCTCCCAAATGAAACGCGCGGTACGAGATGTTGGGTATGAAGCTGTCGTGCAGGATGCGGCTATCGATAATCTGGATCGGGAAAGGAAAGTCCGGGAGGAAGAGATTCGCCGCCAGGGCAGAAACCTGCTCATCGCGGGAATTATTGGTGTCTTGGTGATGATCGGTACGTTCTATGACATGCTGGGCCCGTTCCAGAGAATTGTTCCCGAATTTCTCTCCTACAAATGGGTCCTTGGTCTGTTGACAACACCAATCGTATTTGGTCCAGGCCGCCAATTTTTTGTCAATTCCTGGCGCGGATTAAAGCACGGCGTGACCGATATGAACCTGTTGTACGCAACGGGCATTGGCGCCTCTTACGGCATTGCAGTCATTAATACACTATTCCCAAACGCCGGATTTGGCGGTGAAGGCGCCACATTTTTTGAGAGCGCCGCTTTATTGACCGCGTTTATCGTCCTGGGGCGCTGGCTGGAAGCCTTAACTCGCGGCCGAACCTCAGAAGCTATCCGCAAGCTGATGAAGCTCCAACCCAAGGTCGCTAACATCATCCGCGATGGCCATGAAATCACAATCCCGGCCGACGAAGTAGAAACCGGGGATCTGATTGCAGTTCGCCCTGGCGAATCAATCCCGGTCGATGGCATGGTCCGGGATGGCTACAGCGCGGTTGACGAATCGATGCTGACTGGCGAAAGCCTGCCCGTTGAAAAGAAAGCCGGCGATGCGGTGATTGGCGGGACCATCAACAAGACCGGAGCTTTCAAGTTTGTTGCCACCAAAGTCGGCAAGGATTCTGCGTTAGCCCAGATCATCAAGCTTGTCGAAGACGCTCAGGCCAGCAAAGCGCCGATTCAGAAATTAGCCGATTGGGTCGCAGGCCATTTCATCCTGGGTGTGCACTTGCTGGCGGTACTGGTGTTTGTCTTCTGGTTCTTTATCGGTTACGACCTGTTCTTCGATGCAGGCAGCCGTTTTATCCTCTCACCTTTCGCATTAGGCGATATCGGTGTCTTTGGCTTCTCGCTGCTTCTTTCAGTGACGGTCCTGGTCATTTCTTGCCCTTGCGCAGTTGGCCTGGCAACGCCGAGCGCAATGATGGCGGGTACTGGTAAGGCAGCCGAATTTGGCGTGCTTTTCAAAGGCGCAGAAGCCATCGAAAAAGCCAGCAAAATCCAGACGATTGTTTTTGACAAAACCGGTACCTTAACCAAAGGCGAACCTTCAGTAACGGATATCGTTGCGGGCCTGAAAGATAATGTCTCCGACAAGAAACAGCAGATGAAAATCCTGCGCTTCACGGCCATCGCCGAACAAAATAGCGAGCATCCGCTCGGAGAAGCGATAGTGCGCGGGGCGAAAACGAATGATCTAGACCTTTCTGAACCCGAATGGTTCAACTCCATCCCCGGACACGGAGTTGAAGCAAAAATCGAAGGCGTTTCCGTTCTGGTGGGCAACCGCAAGTTGATGGGCGAAAGATCAATCGACTTCCGCGCCTTGATGCCTCAGGCCGAGAAACTGGAAACTGGAGGAAAAACGGTCATGTTTGTGGCGCTGGATGGCCAGCCCGCTGGCTTGATCGCAGTCGCTGACACCCTGAAAGAGACATCGGTTGAAGCCATTCGGCGCTTGCGACAAATGAAATTGGAAACCGTGATGATCACCGGCGACAACCGCCGCACCGCCGAAGCAATCGCCCGCCAGGTCGGCATCGATCAGGTGTTGGCTGAAGTTTTGCCCCAGGATAAGGCTGAAGAAGTCAAAAAATTACAGGCCCTGGGCAGGCGGGTGGCGATGGTTGGGGATGGTGTTAATGACGCTCCAGCGCTGGCGCAGGCAGAGGTCGGAATTGCCATCGGCTCGGGAACGGATGTGGCTAAAGAAACCGGAGATGTCATTCTCATCAAGTCGGATTTGAATGACGTGATCGTTGCCCTCGAGGTGGCGCGAGCTACCATGAATAAAGTGAAACAAAACCTTTTCTGGGCGTTCATCTATAACACTTTGGGTATTCCTCTGGCAGCCGGTTTCCTGTATCCTGCCCTCCGTCTGGTCGTCAGCCCGGAAGTAGCATCAGCCTTTATGGCCATCAGCTCGGTATCGGTGACCCTGAATACCCTGTTGTTGAAAGGCTTTTCACCTTCGATTCTGCGAAAAGCTAAAAAAGTCGATAGAGAATCCAATTCCACTGGTCAATTCTCGCCTTCGACAACCAGCAGCGATTAGTTCTACCCAATAAAGGATTATGCGTAAAATGGAAACCGAAAAACTCGATCAAAAAATAGCACGGAAGAGCGCAGTTGTTTACCTGGCAATAACCGCCATAATGGCGCTACTCTTCTTTGTCATTACCGGCCTTATGGGTACCTACTCATCGGTGGCAAGAATCGGCGGTGTGATGTGGATCAGTTTATTAACCCTGATCGTCTCTATGCCACTCGTAATTACCTACATGAAGAAGAAAATAAAAGGGACAAAGAGAAATTGACCCATTTCAACAATTATTTACAATTATGACCTAATTAGGCATAATTACTCATTGGAATTCCCGCCCAATAGCGCTTCTGCTTTGGCGGGAATTTTTTTACCATCAATACTGTTGAATTCGTTCAAAACAGCCATTTATAAACTGGAGAGCATAGATGAAATCGTTACTCAAAATTGGTATTTTATCCGCGTTTGTTTTCTTGTTAGCCGCCTGTTCACCTGGCAAAGGTGTCCTTGCTTCACCC
>JAJZTR010000224.1 GCA_021848775.1 Chloroflexota bacterium | reverse complement strand
CGGCATTCACGCAGGAGCATCTGTGGGTTATGCTGGCTGATACGCGCAACCGCTGGCTCGCGACCGAGAAAATCTACAAGGGTTCGCTTAATTCTTCTACCGTACGTGTCGGCGAATTGTTCAAACCGGCCATTTTACGCAACGCCGCCTCGATTTTGCTGGTGCACAACCACCCCAGCGGCGACCCGACGCCCTCGCCGGAAGACATCGCCTTGACGCGGGCAGTTGTGCAGGTTGGCAAGGTGCTGGATATCGAGGTGCTCGATCATATTGTCATCGGCAACCACCAGAATTATGTATCTTTCAAGCAGCGCGGGCTTGGGTTCGGCTAGCAGGCGCGATTTGTTGACAAAAATTTCGGTTCCGTTTATACTTTTGCTCGCCGGCGAGGTAGCTCAGTGGTAGAGCAGGGGACTCATAAGCCCTTGGTCGTGAGTTCAACCCTCACCCTCGCCACCTGATATCCCCGCGGGAACGCGGGGATTTTTTTTGCCAATTCTGTTAACATTTCAAACGTGAATAAATGGAATTATCCAAAAGTATTGTTATTGAAGTTCTGGGTACCTTCATAACCAGACAATCGATGTTGGTGTAACATTCTTTCTGTAAATTGCTTCACCTTAACAAAAGCGGTGAGCCAGAAGTGTCCTTAGTGTCGGCGAACACCAAAAGGAGAACCAACTGACTCACCTAAATGATTAAACCGGGGCAAAAGACAACACGAAAAAAGGTCTCGAAGCTGTGCCAGAGATGATCCGGGCGCTGATCAACCAGGCGATGCAAGCGAAAAAGTTGTCACAACGTCCCGATATTATTGCTCTTTTTCTCGTGCTTCAATTTCCGTTTTTCTTTAATGGTCATCTTCGGTTTTTTCTTCTGTTCTTTTTTTCCTTTATCATTTTTTCCAGGGGTACCCATCTCAATCTCTCCTTTTCTCATCCTTTTCAATATTGTAATAAAGAATAACACCAAACACAACAAAAAAGAGAAACAGAATCAGGTGTTTCAGACACCGATCACTCTATTCCAATTCCGATTTAGCAGGGATCACAAGATTTCAACTTGAATACCCGTCACTATGTATCTTCATGTTCTCCAGCATGGTTTTCGTTGGAGCCCAGTTGGATGAACCTCTAAAGGAAGACAGGTAACAGGGTCTACGTTTCTGTGGTCCAGGTGAAGGATATAATTTCTCTGTAAAATTGGGGAATATATGCAAATCCGGTACAATATGAGAGATGGTTGAAGAAATACCGGTAATTCAAAGCTCTTACAGGTGTAATGATGAATGGATTTACCAAGGAAGGACAAAATTAATGGTTGAAAACCCTTCCAGTTCTGCTGTAAGCCGCAGAGAATTTCTCAGGCGTGTGACTGCCCTGGGTGGAGCGGCTGCTCTGGCGGCCGCCATACAGGCATGCTCGGTCCGCGGGATTGAAACGCAAGTTTTGAACTCTGCAACCGGCGTACCGGGGTCGCCAGCGTCTGTTCTTGAAATTGCGCCAACGACAAAGGTTACCCCATCAGCGACTGCCACCGCGGGGGAGGCCACGCCCTCGCCCACGCCAACGGTGACGCCTGATGACGGCACAGCCCGCGTAGCCTTCGTCAAGACAAATAACCGGGCTGAAGGTGTGCGCCAGGCGATCGCCCTGTTGGGAATCAACCCTGTTTTGGGGAAAAGTGTTTTCCTCAAACCCAATTTCAATAGTTCTGACCCTGCCCCAGGCTCCACACACCCGGATGTGCTCACATCGCTTGTGACAACGCTCAAGGAAATGGGCGCGTCGAATATCGCGGTTGGTGACCGCAGCGGGATGGGAAACACCCGCCAGGTCATGGAGCAGTTGGGCATCTTCCAACTGTCGAATGAACTGGGGTTCGATGTCACCGTCTTCGACGAGTTAACGGCTGAAGAGTGGGTGTTGATTCAGCCTGCAGCCGGGCACTGGCAAAATGGATTCTGGTTTGCGCGACCCTGCTTTGAAGCGGATGCGCTGGTGCAGACCTGCTGCTTGAAAACCCACCAGTATGGCGGGCATTTCACCCTGTCGCTGAAGAATTCGGTCGGCATGGCCGCGCAGCGTTATCCCGGGGAGAATTATGATTATATGCAGGAGCTGCATTCATCTTCTCACCAGCGACGGATGATTGCTGAAATAAACAAAGCCTACAATCCGTCTTTGATTGTGCTGGATGGAGTCGAGGCCTTCATTTCAGGAGGCCCGCATGCAGGCGGTCGGGTAACCCCGGAAGTGATTTTGGCCGGCACGGACCGAATTGCCATTGATGCGGCGGGGGTCGCCCTGCTGCGCTACTTTGGCTGCCAGACCGAGGCGGCGCGCGGGAAAATCTTCGAGCAGGAGCAAATCGCCAGGGCGGTCGAGTTGGGATTAGGCGTGGATCGTCCGGAGAAGATTGAGTTCCTGACCGGGGATGCGGACAGTAAAGATTACAGCGAAATCATTAAAGAGGTATTGACAGCCGGGTAGCCTTGCAGAAAAGCAGGTGATCTGAAATTGCCCTGTTGTTTAAGACTTGCCCCCTGCACGATCCCGAACGGTCTAAAGTTTTCTACAGCGAGTTCCCCGCCTTTATTTCCGGTGAATCCCCGCGCGAACCGCTGCCATGACACTTGGATGGGCTGCAATTAACCCCTCAGGGAGTTTTGCATTATTCAGGAAGGGTACGGGTGAAAACAGCCCCTGGGAAATAAATTCAACCTGGATCCCGGTCTGATCCAATATCGGCAGGACACCCGCCAAATCCCATATATTTACGCTGCGGGTGAGCGCGCCAACAGCAATGCCCTGGGCAACATAGCAAAGATGCGCCGCGGTTGAACCAAACGAATGCAGCCTCGGGTAGTCGAAATCGAAACGGCGGTGAGCACTGGAAGTTACCGCCAGAAATGCCAACGGATCATCGAAGTCAAGCCGTTTGGTGGTAGTGAGATCCATTTCATTAAGGAAAGCCCCAAACCCCTTGCCGCCCCAGTAAAGGTCGCCGCTTACCGGCATGTAGAAAAACCCGAGTTTCGGTGCGCCATTTTCCAACAAGCCCAGAGAGACTCCCCAGTTTGGCAGACCGTTCAAGAAAACTTTGGTGCCATCCACGGGGTCGAGCGCCCAAACTGAGGCACTGGCTGACCCGTGGATGCCATTTTCTTCCGTGATGATCTGCGAATCGGGAAAGTGCGCTTGCAAAAAGGGGATGATGAGCGCTTCCATTTCCAACTCAACATCGGTAAAAGGCGTCCGGTCCGGTTTTAATTGAATACGGGCAGCGTGCCGCCGCTTCAAGGCAATATCGCCGGCCTGGCGGATTATTTGCTTGATCTCATGAATTGTTTCCAGTGTTATTGGGGACAATTATTTTCTCATTTCTATTCCGGGGGCTGAATATTAATAGTAATTGTAACCGACCGCCTGATCGTCCGCGAGGAATGATCCAGAACCAACGGCTGACGGTTAATCATTATGGGCTAATATTCGCCAAAAAAGGTCCTTAAATTCGGGAACATCTTTTTAGCTCTTTGCGTCATAGAGAAGTAGTTGAACAAACC
>JAJZTR010000223.1 GCA_021848775.1 Chloroflexota bacterium | reverse complement strand
GTGAAGAAATTGTGCACATTAAAGCCCGCCACCTTAAGTTGTTCCCCGACATCCGGTGGCGCGGCACTGGCGGAGCGGGGATTAGCCGGCGTGAAGACCGGCGGGTGGGTCGGATGCAGCCGGTAATAAACATTCGGGAAATCGGCGCTGAAATCCGGGTCGTCCGGGCGTACCGAATTGATGCGCCCCTGGTCGAGCACACCGGTCAGGCCGCTGAGGGTATCCCCGGCGCGCACAGCGCCGTCGGCGGCATAATACGGCAGCGGTCTGGGGTTTTGCTGGTGCGAGCCGTCGTCCAGCACGATCATGCGGGCAATGGCATCATCCAACGTGCCGCCCTGACCGTTGTTGGGGTTGAACACCCGTCCGTCGGCAGCCAGGGTCAGCTGGCCAAAACGCCCCTGGAAGTAGTTTTGCTGCACGGTCAGCGCCTCGGGGATGGTGACCAGCATCCCCTCGTACTGCTCCAGCGTGCTACCCGTCAATGGCAGGTCAATCACGACCGGTTCGATGATGTTTCCGGCGTCGCAGCGTTCGATGCCCGCTTCCAGCACGATCTCCTTCTGGTGATAATGCTGCCCGAAACTGGCTGGAGGGCTGTCATATTCGATCAACATCCCATACAGCCTGATCCGCTCGCCGGGTGCGACAATCCGTCCTGGATCATTGACAAAAATTCCTTCCGAAGTGGATGGATCGCTGTCCGGGTTCGGATCCTGAAGGAAATATCCCCCCATGTCCGGGGCATAGGCGGTGACGACACCTTCCACCATATAGGACTGGCCAAGGGATAAAAAACCTTCCTCATGAAGCCAACGCATGTGGTTATAAGGTGTCCCGCAGCCGGCGGTGAACACGGCCGAAGTGAAACCATGAATTGGCATGTCAGCGATTGCCTCATACGGAATGGTGAGTTTGCATTCGTCACCCGCCGGCAGGTCACTTTCCGGAACAATTTCAAATCGATCTGAAAAACCATTCGAATCAGGTGCGACCGGATAAACATCGGTTTCAACCCGGGGAGACAACCAGCATTCAAAATAAATGAATGATTCGTCCAGCGTTACCGGTTCGGTGAATTGGACGGTGAAGGTTGAATTTAGATCAACGCCAAAGGCATTATTGGCGGGCGTAACAGCAATAACCATGGGCCCAAAATCATTGTTTGCGAAAATGCGCAGATCATCAATGCCCACCCATTCATCGCTGCCCGCCGCGTTGGTGGTGATGATGCGCACCTGGACGAGCGGTTTGTTCTGTGCCTCCACCGGCAGATTGGCAGCGACCATGGTCTCTTTAACGGCTAAGTACGGCCCCTGGGTCGCATCCGCCACAAAGGCTTGCGGCAGGTTGATGAAAGCTCCTGAATTTCCAACCCGGTACTGCAGCGCCACCGGCTGCACAGCGTTGTCGGCAGAAGCGTCGAGATCGAGCAGGGTGTAGTCCACGCTGATATCTGTTTTTTCGGTGGTATCCAGGTTGATCAGCAGGTAGGGGGCGTCTGCACTGCTTGAGCCTTGCAGAGCGACGACCGGATCGATCAGCTCGAACTCGGCTACCCCGCCGGTGGGCAGCGAATCGGGAGCGGAGCGGTTAGCCAGGACACTCAAGGTGCCTCCGTCCGCGGTAACGGTCTGCGGATCGACGCCAGTCGCCGTGGTCAAACCGCTGCCGGAGTAGCCCTCGATGCCGGGCACGCCGCTCCAATCATGGTCGGAGGTGATCTGATTGGTATCGTTCCAATCTTGACTAAAGTTCAGGGTTTGAGCGGTGGAATTGGCCATCACAGATGGCAGTGGTGCTGCGCCGAACCCCAGGCTGAGCGTCAGGACCAGCGCAAATAGAACAGACCAGCAGCGATAGGTGAATTTCAGCATGATCATTCCTCCCGGGTTTAGAAATGGTTGGTGAACGGAGTGAATGGGGATTTTCGAAGAAAATTTCCGGCATTGCAGAAATAATGGTTTGTTTTTACAAACCATGCTTAATTTTAGCAAGGGAAATCGATAGCGCCAAACGATTTTGAATTGCAATTTTCTACTGCAATGCCAGGACCAGGGGAAGGAGTCCAGGCGCGCGGTCTGCAGACCGGCGCGCTCGGTGGGATCAATAATCATCTCCCTTCGATCTCTTAGGCGCTTGACATTTAGCGCGTTGCGCTATAGAATACAGAAGTGATAAAGACCTTCAGGGATAAACACACCGAGAGCATATATCAACGGCGGCCATCACGAAAGCTGCCCCCTGAAATACAACAGATCGCCCTGCGGAAATTACGCATGATTAACAATGCCGCTTCCCTCAACGACTTGAAAATTCCGCCGGCGAACAGGTTGGAAAAGCTTGAAGGAGATCGAAAAGGTCAGTGGAGTATCCGCATTAACGATCAATGGCGCGTCTGTTTTGAGTGGCGCAAACGCGACGCGTATAATGTCGAAATCGTTGATTATCACTAAAGGTAAGGTATGCTATGTCTAATAAATTACTTCCCGTTCACCCGGGTGAAGTGCTGCTTGAGGAGTTCCTCAAACCCATGGATTTGAGTCAAAACCGGCTGGCAATCAAGATCAGCGTGGATGCCCGCCGCATCAACGAGATTGTGCTTGGCGCGCGCAGCATTACGGCTGATACCGCTTTGCGCCTGGCTCGTTACTTTGGCACATCTCCTCAGTTCTGGCTGGGTCTCCAGGCTGAATACGACCTTGATGTCGCCATGGACAAGCTTGGGCCCCGTCTGGACCGGGAAGTACGACCGCGAGCCGCAGTTCAAGCGTGAAACCAGCTTGTGAAATGATCTCTGCCGAAAAACAATTCCATAGCACGTTCAACCTCCTGGTTCATAACGATGGTACCGGTAGGTATATGTCCCAGAATCCATGCCGGCCTTTAAAACCATTAAAGGTGTTCTCCGTGCCCTTCGTGTCTCCGTGGTTAATATCCCACCAGAGGCGGGGCAAGGTCTCCTAACCTGTCCCATAAAGAACCACCGCAGGAACCCGCACAATCGAAGCTTTTCTTCGTAGTCGATCTTAAGACCAACGGCGCTCTCACTTGACAAATAGAAATTTATTTCTATAATATTACTGTCTACGATTGCACCTTAACAACCTGCCCGCGTCCAAACCCCGGCCCCGGCTTACATATTCCCGCACCGGCGCACCCGTAGGGGCGTATCGCCATACGCCCCAACCAACCCCCGAAGCGTCAGCGGAGTGGGATTCGTTTCGATTCGTTTCAAATGATCAAACGAATGTTCCCCATGCAGGGGCTCGTTCCGACACGCCCCCGAAGCGTCAGCGGAGGTACATATACCCCCGAAGCGTCAGCGGAGTGGGATTCGTTTCAAATTTTTTTTAACAAAAACGAATAACCGCGCGCCGCTTTCCCGGTTCCCCCTTGACGAAAGAACAAATGTTCTATAAAATAGGACTATGAACCTCTTTAACCACCTGCGCTCCTTCTTCCGCCTGCCGCCGCCCGCCCCGGCGCGTACTTTCACGCTGGACCTCGACTTGCAGCGCTCGCTGCAGTCGCTGGCCGAGCAGGAGCAGCGCACCCCGCAGGAGGTG
>JAJZTR010000222.1 GCA_021848775.1 Chloroflexota bacterium | reverse complement strand
TCAACGCCAACTGCGCCTTCTCCACCACTCGTTTGACCGGATAGAGCACTTCGCCAGGGACTGTTTCAGCCGATGCCAGGCTGGTGCCGAAAATTCCAGCAAAAAGCAAAATGAGCGCAGTCATCAGCACACCGGCAAAGTTTAGCCGTGGGAAGAAAGGCTTTGGTTGGCTCTGGCGGCGCTGGGCTTCTGCCAAAAAGCGGGTGCGGCTGTCAATTTGGGCAGAGGCAGGGATACGCAGCGGGCTTCCGCTCTGGCGGGCCTTCAGTGCTGCCATCAACAGCGGACGCAATTGAGCTGCCTGCTGCGGGTGTTGGGCCAGGATTAATTCCAGGTCCTCGCCGGCATTCAGGCGGGCCAGACAATTTTCAAGAAGCGAATAGGTTTCCAAATGCTGCGTCACTTACATGTATCTCCTGTCCAGTTGCCGTCGTAAGGCAGCCAGAGCGCGATATTGTAAAACTTTTACTGCATTTACCGTTTTACCCATCATCTGAGCAGTTTCTTCAAGCGAAAGTTCCTGTGAAAAACGCAAAGCAATCACGTGTTGTTGGTCGTCGGTAAGGTTGAGCATGGCATCGTGCACTTCCTGGTGAATGAGCTTGGATTCGGTTTCACCTTCGAGCGAATGGTAATCCGGTAAATTGTCGTGGTTATCCAGTTTCTCCATCTTACGGCGGTACTTGTTGCGGTAATAATCCATCACCAGGTGATTGGCGGTTCCCATCAGCCAGGCACGCGCGGATTGAACCGTGTGCACTTTTTTCTTCAGCACATCCAGCAAGCGCAGGAATACTTCAGAAGAAATATCCTCGCAGGCCTGTGGATCATCCAGCCGGTACGCAACATACCGGTAAACCTGCGGGTAGAGCTGGTCATGAAGCTGAGACAACGCCTGCGGGTCAAACTGGTGAGCGCGCGCCAGAAGGCCGTCGACATCCATATCCGGATTGAGAGAATAGGTCATCGATTAAAAGTATAACCGATGAATTTAGCGAAATACTGTTGCCAAAATTACTTCGGTCAATGAACATCGACGTACCTGTGGGGCGGATCCCTTCCGCCCCACAGGGCTTGAACTCAACTTTAGAGTCGATTATTAAAGTACATGGAACATCTTTCAGGGTTGCAGACCGACAGAAACGGACAGCTCTGCAACAATGTCGTCATCGTCCTCATCTTCATCATCGTCACCGCCGTCATCGTCGTCACCATCGCCATCGTCCTGTTCGTCATCGTCCGATCCCGAAGACCCCGAATTGTCATCCGAGTCCTCAGAGTCATCGTCGGAACCGATTGACGCGTCATCTTCCAGTTCGATTTCGTGCGCCAGGATGGTAGTGCCGTCGCTCTGGAGATGTCCTTCGATTTTTACGATATCGCCAACCTGCGGATCGCCCTCAATCTTGGTGGACGAATCGACCATAAAGCTGACGCCGTCAACCACCCAGAGGCCAGCCGTCATGGATTCCAGTACGCCAGTGAGCTTGACTTCTTCTTCATCCATATCCTCGTCCTGGTCATCCTGGTCTTCACCCTGATCGTCCTGATCTTCACCCTGGTCATCGTCATCGCCGGTATCAGGTGCGGGCTCAGTGACCAACTCGATCTCGCGAGCCTGGAAGGTTCCATCCGCGTTCAAGGCAGCATGGATTTTGACAAAGCTGCCGACCGCCAGCACACCGGTGATTTCGGTTGACGCGTCGGTATTTATCGTTTTACCGCCAACCACATATACCGTACCGCTGATGGATTCGATGGTTCCAAAGATTTCAACTTCCGTGCCCACCGCTCCGGGCATGGCTTCTTTGAGTTCAATAAAGTCGGCTACCATCAACCCGCCGACAACTTTGCCTTTGACCTCAACCAGTGCGCCCGCGGCGATATCGGCATCGATCACCGTATCTACCGTGACCTGTACCTGCTCACCTGAGACCGTCCACATGCTGGCGGCCATCGCCTCAACCAGGCCATGGAATTCGAAACTGGGAACGCTGACTACCTCATCCTGCAGTTCGATCTTCAAGGCATAGCGGGTCAGATCGGGGAGCAAAAGCGCCTTTACCTCGACGCTGTCACCCACTGCCGGAGCGCCGCTGATGATGGTTAGCGTGTCGAAGCGGAAAGTCAAACCACTGACGGTGTAGCTGTCAGCTTGGATGGAATCCACCGTTCCCTTCAGCTCGACCACCCCTAATTTAGGCGCATCCGCAGAGTTGATCTGCTGACTGGAAGCGAAAGGAACTGAAAATGCAGCTCTGACTGTTTGGTTGGCGTTACCCAACAGGGCAAAAACGCCCACAATTGCCAGGAAAGCCACAGTACCGATTAAGATTTTGTGTGTAACCTTCATTCGTTCCTCCAATGTCGATATGTGTACGATTAACCGTCAATCTTAAAGTCGCAGCCAGACGGATAAAGTTACTATTCTTGTTGAAGTTGATGGCCATTGGGCGTATTGAGCAGCCGGCTCGAAAAATATTACGAGGTCTTTAATATTTCCAGCAAATTTTGTGGCAAAATAATTAACAATGAGTGCAAAGATCGAATTGCCCGTAAATGGCCATCTGTGGATACTGACCGGGCCGCGCGGCTCCGGCAAAACTACCCTGTGTCGCCGCCTGGCTGCTGAAGCCCAGTCGCTGGGTTGGGATGTTGCCGGCGTGGTTTCACCGGCAGTTTTCGAAGGCGGCGAAAAAAGCGGGATCGAGGCACTCGACCTGCGCAGCAGGGAAAGCCGCCTGTTTGCCCGGCGACCGGTCGATCCGGATGGCGCACCATCGCACCGGCCCGGCTGGGTTTATGACCCAATCGCTCTGGCTTGGGGCAACCAGATATTGAGCAGCGCAATCCCCTGCGACATGCTGGTGGTGGATGAATTGGGCCCGCTTGAATTCGAGGCCGGCCAGGGGTGGAACGCCGGACTGAAAGCGCTCGACTCACGCGCCTACCAGGTAGCGCTGGTCACTATTCGGCCGGAATTGCTGGCAGCCGCCCGCCAGCGCTGGCCGTTTGCCGGTGTGGCGGACATGGAATCAGCAGAATCCGACCTGGACCCGCTCGAGGTGCAGGCGACCCGCAAAAATCTTAAAACGGAATAACAGCCACGGGTGGCGAGGGCCAGGGCGAGAGAATCGTTCCGATTGAAAACGTTCTTGATAGCCTTGCCCAATACACATGGTTAATGGAATTAGGCTGTGCATGGACAATGGGCGAGGTTACAGGATTATTTAAGGATTGATACAACCTTTTTTTGCCTCGCCACTACCGGCTGTAAAAAAGTCTTGCCCGGGTAATTTGGCAGGTATCAACCTGGTTTTCCGCCCTTAAGTTCCTGGAATCCTTTGCCAAAAATATCGCGGGCGGGGTTGACCACCACAAAGGCATTTGGATCAAGGTTCTGGACAATCATCCTCAACTCCGCTACCTCGGTGACGGTTACTGCCACCATCAGAATGGTATGCGGTTGATGCGTGTATAGCCCCGTGCCAGGCAGAGAGGTAACCCCGCGCGCCATTTTGCTCATGATCGTCTTGCCAATTTCTTCCGGTTTATCGGTGATGATCCATACCAATA
>JAJZTR010000035.1 GCA_021848775.1 Chloroflexota bacterium | reverse complement strand
CCCCTCGGCGTCTACCTCGGTGACGATAAACATATGGTCGAAACCATGATCTTTGGCATAGGCATACACATAATCAGCAGGTTGCAACGGCCAGGCGGTAAAGTCAAACTCTGCCAGGGGAGTATCAAAGCGAAAAACCTCGTAGTCGCGTTCGGGAAACAGGCTCCAGGGGCGGCCATTTTGAGAGGGGCTTGCCTGCCAGTAAGACTTGAGAATTTGCACCGGGCCAGCCTGGGCGGGTAGCAGCCCAGCATCGCGTAAAATAGCTGCGGACAGTGGGCCACATATATTCTCAGCAGATTCGCTCTTACCGTCCAAGAAATTGAGACTGAGCGCAATCTTCTTGGCATCCTCAGGGTAGAATGCCTGGTAAGCCAACGCAGCCTGGCGAAGTCGTTCCTGCCAGGGTAAGCCAGGAGTGGGGACCGTAGTGGGCGTACGCATGTCCGTGTAACCAGCCTCCAGCATCCAATGGCAAATCAGTGGGCCGCCATAACGATCTGGTTCGGGATCTTCACTTGTTACGGGGAGGCCGTTATAGCCGCGCATATACCCTGCCGGGCCACTGATCTGCTCCTGGGCTGCGGCTGAGAGATCGATATCACCGATGGCAACGGCGTGGATGTGGATTATTGACCCGGATCCCTCCTCGCCATCCTCGCGCAACCAGGCTGCAAACCCAACCGTGCGTAGCGCCCGGATGAGCGGCTCAATATCGCTATAAAGAATGTATTGTGTATTGGTGCGCATGACCGAGATATCTACAGCTCCACCGCCGAGATGGGTGCCAAGGCTGTCCATACTGTTGGTACTATAACTGCCCTGGATGATGGATCTTCCAGCTACATCAATCTCGCCACCATACAGCATGGCAGCCCGGTGAAGCATTGAATAGGTTCTGGCGTTGATGGTGTGATCGTTGATTTGTACGCGGGTGTAATCGTCAGGTGGCTGCCAGCAGCCAGCCGGTTCGTGAAAAACCGGAGTGGGGGTGGAGTTGGCAGGCAGGAAAAATGCCAGAGCAGAGTTGCTGCTTGCCTCCAGGGTGGGGGGTGTCTGGGTACGGGATGGAGATTTGACAGGTGTGGCTGGCCAGGTTGGAGAAACCAGGAAATATGCACCTGTAGGAGTCGAGGTGATTGGCGCAGCAATCTGGCAGCTCGATAGACCGAGGATAAGGAAAACCGCAAAAGCCAACATCCACTTTGATAAACCAGGTCTACCACTCATTAAGGTTAGCATACGGTTAATCAACGTACAATCTCATCCACTAAACAAATCTTCATTAAATTTATAACAATTTTGTATCGTATTTATACACAAATCCAACCTAATTTACATTATAATGCAATTACGAATTTCTAACCAGAAGTTTGTCGGAGAGAGGTAAGGGGAGAGAAAAAGAAAACTGATGGGGTGAGCAGGAAATTTCAACGGGCGAACTACGATGAAAGTCTAAACCGAAAGTGCGGTTGGGGGATGTGCTGCCAGCGAATCACCTGGCGCGGTTTGTAGTGGATATCATTGCACAGCTGGATTTGAGCCAAATGTATGCCGGATTTGCCCCAGTCGGCCAGGTAGCGATTGTGCCAGAAATTCTGCTGTGGCTGCTGTTTTTTGCCTACGTGACAGGAATCTCCACTTCCTGCAAGATCGAGAAAGTGTCCTATGAGAGTATTCCAATGCGCTGCATCACCGGGGGACTGCATCCGGATCATGACACGATCGCACCTTTTCGGAAGAACTTTTCGGCAGAGATCCAGGATATGTTTGTGCAGATTTTGCTGCTGGCCCAGCCATCTGTCATCCTGAAAATTGGGAATATCAGCCTGGATGGGAGCAAGATCCATGCAAATGCCCCCATGAGCCATGTGGTCAGCTACAAATGGTTGATTGATATGGAAGCCCAGCTCAAAACAGAAGTGAGTGAACTATTAGAACTGGGGGAGCGAGCGGATCAGGGGGCTATCGATGTACCGGAGGGTATGGTGGTGGAAAATGAGATTACCATCCGGCAGGAGTGGCTGCGGAACAGCACCAGTTGCCAGTGGCAATAAATATCTGGTGTTGGGCATCTTAGACCATGACTATTGGAAGGAGGGCACGAAAACACCCCATGCTGCTCAAGACCCGTTTGATGACCTGCGCGACTTCAAACAAGGGTCCGGGATTCATCGTAACGATATCATGCTCATCCAGCGAGTTTATTACCCGGGTGATGAAGGAGGAATCATGTGTGATATCACTCCGAGTGAGAACAGCAAAGCAGCGCTGGTATGTTCCCTGACTCACCTGAAAGTGGTTGGAGAGGATGCACTGGCAGGTGAAATGCGCTCCTATCCGCAGGAAAGAAGCGAGAAGGTGAGCCATCAGGGTCGTTAAAGTCGCGACGGCTGATGAACAGGTTACCATGGGTGCATCGAACTCAATATATTAGGAAGTCTTTACCATCCTGTCTGGCCGAAAAACGCGGGAGCGACGATTTCCGGCAATGGCCGCTCCATCTGAAAGTAATTTTGGAATCATAAAAACCGCTATTGGTATAGCCCTATATTTTGGTATAACAAAAAGCCAAAACAACAAATTTCTGGATGGAAAAGCTGGTTCAAAAAAAATCTACTCCAAAGAGTAGATTTTTGCTTAGCGGGAGCGACGGGATTCGAACCCGCGGTCTCGGCCTTGACAGGGCCGCATGTTAGCCGCTACACCACGCCCCCGAACGAGCGTTAGTTTATCATGATCCGGATATACCGTCAAGTAAATTAAAACGAATTGGACGGGGTTTCCCCGTCCAATCAGTCGCAGTCAACTTTGCAAGCTTAATTTCCTTCAAAGATCCATTCATCTACCGGACGCTGCCAGTCAATTAATTCTCCTTTAGTGAACCACAGCGCGATTTCAGTTGCAGCGGTCTCAGGCCCGTCTGAGGCGTGTGTCAGGTTGCGACCGACTGATAACCCGAAATCATGGCGGAGCGACCCTGGGGCGGCTTCTACGGGGCGTGTAGCGCCCATAGTTTGCCGTACCGCAGCGATTGCCTGTGGTCCTTCCCACACCATAGCCACAACCGGTGCTGAAGTAATGTAATTAATTAAACCGTCGTAAAATGCCTTGCCTTTGTGGACAGCATAATGTTCCTCTGCTAATTCACGGCTGACGGATAAAAATTTTGCAGCAACTAACTTCAAACCACGTCTTTCCAGCCGAACAATGATTTCGCCAATCAGCCCCCGCTGCACGGCGTCTGGTTTGGCCAGGACAAAAGTGCGTTCCAAGTTTTCCTCCAATAATAAGGGTTTTATGACTAGCGCATTAATTCTTCAGCTTCGGTGTAAGCATCCAGCGCTTCCTGTAACTGGTTGCTCCGCATATAGGCGTCTCCGAGAGCCTGCCAGAGCGATATGTCCACCGGGTAATGGTCCAGCGCCTCGCGCAGGTCATGGATTGTGTCTTCGAGTGCTTCACCCCGTGAAATAAGCTGGTTGTAGTAGACAAGTGCAGTATCGACGTCATGGGTGTTCAATGCGGCCTGAGCAGCATATAAGTCACTACTTTCAGATGCCATAATTTCGCTGACAGGAGGGATGACGCGCACCGGGCTTGTATCCTCCATGTCAGAGGCAGCGGGTGTTTCTTCAACTTCAGACAACCAATCCGAAGTCCCAGAGGTCTCTTCCAATACCGGTTCAGTGGGTTGTTCCATGAAAGTCCCTTCAGCCGGTTCTTCTTCTAAATCCTTCAGCCATTCCGGAATAACCTCTTCTACCGCTGTAACAGGCTCAGATTGTGGTTCATTATCTTCAGCCAATGCCATCAACCACTCTGGAACTTCCTCGACCTCAACCTCTTCGGCGATTTCTTCAGTAAGAAATTCAGATTCAGCGGGTTCAAGTTCTTCGACGATTTCAGCCTCGATCTGGGGAACCTCTTCTTCATGCGCATCAACCGGTTCCTGATAGTCAGTTACGGTTTCAGCTTCAGCGACTGCCTCATCTATCCCCTGGATTAAGGGTTCGATTGGAGTCTCTTCTTCATTAACCCATTCGAGCTCTTCTTTACTGGGAAGTTCGCTCTCATTTATTTCAGCCTCTGCTTCAAGACTCTCTGGTTCGGTTAAATCTTCCATGAGCCAATCGGGTAGTTTAAAGCTTTCTTCCTTTTCCGCTGAAATGATCTCTGTGATTTCTTCCTCAACCTCAGCTGATATGGATTCGTCAAATTCTTCTTCAACCTCTCCAAGGAGGGGTTCCGCGAATTCTTCCGCATCCGCTGCAGGGATAACTTCCGCTTCCTCTCCCGAGAGATCAAGTTCCGAAAGTTCGTCGAGCTCCCTGACCTCTTCGGCTGGTTCAATTTCAGCTAAATCCTGGAACTGCTCAACCTGATCTTCAACTGTTGCGGTTAAAGGTTCCCCGGTCTCACCCAGACGATCCGTTAGATCTGCCAGCCAGGCTGCAGATTCGACCTCCTCCAGGCTGACTTCAGGTTCTTCTGCGATGAATTCAGTCTCGCCAACGATCTCTTCGATAACGGATTCTTCTTCGATACCTTGTTGGATTTCTTCTACTTCTTTATCCAGTGATTCTTGCAGCCAATCCGGAATCTCTAGATCACCAATTTCAGGAAGGTTTGTTTCGTTTTCATCAGCAACAAGGGTCTCTTGAAGTTCCAGAGTGAGGTCCTCAAGTTCGCCCGTGCTGATTTCAGGGATGAGAGGTTCTTCTAATGATAATTCTTCCTCTTCCCCGATTAACAAATCAACTTCACCAGGTTCAACTTCGAATACAGGCGGCTGAATCCGAGTAGGTTCGGTAGCGCCAGGTTCTATAGGCAAGGCTTTTTCAATTTCCGAAAGGAAATCATCCTGCGAGAGCAAATTGCCGGGGATGATTTCTTCGGAGGGACTAAACCCACCTTCGGTCTCCATGTCCGGAACGCCAAGATCGATTTCAGCGGGCCTCTCCATTTCAAAGGGTTCTGTTCCTACCGCTTCCGCGTCAGGCTCTTCCTCCGCAGGAGTTTCACCGTTCGTCGCGAGAGTTTTTAACCAATCGGTATCAGAGGAGAATTCATCCATTTCTGCCGTGGTTTCTACCGGCTCGGTGTCGATAGTCGCCATTCCGGCCAGCCAGTCCGGAACCCCCTCCTCATGCTCCGCAGTCTCAAAGATTTCGGGAACACTGTCTAGCTCACCCGCTTCAGGTTCTGGTTCTGCCATGCTAATTTCTTCGGCCAAACCCTCAGTGGGTGGCATTTCGTCACCGGTGGGAACGCCCAAATCGGATTCCCCGATTTTTTCAAAAAATGGGGATTCTTCAATGACCGATTCGGATTCAGGAACCTCAAGTTGATCGCTGTTTTCGGTTTCACCGGTCAGGATACTTTCCAGCCAGCGAGTGTCTTCCTCGCTTTCAGCAGGCTCACCGGTATCGAATAAGCTGGAGGTTTCTTCTGCCGGGGCAATAGATTGAAGCCAGTCTGGTATCTCAGCGTCACTGGTGAGTTCATCCGCAACCTCATCATACCTGATGGCCGCTTCTTCCTGATCGCTTTCAGCAGGCTGCCAACCTGCCGCCTTCATCCAGGTGGGGATTTGATCGTCTTCATTTGGGATGAGATCTTCCGTTGGGGATGGTTCCAGAGTGGTTTCACCTGCCCCAAAACTTTGCGAACCTTTATCAATGAGTTGGGTAAGCTCGTCCGGAAGTCTATCCCTGGTCTCTAATGCCGCCAGCCATTCGGGCAGTTTTTCTTCTTCACCTCCACCCCATTCGGGATGCTCGCCTTCTTCCTGATCCCCGGCCAGTTCGAGAGATTCAACCATGACCGAATCGTCGGGAGCTTCAGCAACGGAGGTGGCATCCTTGGGTATAAAAGCCAGATACGGATCCAAGGAAATTAATCGCTGCTGGTAGATTTTTACCTCGTCTTCACGAGCGGACCCCGGCAAAATATCGGTCAATATTTTATTCGCTTCGTAACAGAACGGCAGTTTTTCCAGCAACCGAGTACAAGTATCGGTTGCTGATTTTTTTTGATTTGAAAGGTAGTACATTTTTGCCAGGATCAACTCAAGATCGACTCGATCGGGTTGTTCAACCAGAGCTATGCGGGCTTCGGCAATGGCTTGCTGATATAGTTCGCCGCGTGCATACATGCGCACAAGGGCACCGCGCGTCAGGCGAATTTTTGCGGGTTGGATGCCGTCTCGTCGGCCATACAAACGCCGTAGTTCATCCTGTACTGCAACATTGGAAGGTTGGGCTTCGAATGCTCGTTCCATGTGCCAAAGAGCGGCATCAAGGTTGCCCTCATCTTCACGAATAATGCTCATTCCAATCTGGGAGATGAAGTCATCAGGCACAGCCGAGAGAACGCGCTGTAAAACGTCTGCTCCTTCGGAGAAGCGTTGAGCTTCAAGATATGCTTTTCCTAACAACCGGTAAGTGTCGATCGATTTGGGATAAAACTTGAGAATTTGCCGGCAGTGGGCAACCGCATCTTTCGTGCGCCCACGTTCGATCATACTCTCGATTTCTTGATAATATGCGCGTAAAGAGATCGTGGCCATAATTATTCTCCCAGCAAATAGTATGCACTATCTTGTACAATTCTACAAGTATTTTGCGATATGCTACTTGAAAATTGTATATAAAAATCGTGCTTTCACTACGAAAGCACGATTAATAATTATAAAGGTTGAATTAGTCACCCAGATAGTCGCGCAGTTTTCTGCGAATAGTCGGATGGCGCAGCCTGCTCAAGGCTTGAGCTTCAATCTGGCGTACCCGTTCACGGGTCACCCCCATTTTACGCCCCACTTCTTCCAAAGTGTACGCCTGACCGTCCAATAAGCCGTACCGCAACTGCAATATCCTCACTTCGCGGGGAGGAAGTGAGTTTAAAACCTCCTCAAGATGTTCTTTTAATAAATTGTAGGTGGCAGTATCATCGGGAGGGGGAGCCTCGTCATCTTCGATAAAATCGCCCAAAACCGAGTCTTCTTCATCATCGGTAGGAGTTTCCAATGAAAGCGGCCGGCGGGCCACCTGTATCATGTTCTCGACTTTTTTCGGCGGCACATCCAAAGCCAATGCCAGCTCATCCACCGAAGGCTCACGCCCGAGCCGCTGGGTGAGCTGATGCTGGGTCCGCAGCAACTTGTTGATTTGATCACCCATGTGGACCGGCACGCGAATGGTGCGCCCCTGATCAGCAATCGCGCGGGTTACCGCCTGGCGGATCCACCAGGTGGCATAAGTGCTAAATTTGTGACCGCGGCGGTAATCGAACTTTTTTGTCGCGCGGATCAGGCCGATGTTGCCTTCCTGTATGAGATCAAGGAATGGTACACCCCGCCCCATGTATTTTTTTGCCACGCTGATAACCAGGCGGGAGTTTGCGGTAATCAAGTGTTCCCGTGCGGCCCAACCATCCTCAATAAGCCGCCGCAATTCGTGCCGCCGGCGGATGCTTACATTTCCGCGGGCCAATTCTTCGCGTGCCATGCGGCCTCGTTCAATACGCTGCGCCAGTTCTACTTCCTCTTCTGCAGTCAGAAGAGGTACTCTGCTAACTTCCTTTAAGTAGAGTCCAATTGTGTCATCAGTATCAATGTTTTGCAGATCATCGAAAATCAATTCGCGGCTGGTCTCATCCGTTTCATCATCTTCGCCCAGAATTAATTCATCTTCACTGGGTTCAGGAGCTAATGACTCGTCCTCCAAATAGGGGATACCAGCGCTCATTAATGCGGCAAAAGCTTCCTCGAGCTGCTCCACATCCTGTTCGGCATCCGGGAAGAAATGCAAGATATCGTCGATGGTCACATACGTTTTTTGACGACCAAGTTCAATTAACCTGGCAATAGCAGGATATTCTTCGTCTTCATCATCAACAACATTAATCAAGGGATTATCCATACGGCTTGCTAAAGTCCTCTTATTAATTATGAAGGATCGAATAATCCTTCGTACATTTCTTTCATCCAGTTCCATCAGTCCTCTGTCAGGTCAGACTGTAAATTCAGAATACACACTTTACAACAGAATTTCAATACCTGCGTCAAATAATAAGATGGTGTGCCCTTCAATTTGATTGCAACATCAAATTTCATTGACTTTACACGCAAACGGACGGAATATATTTTCCGCCCGCGGCCTGACTGATTGATCCATAACTGTTATAAATTAGCCGCATAACACTATACAACAATAAATATTCAATTTCAATAAGAAAATCAAATTTCTAATGAAATACTAATGTGTAACATTTTCATTGACATATTCCAGCCTTCATATAAAATATAACCTGGTTCTGTCCAATTCCCCTCTCATGCTCATTTTAACCGGGGGGAAGCAAAGATTTTAAATCCCTGGAGGCAATATGGATATCTTTGGAATGTCCAGGCACGGATTGACAACTGCTTTTGAGCAGCTTGCAGTGCTTGGGGTGGTCATTGTCGCAGGTTTAAGTCTGGTTTATGCCTGGTTCTTGCGAGGCAAAGTGCTGAAGAAAGACAAGGGCACCGAGAAGATGCAAGAAGTGTGGGAGGCAATCCGGATTGGCGCTGATGGTTATTTGCAACAACAATTTAAAACTATTTTGCCGGCCATCGGTATCCTGACAATAGCAATTTTCTTAAGTGTTGCGGTTGTCGAGCCCAGTCTGGAAGCACAAAGAGAATTTGGGCACCTCGGTGAAGACGCTGTCATGTGGATCATTGCTTTTGGTCGCACGATCGCTTTCATAATGGGTGCGTTTTTCTCACTTCTTGTCGGCCAGTTGGGCATGCGAATGGCAATTCAGGCCAGTGTTAGAGCTGCTTCTGCAGCAAGGCGCTCATTCAACGAAGCTTTATCAATTGCATACTACGCGGGAACCATTACGGGTATGCTCACCGACGGCCTTGGCCTGATGGGTGGAACTGTAATATTTATCATTTTTGGTCGGGCAGCGCCGGATGCTCTGCTCGGATTTGGCTTCGGTGGTACCCTGCTGGCGATGTTCATGCGTATCGGCGGTGGCATCTACACTAAAGCCGCGGATGTAGGCGCGGACCTGGTCGGCAAGGTCGAGAAAGATATTCCGGAAGATGACCCCCGAAATGCAGCAGTGATCGCAGATCTGGTTGGTGATAATGTTGGCGACTGCGCAGGTATGGCCGCAGATATTTTCGAGAGTTACGAAGTAACGATTGTCTCGTCCCTTATTCTAGGTTTGGTGCTCTACGAAACTACCGGTCAGATCCTTTATATCGTTTTTCCGCTGATCATACGAGCTTTTGGTGTAATCAGTTCTATCTTAGGCACGTTCGCCGTGCCAATTTGGGAAAAATTTCCCATTAAAGCAATCCAGGCACACGATGCTGAAGAGGCTATGTTCCGATCTTATGAGATGTCCAGCATCATCACAGTCGGTTTGGCATTTCTATTAGCCATTTACTATGCCCACGACTGGCGGCTGGGAATGTTAACCATGATTGGTGTCGGGTTGGCAGTGGCGTTTAACCAACTCACATCCTATTTCACTGCGACCCGGCATGCGCCGGTTCAAGAAATAGTTAAGTCGACCCGTACTGGTCCCGCTACGACCATCCTCTCAGGGCTTTCCGTTGGTATGGAATCCAGTGTTTGGGCGGTTGTAATCATTGCGCTCTCTTTTATTGGTGCATTGCTGCTTTACCAGGCTGATGGAACAATTTATGTTCTCTATGCAGTTTCCATGATCGGCATTGGTATGCTCAGCCTGACCGGCAATAATGTTGCGATGGATTCCTATGGTCCGATTTCTGACAATGCCAATGGTATTGCTGAAATGTCATGGACCGGGCAAACGGATCCGGAAACTTTGAAAGCCCGTCAGATCATGGCTGACCTGGATGCGGTAGGGAACACCACTAAAGCGATCACCAAGGGCATTGCAATTGCATCAGCGGTCATTGCCGCGGTGAGTTTGTTTGCCTCCTATATTACGGACGTGAACCGGGTTAAAGAAGGAGCGCTGGAATCGATTCGCATTTCAGACACGACCGTGTTTGTGGGATTCTTGATCGGAGGCGCTTTACCCTGGTTGTTTTCATCCCTATCCATTAGGGCTGTATCTCGCGCGGCTTCACAGATCGTCGAAGAAGTGCGAAAACAATTCCGCATCCCTGGCATCATGGAAGGTACTACGAAACCCGATTATGCCCGGGTAGTAGCCATTTCGACCAGTTCTTCTCAGAAAGAGTTAATCCCCCTGGCCACGATATCCATTGTGATGCCGCTGGTAGTAGGTATGGTTTTGGGGGTTGAAGCATTAGGGGGATTCCTGGTTGGCGTGATCCTATCCGGTCAATTGCTGGCAGTATTTATGGCGAATTCTGGCGGCGCCTGGGACAATGCCAAAAAAGCAGTTGAGGATGAAGTTCGCGATCAGACTGCCAATACCGGCAAAGGGTCTGAAAGGCATAAAGCCAGTGTTGTGGGCGATACGGTCGGGGATCCTTTGAAAGATACCGCCGGTCCTGCTTTGAACCCGATGATCAAGGTGGTCAATCTGGTTAGTTTAATTGCAGCGCCGATCCTGGTAAATTTCTCGCTCAATACATTTGGCGCCTGGTTGGCGGTAATCCTGCTTCTCGGTGCATTTACCTGGGCGGTTTGGAAGAGCAAACGTCCAGTTCCTGAACTCGAATAAACTGGCAAGAGGATTGTAAAAACACGAAAAGGAGACCGGAAAATCCCGGTCTCCTTTTTAGGGTTGCTTTTCTCGAAGGTATTTAATTGTGGAAGAAAAGTCCTCTGGATAAGGTGCTGAGATATCTAAGGTTTGATTGGTAACTGGATGTTCAAATTGGATGGATAACGCGTGCAAAGACGTTCTTGCAATAGGTAGCGAGGTAGTCTTTTGAAACAATTCTATACGATTGTGAGTTTTACTTTCTGGTTGAGGTGGATACAGGCGGGGAAAGTAGAGTGGATCATTTAAAAGCCAGAGTCCTAATGTACTGCAATGTGCGCGTATTTGATGCGTGTAGCCAGTTAAAGGTAAGGCTGATAACATGGCATAGTCAGCCCCGAAACGTTGGATGACCTGAAACGCAGTGCTGGCGGGCTTGCCATCTAGATGGTCAATCATCGTGCGGTGACGTCGGTCACCATCCACGCTCAACGGCCAGTCAACTTGTTTTTCCTGCCAGTCGAAGGTGCCGAATACCAGCAGATTGTAGATTTTTTTAACCGCGTGGTGCTCAAATTGCAGACTGAGATGTCGGTGGGCGCCTGGATTTCGGGCGAAAAGCAAAACTCCGCTCGTATCCGCATCGAGCCGGTGGACAACCCATAGTTTGCCAAATATCTCCGAGAGAATCTGGAGTACATTCGAACGTTCGGGGTTGTAGCCGTCGCGAATACTGATTAAGCCGGCAGGCTTATTGACGGCTACCAGGTCTGTGTCGGAATAGAGTACATCAACAGGTTCTGAAGTATTCATTGGAACCTTAAATTCGGCCTGTCGATATGGGCATCATTTCCATACCATGCCTTATAGATGGTTTATTCGTTGAATCGGGCTTGGTTTTTCTAAGTGGAATCAACGAACCTTCCCCAAATTGCTAAGTGAAACGGTCACACGGTTAAATAAAGAAACTGGCAGCGACTACGCCTGGACCAACATGCACCAAAATAGCCGGGGGCAGGTTGAAAATTTGTGGCCGAGTAAAACCGGACGCAACAAAATCATCCGCCAATGCCTCGGCTTCAGCCAATGCATCCCCATGCATGATGGTCAAAAACCCATTTCCATTCTTGGGGTACTCCGATTGAACCATTTCTTTCAATCGCGCCAGAGCACGTCGTTTGGTGCGCTGATTTTCCACCGGTTCGATGTGACCATCCTGCAACTGTAAAATCGGTTTAACTTGTAACAGACTGCCCATTAACATTTTTGCGCCACCAATTCGCCCGCCTTTATGAAGGTATTCGAGGGTATCCACTACAAAGTAAACGCGCTGGCGGGCTGACATTTCTTTTACCTTTTCGATCAGGGTATCGGCATCCATGCCCTGCTTGTTCCATTCATACGCTTTAAGCACAATCGAGCCCAGGCCTGATCCAACAGTCCTTGTGTCGATGATCCTGATGTCGGCATCCGGAAAGTCCTCCGCCCCAACCGTTGCTCCGCGGAAAGTTCCGCTCACATCGGCGGATGGTGCTAATACAACGACAGTATTGCTATTCGAACCATATTTTTCATAAATTGGTGTGTACAGTGCGGGCGGCGGGGCTGCGGTTTTCGGCAGCTCCGGGGAGTTGCGTAACCGCTGAATAAATGTGGCCGAATCCATTTCATAATCATCTTTGTAAGAATCATTTCCAAAAATTATGATTTGGGGAACATATGGAATGCCCATTTTGACTGCATCATCGGGCGGAATGGTCGAAAGTGTGTCGGCAACAATGGTTACCATTTGATTAATCCCTTCTGATTAATTCGATAGGATGGAATAAGAAATAATAATGCCTTTAGTATAAGGTACGGAATTGGCGTGATTTTCTTCATTGAAGAAGGGCAAATCTGGTGTAAATGCTGCTATGTTTGGTTATTAATTGTGGTTTATTCCAATAAACCCATTGTCCTTGCCGTTGGCAGACCATTTACTGGTTCAGCAAAATAGATCGCGTTGAGGATCGCCCTCGCGACCACTTCAGCGGCGAATGCTGCCACAATGTTGACATCTGATTTACGCTGGTTGGTCGACAGTGCAAAAAGGGTATCCCCATCCAACATGGTATGGGCAGGTCGAATCGTTTGAGCCAGACCGTTGTGCCCCACCTGGGCAACTTTGTTGACTTGTTCCTTGGTTAGCTTCGCGTTTGTGGCAATGACCCCGATCACCGTATTTTGCGAGGTGGCAAATTGGAGTATGCTCCGCCCCATAAATGTGCGCATCGTATCCATTGTATTTACCAATTCACCCTTGCTGTTGCGGGCACCTGCGATCAGGCGGTTTGTTTGAGGATCGATAATATCACCGTAGGCGTTAACAGCTACCAGAGCACCGACGATCACGCCGTTGCCAATTTCCATCGACGCGGTTCCAATACCGCTTTTCATGGCTTTTTTGATTCCAAAGAGCTTGCCAACCGTCGCGCCTGTTCCGGCTCCGATATTGCCTTGAGCAGTTTCATGGGTCGTAGCTGACTGGCACGCCCGGTATCCCATTGCCGCATCCGGGCGAACATCAGCGCTGCCGACTTCAAGGTCGAACAGGATCGCAGCCGGCACGATGGGTACGTGGGCTACCCGAACATCAAAACCGACATGGCGTTCTTCCAGGTACCTCATGACCCCGGAAGCAGCATCCAAACCGAAAGCCGACCCGCCTGCCAGCATCACCGCGTGCACCTTATCTACCAGATGCATGGGGCGCAATAAATCAGTCTCCCGTGAGCCTGGTGCGCCGCCGCGTTGATCCACTCCGCCGGTAGCACCGGATTCGCAAATTACGACAGAGCATCCTGTCAGGGCGGTCAGGTCCTGGGCGTGCCCAAGTTTTATTCCCCTTACATCGGTTATCGAGCCTGAGTCTGGCTGCATAAGAAAAATATAATACCGTTTTTCTGTTATGATGACTATGGATCATTATATACGTTTTGTCTCAAATTATTGCTTCTTATCCGGAGTAATTCACGGAATTGACGGGGAATAACATGGCACAAGAGAATTCAGTAACCGAAACCGACGCGCCGCTCGCTATAGTCATTTTTGGCGTAACCGGTGATTTAACGCACCGCAAGTTGATTCCAGCGATTTACTCCTTGACCGTGGGAGGAAAACTGCCTAAAGATTTCCATATCGTGGGATTTGCCCGCCGTGAATGGACCGACGAGGCGATGCGGGAAGACTTTTCAACTGGCATTGAAGAATCCTTACACCCTGATCAACCTGACGCTCTGGTTCTTAACAAAATTCTTCAGAATTCTTACTATGTGCAATCCACGTTCGAGGATCCTGTGGGCTATGCTCAGTTATGTGATAAATTGGATGCTTTGAAAGTGAAGAATGTGCTTTTTTACCTGGCGACTCCGCCGGAAGTATATCCGACCATCGTCGAAAACATCCGTGCTAATGGCATTAATCACCGGAAATCTGGCTGGACTCGGATCATCGTCGAAAAACCTTATGGCAGAGATCTGGACTCCGCCATAGAGCTTGACAATACAATCCACCAGGTATTCGAAGAAAATCAAATCTACCGGATCGATCACTACCTCGGAAAAGAAACCGTTCAGAACATCCTGGTATTCCGTTTTGCAAACGCTATTTTCGAGCCATTATGGAACCGCCGCTATGTCGATCATATCCAGATCAACGTTGCTGAAACTGTTGGGGTAGGGACACGCGCGGGATATTACGATACCTCTGGCGTGATTCGCGACATGTTCCAAAACCATCTTCTTCAATTGGTAACCCTGACCGCCATGGAGGCGCCGGTAAATTTCAATGCGGATGCAGTGCGGGATGAAAAGGTAAAAGTGTTAAAAGCTCTTCGACCCATAAGAGAGATGGAGGCAATTACCCATACTTTCAGGGCGCAATATGTATCCGGGGTTATTGAGGGTGTCCGGGTGCCGGGCTACAAAGAAGAGGAAGGTGTCCCGGCTAATTCGATCACAGAGACCATGCTGGCGGTGCGCTTGTGTGTCGACAATTGGCGCTGGGCAGGCGTTCCTTTCTATGTGCGTTCGTCAAAACGCATGCCAAAAAGGAAGACCGAAATAATCATTCGCTTTCGCCAGGCGCCCTTGTCTTTATTTAATTGGGTGAATTTGGCTGGAGATGCACCGAACACACTGATACTAAATCTTCAGCCTAATGAAGGCATCCGATTGGAATTTGGCGCAAAAGCACCTGGTCCGGCACGAGAAGTATCACCGGTAATTATGGAATTTGATTACGATGAGACTTTTGGCAGCGACCCGCCAGAAGCGTACCAAAGGCTGTTGCTTGATAGCATTCAGGGGGATGCAACTCTCTTTACTCGACAAGATGAAGTCCGCGGTCAATGGGCTTTTACGACTGATATTTTAAAGGGATGGGAAGCAAATCCAGTCACTAACCTGCCGGTATACGAAGCTGGCACCTGGGGTCCACCGGGATTGGATGAGTTTATCCAAAAAAACGGGTTCTCCTGGCGCTAGATTTCGCACCAGGTTGATTGTTATTGCTTATTGACGAATTTATTGCACAAGAAGGGTGCCGCAGTTTGGGCACCTGGAAACCTGTGCTGTGACCACATTTCCGCATTTTGGGCAAGCAATCGGCTGCACACTGCCGAGCGGGGCGCCGCAAGCGATACAATTCGGTTCACCCACCGGATTGGGGGTATCACAATAGCTGCATACCAGACGCCGCAGCCGTTCAGATAATTCATGCCCGGCTTTGAGCGAGCGGGCTGTAAGGTCCACCACTCGCCAGACTTCATCGGTAAGTTGAATATATTCAATGTCCTGAGCCAGATCATCGACCCGGTTGATCAACGAGAAAGGATTCCGTATGGCAGCGATCGCGGTCATACCCAGGCTGGCAGCGATACCGTACCATGCTTGCCTGCCGGTTTGAACCATGACTCCATCCTCGATTTGTTGCAGGGATATCCCTAATGCAGTTTGACCGCCGGAAACTGCACCCTGACGGCTGGCAATTTGAACGGCAATTTGAGCGCCGCTGCCAATTTGCTGCACGCGAAGATTGCCGCGATTAAAATGCGCAATCAGGCTGCGGGCTAAATCATCTGGTGTTATTTTGCCGTGGTAAGTTCGTTGATCCATGGATCGGTTATAATCTCTGGCAAATAAAGTTTGATTACGAAGGAGTTTCCATGCGTAAACGGGCAGCGCATATTGCTGTTTATTCTATCATTATTACGATATTTCTGTCGCTGGGGTTGCTTGCCATCAGGCCGGTAGGGGTCCATGCTCAAATTCCGACCGGGTCAGTCCCGACCGTGACAGGTACGCCAAGCGGAGTAATGGCAACGGTAAAAGCCGGTTTGGGTGAGGATACGATCAACGTCCGGTCTGGGCCGCACGCTTTGTATTATCCCAAAATAGGCGTACTGATGGTGGGGCAATCCATCCCTGCTCTGGGCCGATCGACCGGCTCTGACTGGATTCTGATCAGTTATCCAGGCGTTCCTGGTGGTCAAGGCTGGGTATTCAGTAAATATGTCGATTTGTCCCCGGGCGACTTGCCCGTGGTGCAGCCACCGGCCAGTCCGACTCCCGAGGTTACCCAGACCATCAATCCTACCCTGGCTGCGCAATTCATTGTTACAGTGGCACCAACCCGCTTGCCAACCTTTACCCAGGCACCACCCCTGACGATCCCAACCTATGAAACGTCTGGTGGAGGTCAAGCCTTAACCGGGATCCCAATGGGATTGGTAATTTTGATTTTGCTCTCGGTCGGTATTTTGATGGGTATTTTCTCGTTTATTCAGCGCAGATAGACTGAAATTTTGTATCGAATTTTTATCAGCTACGCTTCGCGGAAGAAATCTGCGAAGCTGCGAAAGCAGCTGGCACTGATGCGGTGACCTACGGGAGAATCGCAAACAGTAATCTCGGCTCCGAATTGTTCGAGCCAGACCCTGGCCTCCTGGGCGCGTTCAAACGAGACAGTTTTATCTTCAGTCCCGTGGGCGAGAAAAATCGGAATACCGGTAAGTGGTCTACCGTGGATTAAATTAGTAGTATCGTGCGGTAAAAACCCAGAAAGACAGGCTACCCGATGAATTTGCTTGGGATTGTTGAGCGCGTACGTCAAAGCCATCACGGCTCCCTGACTGAATCCGGCGATCTCAATTTTTTGATCTGGTAATTGAAAGGCTTTTTTCCAGCCGGATAGAGCTTCCTGCAAATTAAATGCAGCATCAAGGAATACTTTAAGAGACGCGGATAAGCCGTTTTCGGAGGGTATCCACTTGTATCCGCCTTCATTCGTGGGAAATGGAGCTCTGGGAGAGAATATCCAGGCGTTCCGGGGGAGACTTCGAGTAAAAACCGACATCGAATTTTCATCGCCGGTAAAGCCGTGCAGCATAAGGAAAATCCGTTGCGCATCAGAGCCTTTAGGCTGCTGGACACGGACAACCCAATCGTTTAGCAACATTACCTGCGAATCATCTGTCCCGGTTGCGTTCAACAATCCACTCCATTATCCCAAGGATTAAAATAATGATTCCAATGGGCATCAACCCCGCCAGCAAGCATACCACGCCAAGGATTGCGGCCTCACCTCCGTAAAAATGGAAGATTAATGCCCCGCCAACGGCGAAAAGCAGAATTAAACCACCGGCGATCAACCGTTGAATCGTTTGTTTAGAATACTGGCGCAGGTCTCGAGACATGGGATGAGAACAGCCCGTTAGTCTTCGAGTAATTTACCGGGAGGTTGTGGGTTCAGAAACTGTCTGGCAAATTTATGATGCCAGCCCATGGCTACCTGGATTTCAGGTAAAGCCTTTTCCACCGCCTCGATGCCAAGGTTGATCAGGACATCGGGATCAGCCCGGTCTAGATAGCCGAATTTCACCACATCCGGTCGGATGATCACATCCGGTTTTTCAACCTGCAAACGCAGTTCTGTAATCATACGGCTGGTAATATCCATCGAATCGACATAAATCCTGATTGCCTGCCCTATGCGCAGATTGACCAGTCGATGCATGATTGGACCCGGGATTCTGGGATCCACCGGAACACTGATCTCCGGTAATTCCGACCATTGCTCTGGCACAGGGCTTAAACAAACAGCCACCACGGGTAATTTTGGGGCAAGCCAGCGGGCGACAGCAACTGGCACCGGATCCAATACACCACCGTCTACCAGTTCCGTGTTGCCTATTTTTACCGGAGGGAAAACACCAGGAATGCTGGAGGTGGCCAACACAGCATTGATGACGGGTCCGCGTTTCAAGATAAATTCTTGCTTGGATATGAAGTCCACCGCGGTCACCGCGAAGGGAATCTCCAGGTCATCAAAAGTTTTATCATGTAAAAAAGGTGATAGTAATTTAACCAATCCCGCCAGGCCTAATAATGACGGTCCATCGTTGTGCTGGCGGGAGAAGAATTTATTGGAATCTATTCCATTAACTGCCTCCAGGATTTCAGGTTTTTCAGCTCCTGCTGCAATCACTGCACCAACAACGCCTCCGGCACTGGTTCCTGCAATGGCTTTTATTTTAAAGCCAGCTTCTTGCAAGCGAAATATGATGCCCAGGTGTGCAATCCCTTTTATACCGCCGCCACCGAGAGCAAGCGAAATTTCTTCCATTGTGCGACCCCTCCATTTATTTTTTAGGAACGCTTACTGTTCCCTGATCAACTCCTTTAGAGCATCTTCCAGCGCAAGGACATCTTCAATAGAATTATAGCCTTGCAGCGAGAATCGTATTAATTTCTGATCTTTCCACTGAATTAGTGGAATTTCGATTTTATATTCATCATAGAGCTGCTGCTTGACTCTGCAAATATCTACGGTTTGAGGAAGCGGAACGGTTCCCATTTGCTTGTACCAATCTTGCGAATCGGGGTAAAGCGGTTCGAGCCCGGTCAATGCAGTGACCCGATTTCTCAAATCAGCCGCAAGTTGATGGCAGCGAATGCGGACTTCTGGCCAGTTATGGTCAGCCTGGAATTTTATGGCATCCGGGACCGCCAGATAAGCAGAAATATCACGGGTTCCGGTCCATTGATGCCAGTCAACGAAGGGTGAAGGACCCGGGTTGTCGCTTTCCCATCCCCATGAAATAATCAAAGGCTGGGCCAGGCGCTGAACCTCAGGGCGTGCGTAAAGGAAAGCGGCTCCTTTAGGTGCGCATAGCCATTTATGCAAGTTGCCAGTATAGAAATCGGCCCCAAGATCATCCAAGGCCAGGTCAATTTGCCCGGGTGCATGGGCTCCGTCGATGATGGTTTGGATACCTGCTTCGCGGGCCCGCCTGCATATTTCAGCTACCGGCAAAAGGATAGCGGTAGGGGAGGTGATATGGCTTAAAAATATTACCCTGGTCTGTCCCGTCACCCCTTCCCAGAATTCCTCTACCCATTGTTCGGCGCTTTGGATTGGCAGCGAGACCGGGCGGTTAATATAGCGAAATCCCGAAGTTTGTGACAGATACCTCCAGGCGCG
>JAJZTR010000221.1 GCA_021848775.1 Chloroflexota bacterium | reverse complement strand
CGACCTGCGACCGAACAGACCATGACCTGGCGTGAAATCGGGAGGTTGGCTGATTGGACAGCTGTTAGCCTGCTGGCGGTATTGCTTAACCCTAATGGGCTAAGCACCTGGGAAATCCCTTTCCAAACGGTCGGGGTGGCGGTTACCGAATACATCCAGGAATGGGAGTCGATCGATTTCCACAATATTTCCGCAATGCCGTATTTAGTCTTGTTATTTACAACCCTGGTTTCAATCGGCCTTTCGGGGCGGAGGGCAAGCGGGAGTGAATTGGCTGGTTTGACATTGTTTGGCGTTTCCTCGCTCATAGCGCAGCGGCTGATTGGTGTTTTTGCGTTGTTCGCAGGGGTGGTTTTAGCCAGGCATGCCGAGGGTGCTTTACTGGTGATAACCGAACATTGGCGAACCACGCCAGCCGGAGAAAGATATGAGAAATGGCGGAGTTCGCGAAAGAGTAAGGATATTCCGCCCGGATTAAGGAAAACGATCAATTTGACCCTGGTGGGGATTCTGGCGCTGGCAGGGTTGGGCAAGCTGTTTTATATTTCACAGCCGGCTGTTGTCGACGCGAATTTGGTCACCTATTATCCGGTAGGCGCGGTCGATTTTCTGGAGGAAAAAGGAACTCCTGGAAACATTCTCAGCGATTACGGCTGGGGAGGTTACCTGGATTGGCATTTGAGAGACAATAAGGTGTATTTCGATGGGCGGGCTGATTTATATAGCGATGAATTATTTTTCGCCTGGATGGATTTAATCGCAGCTGATCCGGGATGGGAGACAACCCTGTCCGGGTATGATGTCGAATATATCCTGCTGCCGCCGGACATGAAACTAACAGAAGAAGCTGAAAAGGCGGGCTGGCAAGTTTTATACCGGGATGATCTGTCTGTGCTGCTGCAAGTGCAATAAAAGTCACAGCATTGTCGTTTTCTACAAATCGAGTTCATCAGACCAGTGCTTGTATAATTCCAAGCGCTGGTCTTTTTTGGATGGCACAGTCTGGCGCACCTGATTAATTTCGGACAGGTCAATACCGACAGTAAATAAGGCTGGGTTGACAGGGTCGGCTTCAATGACAGGTGTGCCCCAGGGATCCAGAACGGCGCTGTAACCGGCCAGTTCGTTCTCGAAAATAGGACCGACAGCATTGGCAGCGACGATAAAAATCTGGTTTTCGATTGCCCGGGCGCTCAATAAGGTGCGCCAGTGTTCACTCCGTTTCTTACCCCACTGTGCGGCAACCAGCAGGCAGTCAATTCCGCGGTTTCCGTAGGCGCGAATCAACTCCGGGAATCGCACATCATAGCAGATTGCCAGCCCGACTTTTCCCCAGGCCAGATCAACCACGGTCAGGCTATCCCCGGGTGTGAAATGGATATCTTCATCAAGCAGACGGAATAAATGAGTCTTGTCATAGTGCCGCGGTAATGCCAGCCCGGGAAGAAACAACAGGTAACTATTAAAATATTTTCCGTCCCGTGTGGTAATGTAACTTCCCCCAATGGCCAGATTATGTTTGTCTGCAAGTCCTTGCAGCAAATCGATGATTTCAAGCGATTTTTGGCTGTGCGCCTCGCATTTATCCAGATCGTAGCCGGAAACCCACAGCTCAGGAAGCTGGATCAAGCTGCTCCCTTCTGCTGCAGCCTGTTCGATCATACGCAAACCGGTAGTCAGATTCTTCTCAGGCTCACCTATCGTTATTGCAAATTGAGCAATGCTCACGTTAATGACCATAATGATATCCATTATAATAGGTGCGGGATGCTGGGGGCGGGTTTATTTCAATTTCCCATAGCCACGAAAATTAAGGGTGATACAAAACATGATTCGGTGGAGCCCAATTTTAAGAATCCCGGTGCTGGTAATAGCGATCGGCGGTTTGACAGCAGCCCTCGTTTGGGGTAATTACCAGTTTACGATATCGAATCCAGGAGGTGAGCATTTCCTGGTGGACTGGTTTTCTGCGCGCTCGTTGTTTATCGATGGCATAAACCCGTATAGTGAAACTGCCCGGACCAATTTGTACGCTTTTGCCCAAAATGAAGCGGATATCGTACTGGAAACAGGGTCAAGATTCGATGTCCCATTGTATTCAGCCTTCGTTACGCTGCCTTTTGCGCTGATTCGCGATTTTGAAGTGGCACGTGCATTGTGGATGACCGTACTTGAAGGATTGTTGGTTACTGTGGTGTTTATGGGCACCTCGCTGGCACGTTGGAAGATCAAACCCGTACCTCTCGGTCTATTAATTCTTTTCAGCGTTTTCTGGTTCCACGGGTTGTACCCGGTGGTTTCCGGAAGCATGATCGTTGTTGTCAGTTTGATTCTTGCCAGTGTTTTCCTGGCTGTCAGGGCGCGCCAGTATGAATTCGCCGGAGTACTTTTAGGTCTGGCGACTATACAACCGAGCGCAACGGTACTATTCGCGATCTTTGTGCTGTATTGGAGTTTCCGTTACCATCATGCCAAAATCGCTTTATGGTTTATTGCGTCAATCCTCTTACTTTCGGCAACTGCCGCATTGATCCGGCCTCAGTGGATAATGGATTATCTACGGGTACTGTTTCAACCTGCCACCACGGTGCAAACGATCAATCAGGTGTTCCAGGCCTTCCTGCCAGCGGCAGGTGGGAGGATCGGCCTGTTGTTATCAGGAATAACGGGGCTGATCTTGATTTTCGAGTGGTTTGTTTCCAAAAAAGCGGAATTTGAGGGCTTTTATTGGACCGGATTGTTAACACTGACTCTCACGCCCTGGATCGGTTTGCCAACTGAACCAGTTTTATTCTTAGTCTCGATGCCGGCTATCATCTTCGCGATATTTTTGTGGCACGAACGCTGGCCGCGTGTCAGTCCAATTCTGACTGGTGTGGTTGTACTCTTGTTGTTTGGAGGAATTTGGGGAATCTACTTCACACAGGCAGGGCAGCCCGTCTCATCCAATCCTGGCCTATATTTTGCACAACCCTTGATTGTAACCATCATGCTGTTTTGGGTTCGCTGGTGGGCAATCAGGAAACCCAACGTCTGGTTTGATCAACTCTCGAAAGGTTGAGCCCCTTTTTGAAAAAAAAACACTGGATTCTCCTTGGCGCAATAACCTTATTGGCGCTGGCTCTGCGCCTGTATGGATTGGAAACGCGCGACCTCTGGTACGATGAAGCGTTCAGCTTTTTCCTGAGTGAGCAAAGCCTGCCGGATATCGTTAGCGGCACTGCCGCGGATACCGAACCGCCGCTCTATTATTTTTTGCTCCACTTTTGGCTCAATCTTGGTCAAACACCTTTTACATTGAGGTTATTAAGTGTCCTCTTATCAATGGGGATAGTGCTGGTGGTGTTCGACCTGACGCGCCGATTAGCGGGTAATTCAGCCGGGTTGTGGGCAGCCTTGCTGACAGCCATTTCCCCGTTTCAAATTTACCATGCACAAGAAATGCGGATGTACGGTTTATTGGCGCTCACTCAAATTACCTATTATTGGATTTTTTTGCGCCTACAGAACCATGCAAAACCGAATAAGGCGCTCTGGTTATGGGCAGGCCTGGTGATTGCGGGGACGGCGGCGATGTACAGTCAAAGCCTGGCGATTTTTGGTCTGGTCTTACCGGATATTTACCTGTTA
>JAJZTR010000034.1 GCA_021848775.1 Chloroflexota bacterium | reverse complement strand
AAGCCCCGCGCGCCCAGGCGCTGGTTCAGCTGGCTTCCGTCTGGCTGCACAGCAGTCAATACAACGAACTGCGCCTGCTGCCGGGTTTGATTTGCGAGGGGGATTGGTCGAATGACCCGCTGCACGCCCGCACAAAGTTGATCGAGCACCTTTCGCGGCTGCCCCAGGATTCGTGGTGGAGTATCGCCGCCTTTATTGCAGATTTACACCAGAAGGACCCAGATTTCCAACGCCCGGCCGGTGATTATGATTCATGGTTCATCCGCCGCGCCGATACGGATCAATACTTAAGCGGTTTCTCTTCCTGGGCGGCGGTGGATGGCGCCCTGGCAAAAGCCCTGATCAGCGGCCCGCTGCACTGGCTGGGGTTTTTCGACCTGGCAACACCTGCCCTCGATTCGCCCGCCGCTGCCTTCCGTTCCTCTTCCTGGGCGGCAGATTTATGGATGGAAAAACCACCCGCCGGTCTGCCATCCGAGGATGCTTCTGTAACAGTCCATGCGGACGGGCGGCTGGACACGCCGCGCCTGACACCGCGTGCCCTGCGCTACCAACTGGCCCGCTTCACTGGCTGGGAAAGCGAGGACGATACAGTCTACCATTACCGCATCACACCGGCTGCTCTGGAGCGGTCCCGCCGTCAGGGACTGCGTGTTTCTCAACTTATCGGCCTGCTGAAAAAACACGCTGCCGGACCGCTGCCGCCAACCCTGATGTCGGCGCTGGAACGCTGGGAGCAGCACGGCACCGAAGCATCCTTCGATGAGGTATTGCTGCTGCGCGTGTCCCGCCCCGAGATCCTGATTGCCTTGCGCAAGCATCGCGCCAGCCGCTTCCTCGGTGAGGAATTGACACCCACCATCGTTATCGTACGTCCCGGCGGCAGCGAACCCCTGCTCCAGGCCTTGACTGAGCTGGGTTACCTGGGGGAAGCGCGTCTGGGTTCTGAAGTATAATGAAATTCGGCACAAATCAAGGCCAGTGCAGCATAAATCCCACTTTACTTCAATCGAGGTGCTCATGACCGACCGTTTAAACTGGATTCAGACTGAGTTGGACGGATTGAAAGAAGCCGGTTTGTATAACCGCATTCGCACATTGTCGTCGCCGCAAGGCGCCTGGCTGGTCGTCGACGGCAAGCGCGTGCTCAATTTCTGCTCGAACAACTACCTGGGCATGGCCAATCACCCGCGCCTGGTGGCGGCAGCCAAAAAAGCCGCTGATGAATTCGGCGTTGGACCTGGAGCGGTGAGATCCATCGCGGGAACCATGGACCTTCACCTGGAACTTGAACGCCGGTTGGCAGCTTTCAAAGGCGTCGAGGCTGCCATCACTTTCCAATCCGGCTTTGCAGCCAATCTGGCGGCGATCGCGGCGCTGGTAACCAGGGAAGACATCATCTTTTCCGATGAGCTAAACCACGCCAGCATTATCGACGGCTGCCGCCTTTCAGGTGCGCCGATCATCCGCTATGCCCATGCTGACCCGACCGATCTGGAGCGGGTGATCGCCGAACATCAGGGCACTTACCGCCGGGCATTATGCATCAGCGACGGTGTTTTTAGCATGGATGGCGACATTGCGCCGCTGGATAAAATCTACGAAATCACGTCCAGGCACGGCATTATGCTGATGGTGGACGATGCCCACGGCGAAGGCGTGATGGGCAAGGGCGGCCGCGGCATCGTCGACCACTTCCACCTGCACGGTAAAGTCGATATCGAAGTGGGCACCCTCTCCAAAGCCTTTGGCGTGGTGGGTGGGCTGGTCGCTGGAAATTCTGTAATCGTGGAATGGCTGCGACAGCGCGGGCGTCCCTTCCTGTTCTCCTCCGCGGTGACCCCGCCGGACGTTGCTGCTACCATTGCCGCGGTGGACTTGCTGGAAGAATCAACCGAGCTGGTGGACCGGCTTTGGTCGAACGCGCGTTACTTCAAAGACGAAATGAAACACCTGGGCTTCGACACCGGTCAGAGCGTCACCCCTATCACCCCGGTTATGCTGGGTGAAGCTCCGCTGGCCCAGCAATTCAGCCGTGAACTGTTCGAGGAAGGCGTATTCGCCATGCCGCTGGGTTTCCCGACCGTTCCGCGCGGCAAAGCCCGCATCCGGGTCATGATTTCCGCCACGCACTCGCCAGCAGACCTCGACCAGGCATTGGAGAAATTTGCAAAGGTTGGCCGAAAACTGGGAGTCATTGGATAATCTATTCAGCCTAAACAGGTGTTAAAGAAGAAGGGCAAAACACGAGGGAAGGTATTGAAACCTTCCCTCTTTTATTGAGTTAATGTGTTGTTGGGTGCGGTTCTGCGTTTTATTTTTCAGGTTATGTTCGCCAGTTCGGCTGCCGCGCGCCGCTTGATATGCGCCAGGATGGCAGCCATACCGTTTAAACGCTGGGCGCTCAAAACATTTTGCAGCCCCATGCGCAGGTAAAAATCAGCTGGCACTGCCAGCACCTGTTCAGGCGTGCAGCCGTTCAACCCTTGCATCATCAAAGAGGCGTACCCGCGCACAGTCGGCGATTCTTCCGGCACGATGAAATAATAATAAAGCCCGCCATCCTTGACCTCTGAAGTCATCTGCACCGGAGTCATGCACTCCGGAACATCTTCCATTTCTTCCGGCTTTTGCAGATGTTCCGGGAAGGCAGGAAAATTGCGTGCGTAGTCCAGCAGCAGCTCGATCTTCTCACCGCCCACGCACATCTCAAAATCAGCGACGGTTTCTTCCAGCCGGTCAGGCAGTTTGCTGGCTTCGCTCATTCACGATCACCCTTTTCGATGGGTGCGCCGACCAGGTTGCCCCATTCCGTCCAGGAACCGTCATAATTGCGCACATGAGGGTAACCCAGTAAATATTTCAACACAAACCAGGTGTGCGAACTGCGTTCGCCAATGCGGCAATAAGCGATGATGTCTTTGTCAGGGGTAATAGCGCGTTCCTGATATAACGCTTGCAGCGCAGCCGGCGGCTTGAAGGTGCCATCCTCCTGCACAGCCTGGCTCCAGGGGATACTGACCGCGCCTGGAATATGTCCTCCGCGCATAGCGCCTTCCTGCGGATAACCCGGCATGTGCAGCAGTTCACCGCTGTACTCTTTGGTCGAACGCACATCTACCAGCGGCAGTTTGCGCTCGACATGCTGCATCACATCCTCGCGAAATGCGCGGATGCCTGCAGCCGGGGATGTCGCCCGATATTGAGTTGGCGGGTAAGACAACAGGGTCGTAGTCAAATTGCGGCCCTCAGCCACCCATTTGGCCCGCCCGCCGTTCATCACGCGGCGGTGTTTGTGCCCGTAATACTCGAACAGCCAGAAGGCGTACACCGCGAACCAGTTGCTCTTGTCGCCATAGAATACAACCGTGGTGTCGTTTGCGATACCCAGGCTGGAGCATAGCCCTTCGAATTCCTCTTGGGTCAGAAAGTCGCGCCGGACGGGATGCTGCAGGGTGGTAAACCAGTCCACAGCCACTGCACCGGGGATGTGACCGGTGGCGTACAGCAAAGCATCCTCATTCGATTCGACCAGACGGACTCCCGGGTCATTCAGATGGGCTGCCACCCAATCGGTATCGACGAGATATTCAGGATGAGCGTAGGTATCCATAAATTATATACCTCCTATTTTGATTATATTTATCATAATTATGATACCACAATCACCCCCTCAATTTCCAGCCTGAAAATAATTTTTGTGGTGTTCCGTAGGATTGCCGCGTAGGGTGTGGTTGAGGGGCTGCAAGCAGCGCTTCCAGCAGGCTCTGATTTGTCGCCCCTCAACCCAACAATAGTTTTAAGAAACAGGTGTCATGCTGTGCGGAGCAAGCACCCATGCGACCGCGCCAACTCACAACAATTGTGCGCACCGCCCCCATTAAACAATTCAGGGGCAGGTGTTGAACCTGCCCCCTGGCTTTCGAAGAATGAATAACCTACTTCTGCGTGAACGGATCGCGCATCGGATTGGTTCCAGCCCACACGCAGGTCATGCTGTTCCACATGTTGCATTCCAGACCGCGCGAGCAGCGTTTGGATAGCAGGCGTGCAGGTTGGTCGGGCATAAATTCCGCCGGATACACAAACTCAGCTTCCAGAGACACCTCGCAACCGGCACGGTCGCAGTATTGAACTTTGATCGTTTCCCAATGTTTTTCGGCCATCTGACACCTCCTAAAGCCTACAAATAAAACCGTATTCGGATTATACGCTATTTTCCAGGGTCGATTCCAGATACATGCATCCTATTTTCCACTGTCAAAACGCCTGCTTGCGTTCCAACCGGAAGACTCCTCCGGTGCGGTGATCCAACAGATAGATTTCACCATGGGTATCCTGCCCGAAGGAACTGATATTCCCGGCAACCTGGAACAGCAACTGTGACTGCCATTGCCCGCCGGCATCCTGCATCAGACCCCAGACATTCCCGCTGCAGTAATCGCTGACCAGGTAGATGCCGTAAAACTCCGGCAGCGCCTGGCCGCGGTACACATACCCGCCGGTGATCGAACAACCCTGCCCGTGGTCATACTCGAAGACAGGGTCGATCAAATTCGCTCCGTCCGGAGCATTCCCTTCGTACGGATGCGTCCCCTCACGGTAGTTCCACCCGAAATTAACACCGCCCTGGCTGCCCCCGGGCAGATAATGGACTTCTTCATACTTGTTCTGGCCGACATCCGCGATGTACAGATCGCCCGTCAGGCTGTCGAACGTGTAACGCCACGGGTTGCGCAGCCCCACAGCCCATATCTCCTGGCGCCCGCCGCCAGATGCGTAAGGGTTGTCCGCCGGGATGGTGTATGCATCTTTGCCCCGTACGTCCAGCCTGAGCATTTTACCCAGCAGTGCGTTCGGATTTTGCGCATTTCCCTGCGGGTCACCCCCCGAGCCACCGTCGCCCAGGCCGATATAAAGCATCCCGTCCGGTCCAAACTCCAGGTCGCCGCCGTTATGATTGGCATAGGGCTGGTCCACCTGCAGCAAAATTTCCTCGGATGCTGGATCTCCACGGAAACCGTCGCTCATGCTATGGTAGCGTGCGATGACGGTATCACCGTTTTTATCCGTGTAGTTCAAGTAGAAAATTCCGTTATCGGCGTACTCCGGGTCGAGCGCGATACCCAATAAACCCTGTTCCGATCCATCCGCTCCCACCCGGTCCGTCAGATCGAAGAAGGGTTCGGCGCTGAGCTCACCATCCGCGATGACGCGGATCACGCCGCCCTGTTCAAGGATCAACAACCGCCCGCTGCCATCTTCCGGAGCAGCCAGATCGGTCGGCTTTTTCAGTCCGTCCGCCACGAGCTGCCACGCAAACAGCGTCGGGTCGGGAAAAACAGTAGCATCCTCCAGCGCTGGCAGCGTGGGAACAGGCAGGGTGTCTTCAATCGGCGGCTGGGTGGCTGAAGGCAAAATCTCGCTGGGCTGTGCGGTCGGCACAGTTGTATTGACAACCGCTGTCGGCAGCGGGCTGCCCGGTGTTCCAGAGGGGTTCGGGGCGCAGGCTGCCAGTGCAAGAACCGGTACCAGTAAACATACCGATAAACCTCTAAACAATTTACTTTTCATAGTGGTCCTTCTCGTGCCCATTACCCGATGGGGCTGCAGGTTGATCCGCCTCGTGGAATTCACCTTCAAGCACATCTTCCTCCCGCTGCGGGGGGACCTGCCCGGTGGATGAGCCGCCCGCAGGCGGGGTATAAGCGCGCAAAGCCCGCATGTGCTCATCCACCACATAAGGCGGACAAAGTTCGACGAACAGGGTCATCCCAACACCGATTACAGCAGCATCGTCAATCACAAAGGGTATAAGATCCGGGACGACAAGATACACCAGTGTTCCCACCGGCACAAGTTTGAGCAGAGGGGAGACGCGCTTATCACCCATCAGACGCATGATTAGTTTAATGCGCAGCGCCAGTGCACTGATTACTCCACCCGGCGGGGATTTTACAGGACGATTATCATTGGAAGCCATCGATCACTCCTCGTTTACTTTCTTTTAAACAAGCGGCGGCGGCGCCAGTTGATATATGGAGCGGCCAATTTTCTTACCCAGTATTTGACGACAATCGGTGCTGCCCGCGATCCGCCGTTCCGGTAATGCACCCGCAGCATCTCCGGCCAGCAGCGGTCATCCGCCGAGATGGTCTTGGCATCGGCATGCAGCCGGAAATTAGCCCACAGGCGCGGGACATACACCACCTGAGCCTCGCGGGCCAACCGCACCCAAAGATCATAGTCCATGGCGAAGAAAAATGAGGGATCCAGCGGACCGACTTTACGCCACAGGTCCGCCCGGAAGAACGCGGATTGCTGGGGGACATGGACGTAACCGCGGCGCAGGCGTACATAATCGGTTTGCGCAGCCGGGAAGCGTCCAATCACCCGGCTGTGCTCGTCGATATAATTGGCGTCGCCGTAGACCAGACCAGCCCTGGGGTGAGCAGCCAGCATCGCAGCCGCCTCGCTCAACGCGCCCGGCTGATAAGTATCGTCCGAGTTCAACCAGGCCAGTACATCCCCTGTGGCGCGGGCGAAACCCTTGTTTATGGCGTCCGTCTGCCCGCGGTCTTTTTCTGAAACCCACCAGGCCAGCCGGTCTGCGTACTTGCGGATAATGTCCACACTGCCATCGCTGGACCCGCCGTCCACGATGATGTATTCGAGGTCCGGGTAATCCTGACTCAACACCGACTGTATCGTCTCCTCGATGTAAGGAGCCTGATTATAGGATGGGGTGACGACTGTGATTTTCAAAGCAAATACCTTTAAGGGATCGCGGTGATCGAGTTTACGCCGTATAACACCGCAGCGCTTTGGTTGAGCCAATGTGTGGGATCGTCGAAGAAGGAATTCAGTGTATCGACGACATCATACTGTGTGATGACCACGTCCATTTCTCCGGCTTGTTTGGCCGCTTTGATTTGTGCATCCTGTTTATCCCATAATTCTGCTTTTACCGCAAGATCATGCCCCTCATTGATTGGAATGCGGTAAGAACGGGCGGTATATAGTGACACAAAAACCAGCAGCAGAGCGATTATTGCTGACCAATGAACGGCGCTAAAGCGGGCGAACCAGTTGCGCAACACTGCAGCGGCAAAAAAAGCCGCGCTCATGGTACCCATCAATACTGAAAACCGGGCAGTCGACAAAGCCCTTGGAGCAGGATAGTTCGTTCCGGCATAAACCGACGGCGAAACCGAGAACACAATCAGGCCAAAGGATATCACGAGGGAAGCAAGCATCGCAATCAGCGCATGGCGGGGGGACAGGGACAAACCGGTAGCCGGCAGTACTGCCAGTGAAACTGCCAGCGATCCAGCAATAAAAACCAGATTTGGCAGCGGCTGGGTTTTTATAGAATCCACCACAAAATCCAGCGAATAACGCAAGGTGTAATAGACAAAATCTCCCAGACTGCTGGGTGGAGGCATGGCTTCCATCCGCCACAGATTGGCCGGTGATTTAGCCATAACGATAATGGCTAAAATCGATCCGACCAGCGCAAATACGAAATAGATCATTGAATTGGGTTGCTTCGTTTTACGGCTATAAAGCCATAATAGCGCCATTGCGACCAGATAAACACCGACCTGCCACGCACCAGAAGCCTCTCCGTGAGCACCAGTGATAAAGGCAATAATCAGCAAAACAATGCCGTAAAAAGCAGTTTTTATCCCGGATATGCCCTTAGCCATAAACGTGAAGATCAACCCAAGATTGAACAGGGTAAGGGCAATCGGTAGTGTGTAATGCAGGGTGCCCATGCGCCAATAAAGGGTTTCCAGCCGGGTGGGCATCAACAGCACCGAGAAATAAACCAGAAGTACGGCAACCAATATACCCCAGATCCAATTCATTTTAATTCGAACAAGATCCAACAGGTTTCTAGCAAAAAACAAGACACTGCCAACCCATAGAGCAATCGTCAGTCCGGGAAGATAACGCACGGCATTCATGCCGAACAAATCAATAATCCAAACAAACCAGAACGATGACAATCGGGCGCCATTGTAGTTGTACCAATTCCTGGTGCCTTCAATAAATCCATCCACTGCCACCAATGAATAGGCGTAATCATCCGTCCAGAACCGGACCTGCTTGCCGTTCAATGCAAATAAGGCCAATCCTACGCCAAGAACCACCGCTGCCAGCAAAGCAGCTGCGATCACTATTTTTCGCGACATGCTGCCTTTCTCATCCATGATCATTTCTGCACTTCTGGACGCAGGTCATACAGCCAGACTCCCGGTTGATTTGAGACCTGTGGATACCGGGCATCCAGTATCTGTTTCAAACCAGGCTGCTGCTCAAATTCATCAGCCATTGTCACCAGGAAAGCGCCGGCAAGAATCAGCAATGCAAGCCATATCAAGGTAATTGTTGTGTTGTTTTTTGTTGAGGTCGCTCTCTCTGGCCCGGTAATATCAGTTTTATTTTCCATTGTTCAAGTTCATGATCTCTCGCGAAAAAATTTATGTTTTGGGGTATGGTTTTGTATGAGCACAGAGCAGACTATCGCCCTGGTACTCTTTAATATAACAGGATTAAACAAATTTTAGTGACTGAGCGCTAGATGGAGGTCATACAGAATATAATCATCCGTCTGGGCAGAGACAGTGTAACCATCCTGCAGCAACTGCTGTAAATCAGGCTGTTCAGCCAGCTGATCGAAATTCATCACCAGGAAGTAATCCATCCCGGCAGTAGCCTCACTGAACAGGTTTGCCGTGTCAATATTTTGACCGGCCAGCTGGCGCAGTGCAAAATCCTGCGTGGTCATCCAGTTGGAGGCATTTACCCAGCCCCAATACCGCAGGGTGCCGCTGTCATAAGGTGCCATGCTCACAATTTTCTCTTCGGGCGTGAAAAGTGCGCCTACCTCTTCCGCCAGCGCTACGTCAGCCCGAAAGTCACGGCTGCGTAATTCCATCACGGAATCCGCTAAATTGACCGACAGCGGGATAAGAATAGCCCCGGCCAGAACCACCTCAGACCATGGTCTGCCCAAATTGAGATGCGATATCAGGACTGCCATCACTGATCCCACCCCCAGAGCGACGACCGGGATGAGCGGCAGGTGGTAGTAATCATGCGTGGTGGTGTAATAGATGAAAACCATGCCGTAAAGACCGTACCCGGCCAGCACACCCAGCAGCAGCCAGCGGGCAAAGCGGTCACGCAGCAGGAATATTCCCATGACGGCTACGAGTAACCATTCAAGGCGAACCACGGTGCGAATCATCTTGTACCACTCAAAATAATTTGCGGGATCCTTCCACATTGCCGGAAAAAAGCGCAGGCTGAATTGTCCGGCCATTTTTCCGGTTATATACACCGCATATACATGGTAGACCGCATAAGGCAGCACCGTCAATAAAGCCATGACCCAGACCTGCCTTGAGGTCAAAGCTCTGCGCAAGCCCAATCCGCCAAGGATCAAGCCCAGCCAGGCGCCGCCGATAAAAAATACGGCGGTGGATTTTACCAGAATCGCGAACCCTGCCAGGGAACCTGCCCATATCGCGTGTTTCCAGGTTTGCTGCCGGTGCCAGCGCGCCATTCCCCACCAGGCCCAGATGATCGCGGCAATGAGCAGCGGCTCAGGCATAAAAGAACGGGAAGCCAAAACGCCAAAATTGATGGTCATATAAAACCCGACCGCCACCACCCCGCCATTGGCGTCGGTTAAATCGCGTGCCAGCAAAAAGAGACCTGAACCACCCAGCAACCAAAACAGGATGGCCAGCAGCCGCGGGATGCGCAAATCTGCCCTGCCAACCAAGCCATATAATAACGAGGTCACCCTTTCTGTGATCGGCGGCTCGATCAACCCTTCCCCCTGGTACTGGCTGATGGCTACCTCGCGCTGCCAATCACCCTCACTGCCGAACAGCTGATAAAACATGCCGCGTGAGATGAACATGGAACGCAGCTGCCGCTCAGCGTGGAATTCCAGGGGTGGATCGTTCAACTGGTACAGCCGGATGCCAATTCCAATCAGGAATAGCAGGATCAGCGCCGCCAGAGTTGCTTTTGGCGAAGCGGCAAAAAAAAGCCGCGATCGGGAGGTTGCTTCGATGGATTGTGGTGTCGTTGCCATAAAACCTATTCTATACCGTACTCCTGATTGACGCGTTCCTTATTGGCTTCCAGCTGGTACACCTGGGTTTGACCTGCTGTGTGCACCAGGGTCAAGGTTTCCATTTCGAACCAATCGACGCTGAAACCAAAATGGTTGATGACGCTCTCCACCGTTTGATCTTCGGTAGTGAGAATGAGGATATATGCCTTATAAAACGGCAAGTCTTTCCGGAAATGGTCTCGAGACAACCCGTACTGCTCAAAATAGTACCAGACCACCGCATTGCTGGGCGATTCAACCAGAACCAGATCGGTTTTCTCGAGCCGTGTTGACAGGTACATCACCACTGATTCTTCATCCCCGGGAGGGCATGCAATTTGAGGGCAAATCTGCCTGGAGTGATTAAAGCTTAACGCCAGACCTGCGATGAGGATTAACCCAACTGCTCCGCGAAAACCCCATCGCCAGCGTTCTTTGCTTTTCCCATTTAGGTTGATGCGGCTGACCAGAACTGCCCAGCCTGCCGCAGCCCAGATATAACCGAGCGGGTATAAAAAACTCCAGGTTCGTGCCCAGGCATTGGGGCGGCGCAGCAGCAGCACCGGAGTCAACCACAGCAGGTTTGCCCATAGCGCATGAACCGGAAAATGGCTGGATTGCTTGTGAAATATCAGCGAAAGAAAGACACCCACGGTCAATAATACCGTCCCAAACAGGCCAAATCCACGTGTCCATTCGACAAATGTCTCCGGCAGGCGGGATTCAAACAAGGTTGGCCAGAATTCCGCGAACGATAACGGAAAGATGAAGGGATTATTGAAAAGGGGGTCGGGTCCTGAATAGAGGAGAACCGGCAGGTACAAAAAACCGGTCAGAATTAATGTGATGATTCCCGTAACAACAAGGTATTTGATCAACCGTAGGCTGCTGCCATAGGCTTGTTTAACCTTGGAACCAAAGACGGCGGAAAGAGCCATCCATACGCACATCGCACCGAAAGGATAAACCATCATCGGCACGGTCCAAAATCCCAGGGCGCCAAAAACAGCCAGCAGCAGCCATTCGATCAGGTTGTTCTGGCGTACCAACCGTGCAGCCAGCCAGAATACCATTACACTGAACAACATAAACAACGAATAACCCCGGGCGATCGTCGCGTAATCGGTGATGATCGGTGCCAGAGCAATCAACCCGGCCGTGGTCAAGGCAGGCGCCCGGCCGTACCAGCGGCGCGCCAGTCCGTAACTGGCCGGGATAAGCAGCAACCCTGCAAGAAAAGCCGGCAGGCGGATCGACCATGGCTGGCTGCCAAATAAATCGTAGGGCAGTGAAACCAGCACTGTGTGAAATATGTGGTTGTTTGGCAGGTGATAATCTTCAACAATGTAGCTCAGCGGACCAGGTGCCCAGGTAACGGCTGTATAGGCCTCGTCATGGATCACAGGCCGATCCAGCAGCGGGACGCGCAGCAAGATCGATAATGCCAGGAAGATTAAAATGATCCAACTATCGACCCGGGAGTGCGGCCAGCCGTGGAGGTCGCGGAAGAATGTTTTGAAATCATAAGGAAATCTTTTTACCAGAGAGGAAGCTGAATTCCAAACAGCCTGCAGAGAACGGCTAAGCCATTCCGGCCGCAACACCATCGCAATTCCCAACCCAAGAAAGATCGCGGCTAAAACAAATAATACTATCCGGATGGCCTGTTCGGGAATGAGCGTCAGCACCTCAAGATTGCCGTCAGGAGCTAATTTTCCTCCAAGCCGCTGCCATGTTTCATTCGTTTGAAAGCCAAGCCAGGCAGCGAACCCTCCAATTATTATGATTAGCAGACTGGCTGCTGTCCAGAGCCAACGATTAACCTGCCTGGAACCGCTCATCGAGACTTAAGCTTCCTCTTGCGGCGTTCCAGGTAAGCGCGTCTCAAGCCTGACGGCCCCAGCGGGCTCAACAAAGCGTATAGAATACGATACCAGTCCGGCAATATTGCAGCGGGATGCAGCCAGAATCCCTTCATGTAGGCTTTTAACGCCGCCCCCGGCTGACCGCCATCCAGCAGGTAGAACGCGTTCAAGCGGTGCGCGCCCGCCCACACCCGTTTATGTCCGCACTCCATTTCAGCGCTGTACTCCGGCGATTCACTCAACCACCGGGCGATCCGGTAAGCTTCGCGCCCGAATACAGCAGCCTGCGCCACGTTTTTTGCTTCGGCATGAAAACGCGCTGCCGACCAGACTGCGCCGGGGACATAGACCGGCGGAGCATGCCGCGCCATGCGCAGCCACAGGTGATGATCGAGCAGCAGATGGTAGCTGGCATCCAGATAGCCGACCTTTTCCAGCAATTCGCACCGCATGAAAACCCCGGGCTGGCTGATGATCTTGAATTGCATCAGGTCTTCCAGGGTGCGCGGACCAAAGCGCATCACGTTAATCAACTGGCTGCTGCCGTCAATCGATTCCACATCGCTGAACACAATGCCGGCGGTTGGATTGGCCTGAAAAGCAGCCACCGCCCCGGCGATGGCTCCCGGGCGATACAAATCATCTGAATTCAGCCAGCCTATGATTTCGCCGCGGGCACGGCGAAATCCTTTATTCGCTCCATCCGCTTGCCCCTGATCTTTTTCCGATACCCACCAGGACAGCCGGCCGGCAAATTGGCGAATTATCTCCGCGCTGCCATCGTTCGAGCCGCCGTCAGCCACCAGATACTCGATGTTGGGATAGTCCTGTTCCAGCACCGAGCGCATGGCAGCTTCCAGATAGGCAGCCTGGTTGTAGGAAGGGGTGACAATGGAGACCAGTGGTTGAGAATCCATTAGAATAAAGCGTTGTAATCAATTTTGGGGAAAATGGTCAACTTGCCGCCAATGGTGGCATCCAGCACCTGCCGGCCATCCGATTCATAAGCTTGTCTGGCGTTACGATAACCGCGTTCGGATGTCTCCAGGTCGGGCAGCTGCCAGCGAAAACCTTTGCCAAAATAGGCACTCGAAAAATGGTTCGGGTCTTCCCCGGTTGAGGTTACGGTGACGTTCGCTTTTCCTTGCGAGCTGAAATTATGATCCACTCCAATCAGGATCACAGTCGAAAAGCCCATGTGATAAGCCAGCTGCAGCGCCACATTGGTGACCGTGGCGCCCTCCCAGACCCGCCCGGTGACATCCCGCGAAAAACCCGGGCCGGTATAACTGGTATAAATGAAGTGGGTATCTGCATCCATTTGAATCCAGCGGCGTGCGCGCCAGGCAAAAAATTTTGGCATCTGTGCCGCCTGTAGTTCAACCGCTGATTGTTCGATTACCAGGTCATTGATCGACACCAGACAGGATGGCACAAATCCAAGCTCCTCAGCCGCCAGAAAGATGCGGTTGAAACCAAACGAAAATTCCCCCTTCAGTTTGCTCAAATCGGTGGTGCGCAGGCTGGGACCATTGCCAACCACGAAACAGCGCTCCCCTTTGTGCGAGTCCTGCAGGGCTGCCAATTTGCGGATCGATTCGCGCCGCCAGGGGTGCAGGTAAGCGGCTGGCACTTCAGGCAAACGTCGCAGGGCATCATAAGTGTTGCCAAGGGCTTCCACCATCTTTGGCGGGAGGATTTTCTTGAGTGTTTTTTTCATCAATAGATTATTCCGTGGATAAGCGGGCGGTGGCACCGCCATCGACGATCATCGCCTGACCGGTCATAAATGAGGATTGTTCATTATCCGCCAGAAAGTAAATAGCATGAGCGATCTCTCCCGGCTGACCCACACGCCCGTTCACGGTGCGGCGCGCCAGGTTTTCCAACCGGTCCGGCAGGGTGCCGGCGTCAGCATGGTCGCGGATTAACCCGGCACGCAGCATGGGGGTATCCACTGCGCCTGGTAAAATTGCATTCACCCGAATATTGTCAGGAGCAAATTCGATCGCCATGGCCCGCGTCAATGCCAGCAAACCGCCCTTGCTGGCGGCATAGGCGGCAATATTGGCTGACGTTTGCACGGCATGCACCGACGAAACATTGACAATTGCTCCGCCTCCCCCTGCCTTCAACATCGGGTGGGCAAGTTTGGCTCCCAGAAATACCGAGCGTAAATTGGATTCCATCACCCGGTCCCATTCCTCGGCGCTGGTTTCCAGCAGCGGCTTGGTGATTTGCAGCGCGGCGTTGTTCACCACCGCATCCAATGTGGGTGTAAATAGACTCACCTGGGAGTAGATGCTCTCCAGGTCGGCGGGGTCTGCAATATCCGCCAGAATAAATAGTCCGTCTATGGGAAATGCTTCGCCAAACTCCTGACGGTCCACGCCAATGACCCGCCAGCCCTTCTCAGCAAACAACTGCACGGTTGCCCGCCCTACCCCGCCGGCAGCGCCGGTGATTAATACCACGTGATGGTCCGCCATATCATTCTCGCCTTATGCTTCTTGCAGGATAATCCGTCAAATCCATTCTACCGCTCAATGGCTAGAGTTTGCCGATACGCTGGAAATCTGGCAACCGGTCCAAATCCATCCCCAGCCCCTCCACCAGGTTGCGGATGGTGTTCCAGTGCACTCGTTCCCATGCCGCCGGGCTGGCATTGGAGTTGTGCGCCGCCAGCATCACCTGGTCCATTCCTAGCAGCGGCGAGTCAAGCGGCAGCGGCTCCACTTCGAAGACATCCAGCGCCGCTCCGGCAATCCGGTTTGACTGCAGCGCCGCGATCAATGCCGGTTCATCCACGATCGGCCCGCGGGCTGTGTTAATCAAAACCGCATCCTTTTTCATCCAGCCAAGAGTTTCCGCATTCATCAGGTGATGGCTGGTGGGATTCAGGTCGCAGTTGATGCTGACAAAATCTGCTCGTTCAAGTAAATCACGCAGGCTGGTCATTTCCACATCGTTTTCCAGCACAAAATCGGGATCAATGGGCACGATATCATTGCCGAGCAGGCGCATGCCAAATGGCCGCGCCCGATGCAAAACGGCTTTTCCAACATTGCCAACACCCACCACACCCAGGGTACACTCGCTGAGCGAGCGGCCTAACAGCTTCTCCCACTTTCCACCTTTCATGGTCGCATCCATCCAGGGCAGGCGCCGGGCAAAAGCCAGGATATACCCCAGAACACTGTCAGCTACCGGCAGAGAAAAGGCGTTGGGCGTTCTGCGCACTTGAATACCCAGCCGGTCAGCAGCACCCTTGTCAATTGAGTCGATCCCTGTGCCCCATTTCGATATGACCTTCAAGCGCGGCAGGCAGGCCTGCAATACTTGTTCGGTATAACGGTCATCCCCGCAGATCGCACCGTCGAATTGGCCGGCATACCTCAGAATTTCCTGCTCGGAAAGGCGTTCATGCACCTCGGGCTGGATCAGGTCGATGCCGTAATGTTCAAAGACCGGCTTGAAACGGTCGATGGTTGGCAGCATATAAGGAGCGGACATTAGGATAGTGATGGACATTAAATCTCTCTGTTTTTTTATTTTTTCAACCGGTCGGACAAAAGCAGATCTGCGATCAGGAAATCCGACTCTTCGTCGATATCCTGGGCTTCGGTTTTATCGATCTCGAACATATAAGGCCGTTCGCCAATACGCGTGCGGTGCTGCTCGAGGGTCTGGCGGTTGAAAAGGTACAGGCAGGAATTCTCTTCAAACAACGGGGGCAGGTCCTGGGTACGCAGCAGGATGGCTGGATTGTGGTTGACCGGTCGCGCCAGCGCATCCCAAAAACGGGTTTGCACGCGGGTAACGGAAAATAACGAATCGAAGGCAGGATATTTCTCTAAAAAGGTGCGCACTGCCCGAGATACCGTTTCTGGTCGCAGCAGCGGATTGGTGGAGTGGGTTTGCAGGTAAAAATCTGCCTCGACCTGGCTGGTATCGTATATCAGGATTTCATTCATGGGTACCGTGTCAGCGGTTAAATGCGCCGGCCGCTCGATGACCCGCACCTTTGGAAAATTGGCACGCAGCCCTTCCGCCACGATCGGGCTGTCGGTATCCACTGCCACAACAGCAATTTCAGGTACCTGCAGCAATGTCTCGATGATGTGCTGATAAAGCGGTTTGCCGGCCAGCGGGCGGTAATTTTTCATTGGCACGCGCGCCGAATGGTGGCGCATGGGGACGAGCGCGGCAATCTTATAATCTGATTTCATACCCCTTCCCTCCCGAGTTTTTACTCATGCCCTTCATGGTACTGAATCGGTTGCACATCGCGCTGACCATTCCCTTCCGGGATTTCCATATTCGCGGCAGGATAATAAAAGGTCTGCTTCAACTTCCAGGTTAATGGGCCGGATTGACGGTACCCCTGGTAAGTACCCCAAAACTGCATGCCGCGAAAGCGGATGATATTGAACCATTCTTTGCCAAGCGCTTTTTCCCCTGAGGCGATTCGCCAGTCATTCCAAACATTCCTGCCCCACAGGCGGATAAAGTCTCTGAAATGAAATGTCTCGTGCGGGTAGATTTGTTTGAAAGCCATGCTTTCGCGGCGGTAACGGTTGTAGATGCCCTGCCAGGTCTCATGGTGGACATGGATTACTTCGGCATCAGCTTCGTAAGCAATCCCCAGCCCCTGGGTCTGTAGCCAGCGCGCCCAGGCCAGATCTTCCAAACCGGACAGCACCTCATCATAAGGATGCTGCTGCCATAATTCACGGCGGATGGCAGCATTGGCATTGTTGCAAAACGGGTGCGCCTGTCGTGAAACCGATTGATCTGGAAACCAGCTGCGAAACACCTGGTGCTCTGAATATTTCGATGATTTCGAACCACGCTGCTTGCCATACACAAGACCAATTTGTGGATCGGCAAATGGTTCGAGCAGTTTCTCCAGCCAGTCCGGGTATACCGGGTAGACATGCGCCGAAGCAATGACCACCAGATCAGCCTTGGCCTCAGCGATGCCCAGGTTGAGCGAGCGCCCAAAAGAAAAATCCTGCGGCTTGATGTGCACAATATCGACCGGGAAGCGTGCAGCAATCGCGGTCGTGTCATCGGTCGACCCTGAATCCACCAGGATGATCTGCACCTCTTTGATCGTCTGTTCCATGAGTCCACGAAGCAGGCGGGCAATATGCTTTTCCTCGTTATACGCGCGGATGACGATCGAACAAACAGGCTGGCTCATATCGGGTTAATCGCCTCCATTCGGAAGCAGGAAGGCGCCGTCATGGATGAATCCATCCACCAGAGCCGCGATTGATTCCGATTGACCTGGGAGGAAATCCTGCCAGCGGACGTTTGCCTTGAAGCGTACAAATCCGGGCGTAAGATCAGGCTCGAGCATGGACTCAAACGGAAGCGAGGTCTTGAACAATTGGAAGTAAAGGAAGGTTCGCGCATTTTGTTGGAATTCAGGAGGAACATCGATGGGATCTCGTTCCAGAAATTGTTCTGCCAGCCGGTGGAAGTCTGCAGGCGAGGAAGGCAGGAACACGGTGGGGATCTGGGTGAAGCGTGCTTTTCCGCCGCACAACACGGGTGCCCCCAGGATGGACGCTTCCAACCCGATAGTGGAATTATAGACCAGCACGAACTTTGAGCGCTGAATTAACGCATACGATGAGAGATATTCACTCGAATTGACAAACACGACATTGGGAAGATCCAAGATGCGATTCTGCGCCACCCACCCTGCCACGCTTTCTTCGGCTGTTTTTCCCGGTCGTTCCTCATCTGGATGGGCGCGAATGACAAATAACGTCTCAGGGTGGACGCGAATGATCTGCGCCACCTCATCCAGCCAGGCAAACATCTGCGGGAAGATTACATTGGCGTGAATCTGGCTGGTATCAAATATGACGTTGGTAAAAACCGGTACGATTTGCTTAAATCCGGCGGCTTTTTGTAAAAACGCCGGGCTCAAACCGGCCATTTCCGGCCAGAAGCGGATACCCGCCATGGTGAAGTTGCCTTTCATGCGTTCCTGCAAATAACCGTTCAGGCGTTCGTTTTGTGCATCCGATAACTGAAAATCAGCAGGGATATCGATGGGGTAAGCAGTGGCTTGACCGTGAGTAAAGTAGGCTGTAAAAGGCTGCAACCCGACCTCATGGGTGACCACCCACAACCCGCGCTGCAGTGCCAATTGACGGGCAACAGCCTCGGGGAAGGAGATTCCGTTGAATACGACTACTCCTTGAGGTTGTTTCTCATCCAGGAAGCGCTTGAATTCAACCGCGACACTCCATGCAGACAGTATATATTGCCGCAGCAGGTACAGCGTGCCGGCATTTTCCAGCAGGTGATGCCGGCGCAGCGCCCAGCGCAGGGAGGGCAGCACCAACTCGCCTAATGGCAGGCCCTGCCATTCAAATGCCATTAACTCAGATTGCTGCAAGCCCAGGATGGATTGCTCGAGCTGAGCATCCGGTTGATATTTAAACCAGCTAATATCGCTGTTGGCATACAGGTGCTTCGACTGCCCAATGCAGGCTGCACACGGCGGGGGTTCGTAAGGGTCATTGCGGTTGGTGCCTAACTGGCAGCGTGACATTCCGGCCTGGCACACGAAATGTGTCACCGGCACGCCAGCCAGACGCAAACTCCAGGCGGCGATCAGGCTAAAAGCAGCATTCTGGCTCATCCAGGCCAGCCGGCTGGAGGCATTGAAAAATACCGCCGGCCTGCCGTCACTGGCGGGCGCATGACGCTCGATTTCCATTGCCAGCCGCAGGATGCGCCGGTTATTCTCGGCCTGCAGCCAGCGGCGCTGGACACCCTTGGAGATGCGCTTAACCGTCTGATTCATGGTAGAAATCTAACCGTTTACCCGCCGCAGTTTCTTCATGGAGGGGATTTCACTGTCGTACACCTTTTTGACGCCATCACCCAGCGACTGTTCGGTGACGCGTACATATTTCACCAGCCGCTCGAACCCGCCCGGCTCGACCGATGCTGCCTGATCGGAACCCCACATAGCGCGGTCCAGCGTAATGTGCCGTTCCACCATGCAGGCTCCCAATGCCACCGCCACGGCTGAGGGGATCAACCCGACTTCATGGCCGGAATACCCGATTGGGCAGGAATAAGTTTTGCGCAGGGTCTCGATCATGCGCAGGTTGAGTTCTTCCGGCGCGCAGGGATAAGAGCTGGTGGTGTGGCAAATCACCAGGTTATCCATATCCAGCAGCTTAACCGCATCTCGAATTTGATTGATCGTGGACATACCGGTTGACAGAACCACCGGGCGATTGGTGGAGGCTAACTTTTTTAGCAATCCATGATCGGTCAGGGCAGCCGACGGAACTTTGTAGGTGACCGGATCGAAAGCTTGCATGAAATCAACGGATGGCTCATCCCAGACGGAGACAAACCATGTAATGCCGATCTCCCTGGCATGGGCGTCGATCTCGCGATACTGATCGAGGTCGAATTCCATCTTGTGCCGGTACTCCAGATAGGTGATGTACCCCCAGGGTGTTTCGCGCATTACATTGCGTTGTTCTGGGGGCGTGGCCAGTTCGGGAGTACGTTTTTGAAACTTGACCGCGTCCA
>JAJZTR010000220.1 GCA_021848775.1 Chloroflexota bacterium | reverse complement strand
CAGGCATGGCAAATATGGCAAATCTCCAGAGGTGCAAAACCGCGCTGGAACCTGCTCAAAATTACTGCTTACGCTACCTTCGCAATTACCCTTTATTTGCAGACCTTTACCTTATGGGTGGGATGATTCATGCCTGAATTTCTGAACCTGCTGCCACCGGCCGATGCACTTGATAAATTGATTTCCCATCTGCCAGTCCCTTCGCTCCCGGTTGAAAAAATATTCACAGCGGAAGGGTTGGGGAGGATCACCCGCGGCGCGGTCATTGCGCCGGAGGATTTGCCTGGCTTTTCCCGCAGCACGGTGGATGGGTTCGCCGTACGGGCAGCAGATACATTTGGCGCCAGTGAATCTCTGCCGGCATATCTCCCGCTGGTGGGTTCGGTTCCCATGGGCGCGGCTCCGGATTTTATATTGCCGCGCGGCTCTGCCGCTGAAATCCATACCGGCGGCATGCTCCCCGATGGGGCTGATGCAGTTGTGATGTTGGAAAATACCCAGACCGCGCGACCCGGTGAATTGGAAGTCCTGCGCGCGGTAGGTGTGTACGAAAACATTTTAAAGGCGGGCGAGGATGTAGCGGTGGGGCAGGAAGTGCTGCCTGCCGGGGTAATGTTGAGACCGGCGCAGATCGGTGGATTAATGGCGCTTGGGTTAACCGAAATTGAAGCCGTGCGCAAGCCGCGTGTTGGCATCCTCTCCAGTGGGGATGAGGTTGTCGAGCCGGAACTCAAGGTAAAACCAGGCCAGGTCCGCGACATCAATAGTTATTCGCTTAGCGCATTGGTCGAGCAAACCGGTGGAATCCCTGTCCGATACGGGATTGTCGGGGACCGGATTGAAGAAATGCAAGCATCGCTGGCGAAAACGCTGGATGCTTGTGATCTGGTCGTTGTCACTGCGGGCTCCTCCGCAAGCTCCCGCGACCTTACTGCTGAAGTCGTTAATAGGATGGGTTCACCGGGTGTACTGGTGCATGGCGTTAACGTGAGGCCCGGCAAGCCTACCATACTGGCTGTGTGTAATGGGAAAGCCGTGATTGGGCTGCCGGGTAACCCGGTCTCGGCACTGGTCATTGCGAGATTGTTTGTCGTACCGGTTATCGATCATTTGTTGGGACGTTCGAAATCGGAACGGAATGCACGGGTGCACGCGGTGCTCGAAGTGAATCTGGCCTCGCAGGCGGGGCGGGAGGATTATATTCCGGTTCAGATAAAATCCACCTCGAAGGGCAGGGTCGCGCAGCCAATCTTCTATAAAAGCAACCTGATTTTTACCCTGGCTCGAGCGGATGGATTGATTTGCATTCCGGCTGACGCCACCGGTCTGGCTGCGGGTTCATTGGTGGAAATCGAACTCCTTTAAGGATTACCTGGTAGAAATATGCCTTCATCTGGAAATGTTTATCTGCATGATATACCGCTGGAAGAGGCGTGGCTGCGCTTGGAACAGGCGCTGGAGACGCATGGATTGGCTGGAACCCTCGGTTGGGAGGATGTTGAATTAAGCGAGCAGATCGTGGGCAGGGTTACTGCGGCACCAGTCTGGGCTTTGACCTCTTCCCCTAATTATCATTCCGCTGCGATGGATGGTTTTGCGCTTCGCGCTGCCGCTATTCATGGCGCAATGCCCACTTCTCCTGTATCACTGAAAGTGGGCAAAGAAGCGGTTTATTTGGATACCGGGGATCCTCTACCAGAATGGGCGAATGTCGTTATCCCTGTTGAAAATGTCGAGGCATTAGACCGGGCTGATGAGCCTGCGGAAGACATTCGCCGCCCCTGGCAAATCCGCGTTCGGGCCGCGCTGCCGCCCTGGAGCCATATCCGACCCATGGGGGAGGATATCGTTGCCACCCAGTTGATTCTTCCAACCGGGCATACGATCCGCCCGGTGGATCTGGGTGCCATAGCCGCCAGCGGTCATACATCTCTGCGCGTAGCCAATAAACCACGGGTGGCAATCCTTCCCACTGGCACGGAATTGGTGAACATCGGCAGCCAGGTCAAGCGCGGCGAGATCATCGAATCCAACTCGCTGGTGTTGGCCGGGCAGGTGATCCAGTGGGGCGGGGTTCCGCGGCGATTCCCCATCATTCAGGATGATTTTGAGGTTATTCTGCAGCAGGTGCAGGCTGCCGCCGAGGAGGCTGATCTCATTTTGTTGAATGCTGGGTCGTCTGCTGGGGCGGAAGATTATTCAGCCAGGGTCATCGAGTCATGCGGGCAGGTTTTGGTGCATGGAATTGCTGTGCGTCCGGGTCACCCGGTTATCATAGGCCTTGTCCGGCGCAAGGATGGGCAGATGATTCCGATTCTGGGCGTTCCCGGCTATCCGGTATCAGCTGCGATTACGGGTGAAATTTTTGTCGAGCCGTTGCTGGCTCGTTGGACAGGGCGATTACCGTCTCAACCGGTCGAACTTGACGCGATCATAACGCGCAAAGTTACCTCACCGGCGGGAGATGATGACTACCTGAGGGTAGTGGTGGGGAAGGTTGGTGACCGAATTCTGGCTGCTCCGCTGGCACGTGGCGCCGGTGTCATCACTTCACTGGTTCGCGCGGATGGTATCACTATTTTGCCGCGTGGTACGCAAGGTGTGGAGGCAGGAACGAAGGTCCGCGTTCGTTTAAACCGGGCTCAAATAGAACTCGACCGCACCCTGTTTGCTATCGGCTCGCACGATGTCACGCTGGATTTATTGGCCCAGCATCTCTCAATCCGGGGACGCCGGTTGGTTTCAGCCAATGTTGGCAGTTTGGGAGGGCTGGTAGCGCTGCGGCGCAAAGAAGCCCATTTAGCCGGCTGCCACCTGCTCGACCCATCCACCGGAACCTACAACCTTTCCGCCATTCGGCAATATCTGCCGGATGAAAGTGTACGGTTGTACGGCTGGGTCGGACGTGAACAGGGATTAATCGTTGCGCATGGAAATCCAAAAGGGATAAAGGGCCTGTCAGACCTTACCCGCGCAGGAATTACCTTTGTGAACCGTCAGCGGGGTGCCGGGACCCGCATTCTGCTCGATTATCAGTTCGATAATTTAGGCATCAGTGCGGAACATGTTGAGGGGTATGAACAAGAAGAATACACCCATCTGGCAGTGGCGGCCGCGGTAGCCTCAGGGCGGGCTGACTGCGGTTTGGGAATCCCGGCTGCAGCACAAGCCCTGGGTTTAGATTTTGTCCCTTTGTATCATGAGCAATACGATCTGGTGTTCCCCCTCGAATTTGCGGACACCGAACTGTTTGCCCCGCTTTTTGACCTGATGCAGGATGCTGATTTCAAACGAGAAGTATCAGCCCTGCCTGGTTATGATATTTCACGTATGGGAAATTTGATCATAGAATTGTGATGGATCTTTTTGCTGAGGAGGAAATTATGATTTCAGAAAATTCACCTGCTCCAATTTTCAAACTATTTGATGAAACCGGTGAACTGCGGGCATTGACCGATTATCTGGGAAACCCGGTTGTTCTCTACTTTTACCCCAAGGATGATACTCCCGGGTGTACAAAAGAAGCCTGCAATTTCCGCGATGATTATTCGGTCTACCAGGACGCTGGTGTTGTAATTTTAGGTGTCAGTCCTGACACTCCAAAATCCCATGCCAAATTCAAGGCTAAATATAATCTGCCATTTACGCTGCTGGCAGATGAGGATCATCAGGTATGCGAACTCTACGGCGTATGGGGATTGAAGAAGTTTATGGGACGGGAATACGAAGGGGTTTTAAGAACCACATTTTTAATCGATGCGCAGGGGATGGTGAAGAAGGTTTTCCCGAACGTAAAACCTGACGGTCATTCTGGAGAAGTGCTGGCTGCTCTTAAAGCCTGAAGCAGCCAACAACCGCTTGATCTAAGGTAATCAAAGGGAATCTAAAACCGCCAGGGATTCCCTTGTGTTCAGACAGATACATATCCTCAAGCAGATG
>JAJZTR010000033.1:18729-20628 GCA_021848775.1 Chloroflexota bacterium | reverse complement strand
AGGCGGGGTATCTTTGACTGGATCGATGGAGACAATTTATCGGGCAAACCTTTGGCTGCGTACAGCCAATCGGATCTTGCTGCGCCTGGGAAAATTTCACGCCCTCAAGTTTGTCGAACTACGTCGGAAGGCTGGGAATCTTCCCTGGGAGCGCTATTTATCCCCCGGTCAGCCGGTATCCATCCGGACCACCTGTAAACATTCGAAACTTTACCATTCAGGCGGTGTCACTGAACGCGTGTTGGGTGCCATCGGCGACCGGCTCGGGAGGCTGCCCGAAATCAACGAATTTGCCGAAGACCAACCCTCGGCGCAGCTAGTGGTGGTGCGTTTCGATCATGATGAATGCACGATCAGCGTCGACACCTCCGGAGAAGGGCTCCACAGGCGCGGCTATCGTCTGGGATTGGCAAAAGCCCCGCTGCGTGAGACACTGGCTGCGGCGTTACTATCCGCAGCGGGTTGGGACAGAAAATCCCCCATATTGGATCCATTTTGCGGTTCAGGCGTGATCCCCATCGAGGCAGCATTGATCGCCAGCCATACTGCGCCTGGCATCAACCGGCGTTTCGCATTTATGGACTGGCCCGGGTTTGCCAGCCAGGCTTTTGAGGAAGAAAAGAAAGCGGCAGCTGGAGCGCGGCACCTGCCTTCCGCGGTGATTCTAGGCTCTGATCGTGATGCTGGCGCTATTCTCACCGCACGCCAAAATGCGGAGCGCGCTGGCGTTGCTGACTGGGTGCAATTCTCACAGGCAGCGATTTCAGCCATCAACCCGCCCCGGGGACCCGGCTGGGTCGTGACCAATCCGCCTTACGGTGTGAGGATTAGCGCATCGAATGACCTGCGCAGCCTTTATGCTCAATTTGGCAACGTGCTAAAAAAACAATGTCCCGGCTGGACCACGGCCTTTTTATGCAATGACGACCATTTGGCCAGTTTGACCCGATTGAAATTCGAGAAAGGCGTGTCATTGAACAATGGGGGAATACCTGTAAAGTTATCGATCGGGAAAGTACTGCCAGAATAACCTGTAACAAATAGGTTTATTTGCCGAACTACTCGCGCAACCCTACTTAAGGTATTGGGTTATACCTGTTATTAGCATCCGCCGGAAGGATAGGGGCAGGATTCTGGCAATCATCTCATTCGTTACAGGAACACTTTTATATGTCCAGTCCTTTATCGGCCACCGTGGAACATGCATTAATACAGAAAAGCTCCCCTCGCCCTCAAAATAATTATTGGGATGGGGATGATCATTCCATCGCTTTCGACCCCGCTGGCGTGCGGGCTAATTTGCTGGCATTTGCCAAACCCATTTACGTGTTGTCTGATTCACGTGGAATTGGCACTTCCAACGGCGGTTCAGCCAGCCAGAATTCAAATCACTCCCCTGAAACCCTGCTCGGAACGCTGCCCCAATTTTCACCCGCAGATCTGGGTAATGCCGCATTTCGAGCTGAATATGGCGTGCGATATGCCTATTATGCCGGAGCCATGGCCAACGCCATCGCTTCTACACAGATGGTCATTGCCCTGGGAAAAGCCGGTTTAATGGGATCGTTTGGCGCAGCCGGAGTGGTGCCTGCCCGGCTGGAAACTGCCATCGTAGATATCAAGACCGCCCTGCCGGATGGACCATTTGCCTTCAACCTGATCAACAGCCCCAATGAACCTGCCATGGAAAGAAATGCCGTGGAGTTATATCTAAAGCACGGCATTCGAACGATTGAAGCATCGGCTTATGTCGACCTGACCGTTCCGCTGGTGTATTACCGTGTCGCCGGTCTGGCAACCGATTCTACCGGCAAAATATTAAAAAACAACCGCGTTATCGCGAAATTATCTCGAAAAGAGGTCGCAAGCCGATTTCTCACTCCTGCGCCTAAAGACATC
>JAJZTR010000033.1:0-18719 GCA_021848775.1 Chloroflexota bacterium | reverse complement strand
CCTGAACCAGCTGCTGGCGGATGGAAAAATTACGGAAGAACAGGCTCATCTTGCTCAATATGTTCCGCTAGCGGACGATATTACTGCCGAGGCTGATTCTGGCGGCCACACCGACAACCGCCCGCTGGTGCTGCTTCTGCCAGCCATCCTGACTCTAAGGGATGAGATTCAGGCTAAATACGAATATCGAACCGTACCCCGCGTGGGTGCCGCAGGCGGAATCGCAACACCGCAAGCGGCTTATGCCGCCTTCGCCATGGGTGCCGATTATATCGTCACCGGTTCAGTCAACCAGGCATGCGTCGAAGCCGGGGCCTCGGATCACACGCGCAATTTGCTGGCACAGGCCGGCATGACGGATGTGATCATGGCGCCCGCTGCGGATATGTTCGAGATGGGGGTAAAGGTTCAAGTCCTAAGGCGCGGTACCATGTTCGGGCCGCGGGCATTGAAGCTGTATGAGCTATATTCGCGATATGGGTCCGTAGAAGAAATCCCTCAGGATGAACGAGAAAAACTGGAAAAGCAAATTTTCAAACGTGAAATCGATGCCATCTGGGCTGACACTGTACAGTTTTTCATGGAACGTGATCCGAAACAAATCGAACGCGCCCAGGCAGATCCACGCCAAAAAATGGCGTTGATTTTCCGCTGGTATCTGGGGCTGTCATCCCGCTGGTCGAACAGCGGGGAAAAAGGTCGCGAAATGGATTATCAGGTGTGGTGCGGACCGGCAATGGGCGCATTCAACGACTGGGTGCGGGGCACCTATCTCGAATCACCGGAGAACCGCCATGTGGTTGATGTCGCGATGCAATTGCTAACCGGGGCAGCCTATTTTTCGCGTTTAAGTCAGTTATCAACCTTTGGCATCGAGCCTTCCCCTGCGCTCAAACACTATACGCCTGACAATCCCTTCTAAAGCAGTTCGCCTGTCACACGATCGACCTTTCTGAGAACCGGTTGACCAGCAGCGCCTATCAGCACGACCGTGCAAATATGATTCTCTACGCGGCGCCAGTAGCCGTGCCATAGAGTATCAGGCATGCCGGGCGCCATGAGTTCGAGTTCCTTCCACCCTTGGTTTGATATATTGCCTATACGCAATACTTCCACGGATCGTGTATCTACGCGCAGCCCCTGCCCAAGCGCTTTGAGCATTGCTTCCTTCGCGCTCCAGATAAGAGTCCCGATCGATGCCAACTCTCCAGATGCGACTTCGGTTAACACTCGGGATTCGCCTGGGGTAAAGTAGTCGGTGTAAAAGCTGGCGTCTCGTTCTTCCACCCACTCCAGATCGATCCCAAGTCCAATTCCGGGAGAAGTCGTTACTGCAGCGGCAGCCAACCCCGCGCGGTGAGTGATACTTAGCGGGTAAGGCAGAGGATCGCCATTCAGGAGTGCGTACGGCGCTCCTTGGGGATGGTTTGCGATCGTCAGGCACCTGAATTCAATCCCATCTAGCTCAGGTACGCATCGACGGAGCAAGGTTTTTGCGGTGATTCGACCCAACAGCCATTCATAGCTGCGTTTGGGAAACCGCAATTGATCAAAACGCCTCAATTCTTCGGTAGAAAGGCATTGAACGGCAGAATCAGTCGTGAGACCGGCCCCCTCAGGACCGGCCTCACCCAAATACCAATAAATAATCGGATTATCGTGCACGATTTTAGTTTCGCAACTTTATTATTTTGCGCTCCGGACCAGTTCGCGCAGCGGTGTGAGCAATTTCTCATCCACCGTGTAAGGCAGGCGGGAAGTGCGGTAATTATCCAATTCCAGGTATATCCTGCCCTTGGCATCGACCACACTGGCGTTGAAGGTGAAATTTCCTTCAGCATCCTGTATTGGCGTCACAGCGGCGAAAATCGGCTGACCATTTGGCGTCAGGTTGTAAAGACGCAGTTCGCCAATCGAACTTGGCAGCGCCAACACCCCAGTAGCGCCCGCCTCCCAGATTCCTGCAGTTTGCATGCACAATTCCAGTAAAACCGGTGTTGTCAACATTTCCTGCACCTCGGCAGTAATGCTGGGAGTGTTTCGGTGCAATTTACCAAGAACAGTTTCGCCTGAGCGCTGTACCCCGTCCAACACCTGGAACGAAGGACCATGGAAATACAATTTATAGATGTCTTTGGCATCAACAGTATAAGCACCATTCCATACCGGAGGTTCCATGGTCGGCTGATTCAGTTCTGTACCGATTGGTCTCAGATGTACCTTGCCTGAGAAGTGCTGCATGGTTTTATCCGCTTGACCGGTTCGCAGCATGGTCGATTCCAGGGTAACGTAAGTCACCAGCCCACCCATTTCATGCGCGACCTGTGCTTTCCAGGTGACCCGCCGCGGCATATCCTTATAGAATTTGAACGGCGCCAGGAACTGGATATCCTCCAGGCGGACCACATCAAATCCGCTTTTTTCTGAGGCTAACACAGAAGCGATGTGTTTGGCGGCTACTGAGAATCCCTCGATACCCATCACACCTGGCAGCAGAGGAATGCCATTCAGGGCATGATCTTTCAGGAATGGTTCACTTGATGGATCCAAATCAGCTTCCAAAGTGACACCCTGGTTAATATCCAGCCCGGTGACCCGGGAGAGCATCACATGAATTGGTTCTCCGGCTGTCAAAGCCTGGTTGGCAGCTTCAAGGTTTAGCCCGCCATCCTCGCGCCGCGGTTTTTCGAGCAGACCCAGCGACCCGGCCAGGATCACCTCTCCTCCGGCAGAACCATGAACGAGTTCTTGATACACCAGTGGAGCCGCATCCGCCGGCTGCATGAGCTCGATGCCGGCCCGTTCCATTAACATGGGGATCGAACCACGGCTGGCCATGCCAACCTGCCCCCAGGCACTCCAATCCAATGCCAGCGCTTTCAGGGCTGGATATTGACCACGTAAGGCATAACTCATGCGGCACACCAGATCATTGGCGGCGCTGTAATCCACCTGCCCGGAGTTGCCAAACCGTCCGGCGACAGAGGTGAAGGAAACCACAGCCTTCAGCGGTTTCTTGTTTTTCTCCAGCGCTTTAATGAAGTGAAACAAGCCGCCAGCTTTGATAGCCAATGTTTCACGGATTTCTTCGACGGGCTTGCTTTCAAGTTTACGGCTGCGCTCCATACCCGCCGCGTGGATGAGAACATCGATTCGACCTTCGGCTTTGGTAACTTTCTTTACTGTATCCTGGATCGATTGAGGATCGGTCACATCGCAGACCAGATAGGCAGCCTTGCCGCCGGCCTGACGCACGGATTCGAGTACCTGCAAGGTCGCAGCCGCACGTTCGGTTTTATCCAGAACTGCGTCCACCTGTTTAGGGGTCGGCTTTTGACCTTCGGCTGACATGCGCTGCATTACCGCCTGCTTTAGCTGATCGCGTCCGCTTCTCACCAGCAGGATGTCCGGGTCCTGCGAATCAGGCAGTTCCGACCGTCCCAAAAGATAGAATGTGCCCTGGGTTTGTTGTACCAGGTCGGTCACAACGGAAGCGGTGATTCCACCTGTCCCGCCGCTGACCAGGAATACCGGCTTTTTACCCAGTTCTAAAGTCTGAGCTTCGAGCGGGCGTTCCAGCAGAGCGATACCAAAGCGCTGTTCCCCTCGCCAACCCACTTCAACCACTGCCCCATCGACCAGCGTTTCCTCAATGAGGAGGGCAGCCATGCGGGCAGGAGTCTCATCCTGAGCAAAATCTACCACCTTGACGAACAGGTTTGGGCGTTCCATACCTACAGCTTTGGCGAATCCGCTGACCGCCCCACCCATTGGGGCAGATGCGCCGTCCGCGCCGTAACCGTGCAGCCCACCCATGTGAGTCGCGCACACCAGGAAAGATTCCGGTCCTACCGCTCGCAGCAGATGGTAGAGGGGCATGACCCTCTTTTCCAACTCTGTTTCCCAGCTGGCAGCATCCATTTCAACCAGGGTGGGTTCGGTGTCCAATGCAGGAAGAAAGTAGATTCCGGTTACGGATGATTCGGCATGCCACTGCTGAACTTTTGCCAGAGCAGCTTCATCGGTGGTTTTCACCACCAGCACAGAAGTTTTACGCCCGCGCAGCCGTCGAGCTAACGAATCCGCGGTTTTTCCACTGTCTGCCACCACCAGAATTCGGCTGCTGGCATCCAGGATAATTTCGGTTGGCGTGCATAAATCCAGACGCGGGCGCAGTACCGGCACCGGAACCCGCCGCCGGATGGTCGGCCGGGGTTTTTCTTCCACCGCAGGCTCTCCGTCGGATTGGGTCCCTTGTTCCACTTCAGCTATCGTTTCCACAGGCTGAGGTAAAGCTGTTTCAATCAGAGTTTCGACTTCGGGTGCAGGAGCGGATTGCTCTGCCAGCGCATCGGCCATAAACTGGACGACTTTCGCCAGAGTGTTGTAATCCACCAGGCGCAGATCTTCCCGCCGGGGGATGTTGTAATGCGTACGGATGGTGGCGAAGAGTTCGGCCTGTTTGACCGTGTCGATACCCAGATCGGCCTCCAGATCGAGGTCGAGGTCCAACATCTCTGCCGGGTATCCGGTCTTCTCGCTGACCGCCTGCAGGACAAAAGCTTTGATATCGCTTGTGTCCACAGCTGGGGAGGCTGGTGGCAGAGCTACAGGTGCAGCTGTTTCAGCTTCTGGGATGGAAACCGGTTCCGGTGATTGTTGAACCGGTTGGGGTTCTGCTTCACCCTGACCACCGAGCGCGTCCAGCATGAACTGCACCACTTTTTCCAGGGTGTTGTAATCCACCAGGCGCAGATCTTCCCGCCGGGGGATGTCGTAATGCGTGCGGATGGTGGCAAACAGTTCGGCCTGTTTTACCGTGTCGATGCCAAGATCGGCTTCCAAATCCAAGCCCATGTCCAACATTTCCGGGGGGTAACCGGTTTTTTCACTCACTGCGGATAAAACAAAAGCTGTGACATCGGCTTTGGTTGCGCCACTGACGCTGGACGGAGTTTGGTGAACGACGCGTTCCAGCGCCGGTTCCGGTTTCGGCTCGGCAGAGATTGCCGGGGCCGTTGGTGCCGGTTGGGCAGCACTTTGCCCGCCTCCGCTGGCAAGCGCATCGCGCATGAAAGCAACTACTTTTGTCAGGGTGTTATATTCCACCAGCCGCAAATCATCGCGCCGGGGGATATCATAATGGGTACGGATGGTCGCAAACAATTCTGCTTGCTTGACCGTATCGATGCCCAGATCTGCTTCCAGATCCAAATCCATGTCCAGCATTTCCGACGGATAACCGGTTTTTTCACTGACAGCCTGCAATACGAAAGCTTTAATTTCTTCGTCACTTACGCTTGAGACTGTGGATTGTTGAGAAACGACGACCGGAACAGGTTGCGGTGAAACCACAGCCGGTTCCTGTGATGCACTTGCAGGAGGCTTGTCAGGAACGAAAGCGGGCTGGGTGGTACCGCTGCCAGCCAGGGCGCCGCTCATAAATTCAATCACTTTCTGCAAGGTGTTATATTCGGACAGCCGCAGATCCTCACGGCGTGGAATGTCATAGTGGGTGCGGATTGCAGCAAACAACTCTGCCTGTTTGACCGTGTCGATGCCCAGATCAGCTTCCAGGTCAAGCTCCAGATCGAGCATTTCCGCAGGATAGCCGGTCTTTTCACTGACCGCCTGCAGCACGAAGGCTTTGATGCCGTCGATATCTGCACCAGCGTTCTGACTGACTGCCGGGGTCGCTACTGGCAGCGATACAGGTATGGGTGTTGGTTGCACAACCGGGTTGGTTTGAACAGGTGCAGGTACCGTTACAACGGCTTCAGCGGTGGGGGTGGCTGCAGGTGTGTCAGCCCATAAAGTCGGTCCATGCCCGTACCTCCAGGAGGATTTCAAAGGAGATTGTTTGGGCACCCCGGCCTGGCGAACGCGGAGCGTGCGTTGAACGACCTCGAGCTCGGCATTCTCATAACCAGTCACTTGATTGAGCCATTTGGTGTAAACCGGCTCAATTTTCCGTTCTTTGTCGCCGGGGATAACCCGGAAAAGCACCATCGCGATCTGTGACCCAAAGCCGGCGCCTAATCTCAGCGCATATTTCACATCATAGTTGCCGCCCCTGGATAAATTGAGATCACCAAGTTCGGGATCAGGGTCGAAATCCTGATCAAAATTGGCAATCGGTGGCACCATTCCATTTTGCAGCGCTTTGACTGTGACCACATCTTCGACCCCCACGCCCATGGTGTGCCCGGTGAACCCCTTGGTGTTGGCGATAATCACCTGGTTGGCATGGTCGCTAAAGGTATTTCTCAGCGCATGGATTTCAGCCGAGGCGGAGCCGCCGCGTGCCGGAGTATAGGTCTCATGCGACATGAACATGGTTTGAGCGGCAATCGCTTCGCGCTTGATGCCGAATCGTTCTTCTGCCTGCTGTACTACCCGCTGCATAACTTCGCTCACATGAGCGATATCCAAGCGGGTGCCGTGAAAGGCGCTGTTGGCGGTGACACTGGATAAAACCTCAGCAATACCGCGCATGCCGCGCTCCCGTACCGCGTCTTCGGCTTCCAAAACCAGCGCAGCCGCGCCCATTCCCATTAACATGCCATTGCGGCGGCGGTCAAAGGGCAGCGCTGCCATACGGACGTTTTCCTCGGTGGTGCTGGCGCCTGACGCCAGCATCCCGGTGCAAATCCAGGGAGCAACCGGTCCTCCGGTTACCTCGTCGCCAGCAATGATGATCACCCGGCGGCAGCGTCCGGTGCGAATCCAATCCTCAGCAATGTTGATGGCATGGGTAGTGCTGGCGCAGGCAGCATTCACATAGGTATTTGGCCCGCGCGCACCGATGTACTCGGCAAATTGCGAATGTCCCATCGCCAGAATGCGGAATATAAAGCGGCGATCATAATGGTAATCCATCTCCTGCAGCTGGATTTCCAGATCTGCCGCACGTTTATGCATCTGATCCTTCAGAACGGTCTGATCTTCGGAGACCAGCGCCATTAAATTTTGTACTTCTTCCAGCTGTTTCTCTAGCTGTTTATACGAGTAATAATTGTCGGCTTCCTCCGCGAACCGGTTGGTACCCGGGAAGGCGGAAGCAAAGATCACACCGGTTTCATCCGCCATTGACTCGGGCAGCTTCCAGCGATCCGGTAGATATGTGCCTTTGGATGTCTTGCGGTAAGCCATGACGAGCGGGATGCCAGCATCCTTCAGAGCTTCGATGCCTGCAGCGATCGCCAATTGAGTGGAGATATCGCAGGCGTCGGCGCGCTCAGCAGGAATGCCAAACTCCTCGACCAGGTTGAATTTCCCCGGCTGTCCTGCCAGTTTGAGGGTGCTGTCCAGGTGATTGATGGTTATGATTTGGGCACCAGAATCGCTCTTTTCCAGGCGCGAAGGTCTGAGATCGACCATGCTTTGCCGCATTTTCGTCGGAATCGGCTCAATGCGCTGCTCTCCCTTAAGGATGGATTCGACATTCCTGTCATCAAAAACGTGATGCTTCCGTCCCGGTAAACCCAACCCGGCACCGGAGACCACCACCGAACCGGTCAGAGGCAGCCGCCCATCCTCAGCCTGCGCTTGAGGCCTTGGGGAGGATCCATTTCCATTGGAATGTGGGTTCACCGTCATGGACGGGTTGACCGCGGGGGCTGTCGCCGCCGAGGATGTCCTTGCCGCCTGGGGTTGAATTCCGGCAGCCAGCATGCCGCATAAAGCCTCATTGAAGCTGACCACTGCCCCTTTACGCGGGTGATTGGTAGCCAGCAGGGTAACATCATTGCGGTCTTTGAAATTGTCATTTGCCAGAGCGTTCAAAACGCGTTTTGGTCCAACCTCGACATAAGCGCGCGCACCCTGAGCATAAAGTGTTTGCATGCCTTTGATAAATTGAACGGGAGATGCCACCTGCTGACCAAGAATTTCCAAAATTTCATCGCGGGTTGTTGGGTAAAGTTCACCGGTAACGTTGGCCACTACTGGAATTTTAGGAGTATTCAAGCTCATGCGGCTGATAACATTTTTCAGTGGGCCGCTGGCAGGCGCAACAATTTTGGTGTGAAAAGCATGCGATACCGGAATCTTGGTCGCCTGGAAACCCGCGGCGGCAAACGCTGTCAGTGCTTTCTCGATGGCGGTGGTCGATCCGCCAATGACGGATTGAACCGGGCTGTTGATATTGGCAATCACGGCATAATCATTCAAAGAAGCCAGCACTTTTTCGACCTCTTCGAGCGGTGCGGAAACTGCCGCCATCCCGCCGTTATCGTCCATGGAGACTTTCTTCATCTCGCTGGCACGGGCGCTGACCACCTGTAACGCCTCGGCAAACGTCAGGACGCCAGAAGCCACCAAGGCAGCGTATTCTCCCAGGCTGTGTCCAATCACCAGGTCTGGGGAGTAGCCAAATTTATTCATCAAGCGCAGCATGGCTACATTGGCTGTCAACATCGCAGGCTGCGTAATCGCAGTATCCCGCAGGGCAGCTTCTGCTCTCTTCAAGGATTCCTCATCGCCATCTACGTAGATATAGCTGGTCAGGGGTTTACCAAGGATCGGCGTCATGATCTCATCGGCCTCTCTAAAGGTGTCTGCAACCACCGGCTCCACCTCGCATAAATCCTTGAGCATATTGACATACTGGGAACCCTGCCCCGGGAATAGGAACGCGAGTTTGCCCGGATCACCGCTGCCGCGATAGACTCCCTGGGCAGTGAGCGCCTGCCAGGCATTGGCGGCGTTGGTTTCAAAGGCCTTCAAAGCCTTCTCGCCGCGGCTGAGGAGTTCTGCCGAGTCGCTATAATCGATGACAATTCTTTCACTTCTTGCCAGAGCGTCTGACGACGGGAGCAGCCTTGGAGGCAGTTCACCACTGCGGATTTCCTGCAGCGCAGATGCAAGCTTAGCCTCCAGTTCAACGGCGGATTCTGCTCCGAGGAAAAAGACGCCACGGTAGGGTTGAACGCTCGACACTGCCGAACCGTTGCTGCCCGTTGTTTGTGAAACCGGTGAATGAGTTTGACCAGATACCACGGATTCAGCTTGTGGAGGGGTTGCTATGGCGGGTACTTCAACACCTGGGAAAGGTTTGGCATCGCTGGTAAGCAGCCCGGGAACCCATTCTTCCATGACCACATGGAAATTCGTCCCGCCGAAGCCAAACGACGATACTCCCGCCCGCCTGATTTCACCGGCTGGTTTTTCCCACGCCCGCGATTCAGTATTGACGGCGAATGGAATCTGCCCAAAATTAATGTTTGGGTTGGGTTTATTGAAATTAGTTGATGGCGGCAGAACCTTATCATACAAAGCCATGGCTACTTTGAATAAACCCGCGGCGCCGGCAGCGCTTTTCAAATGGCCGACATTCGATTTCACCGATCCCAACGCCACGCTGCCAACGGGCAGTCCAAGGTTGCCAAACACGGCGTTCAGGCTGTTGACCTCGGTCACATCACCCACCCGGGTCGAGGTGCCGTGCGCTTCGATTAACCCAACGCTGGCTAAATTTACCCCGGCGTTCTTCCAGGCGCGTTCAATGGCACGCTGCTGACCAATGGGGTTGGGCGCGGTGATCCCCTTGCCTTTACCATCGCTGCTGCCACCGATCCCGCGAATAACCGCGTAAATCTTATCGCCGTCTTTTTCCGCATCTGCCAACCGTTTAAGTAAAAATAGCGCCGTTCCTTCACCCATGACAAATCCGTTCGCGCCATCGGCAAACGGCCTCGAGCCGTCGGCGCTGAGTGCGCCAATCTTGCAGAACTTGACAAAGCCTTCAACGCCCATATTGCGGTCGACACCCCCGGTTAGAACCGCATCGAACTGGTGACTGGTAAGGCCGTCCACAGCTGCCTGCAAAGCCGCCAGTGAGGAGGCGCAGGCGGCATCCGTCACAAAATTGGGGCCGCCGAAATTGAAAACGTTAGCAATGCGTCCGGCGATAATATTTGCCAACTCACCCGGCATGGTGTCTTCAGTGATATTAGAAATCTTGCTGGTGAAGTCATGCTGCATACCGCTAATCATGGCTGCCTGAACATTTGCCGGTAAATTACGGAATGTATCCAAGCCCGACAGAGTATCCAGAAATTCTGGCAAACGAATGCGTAAACTTGTCCAATAATGGTTTTCTCCAGCCAAAGCATTGCCCAGAATCACTGCAACGCGGTCATTGTCAAGGGTTCTTTGTGGGTATCCATAGTCCAGCAAAGCCTGACGCGCAGCTGCAATCGCCCATTTTTGCCCCTCATCCATAACAGAAAGGACACTGGGGGGAATCGGAATCCCCCATTTTAGTGGTTCAAATTGAAAACTTCGAACCCAGCCACCAATTTTTGAGTAAGTCTTATCGGGTGCTTTCGGATCAGGATCATAATAAAGATCCTCGCGCCAGCGGTTGGCCGGTACATCTGTAATCGAATAACGTCCGTCACGAATATTTTTCCAGAAGCCGGGAGCATCCTCTGCATCTGGCATTATTGCCCCCATACCGACAATTGCAACTGCTTTCGGATCCAACATGTCGTCTTACTCCTTTATTTTTTTCAAAGATCGTGGGGTGGTTAGCTAAAATTAAAACCACACCCACCTGGCCTTACCAGCTTCTTGAATACACCTTGAGCAGGGAGCATATTCAATTAGAACTGAGGGCGCCCGCTAATAATCGGGCTAATTTTTCTCTGGTCAGATTTGCCGCATACAGGCAAATTTAAAACCTCTACCTCGAGTGAGGTTCTATGGCTGAAAACACGCGTTAACAAAAAGAGTTTCGTTTTTTAATGTCACATCTTTTCGATAGGTGCAACGCTGTGCGTGATATACTTTCAAATTAATGGGGGGTCGCCTGCGACAAATAAAGTACTGAATCTCGGAGGGCAGGGAATGTATTTTGAGGGATACCTTTCTAAAAATGAACTTGACCTTGTCGAATCTTTAACTTCACCCCTTAAAATTCAAAATTATCTCGACAGTCTGCCGTACGTCGGGGAGGATTTGAACCGTTCACCTCTGCGTGTGATTCGCGACCGGCAATGTCACTGCCTGGATGGCGGGATATTAGCGGCGCTGGCATTACGAAGGTTGGGATATCCACCCTTGATTTTGGATCTGGTGCCCGAACCCAACACCGATGACGACCATGTTTTGGCAATTTTCAGCCAGAACGGCTGTTATGGTGCGGTCGCAAAATCCAATTTTGTCGGACTTCGTTATCGTGAACCCGTTTACCGTTCGCTGCGCGAACTGGTTATGTCCTATTTCGAGCAATTTTATAATATCGCTGGGTTAAAAACCTTGCGAGGCTATACCCGGCCGCTCAATTTATCGCGCTTCGACCGGTTTGAATGGGCTGCCCGCGAATCCGGTGTGGAAAAAATTGTCAAAGCCTTGTACCGCCGCCAGACTAATTCTGTGATTGACTCTGCCCAGGGTGTTTCACTCTCGCCTGTCGACAGGCGTTCTTACGAAGCTGGAATGCTCGGAGTAAATTACGAAGGTCTTTACAAACCAGCCGTGGGTTTATCGGGAGAATGACCAGAATAATTAACGGTTTGTTTGCTGCGCCCTGGAATAAACGCCTTCCCCTTGTGGTGTTGGGCTTAATTTCAATCGGGGGTGTTGCATTCGTCCTTTATATTACAAACATTGCCCCATGGGCTTACAGTGATTCGGCCGCCTACATCACCACTGCCCGCAACATTGCTGCAGGACGTGGCATTGTGCTGCAGGATTCCAACAATGTCTACACCCTGCTCCCGTTGCATGCACCGCTGTATCCGCTGACTCTGAGCCTTCCGATTCTTATGGGGATGGATGCTCTCCAGGCTTCGCGCTGGTTGAATGCCATTTTATTCGGTCTGACGATCGCACTGGCAGGTTGGGCGACATTAAGGTTTACCCGCTCATACTGGTTGGCCGTCAGTGTTGCAGGATTAATTTTGTTCAGTTATGAACCGATTGTTGCCTTTACCGGTGCCATGGCAGAGGGCTTGTTCATTTTTTTCGGTTTGCTGAGCCTTGTATTGGTTGCCACGGCGATCCATGAAACTAGCCATCAAAATCGGTTTCTGGTATTTGGCGGTATCGCAGCCGGCCTGGCGATTTTATCCCGTTACACCGGACTTTCCGTAATGGCAGCCGGGTTTTTTGCAGTTTTCCTGCTTATTAAAGGCAACTTGGGGTACAAACTGAAAAAAGCCTTGATCTTTGCCGTTCCTGGTGGCGTACTGGCCGGTTTTTGGCTGCTGCCGGTTTATTTATCGACACGCACCTTTGGCAGTCGTCAGATTGGTGAAATAACAGGGGTTGCGGATAAAATTCGCATTTATATTAATAGCTTCCTGGATGTCATCGGAAGCTGGCTGCCTTTTTATTACCGGGGAAATCACATCATCCCCCCAACCCAAAAGCTGTTTATTGCGTTTGTGTTGTTGATTGTCCTATTTGTCATTGCTGCCTGGAAGGTTCATAAAAATGCCCAGCCATATAATGAGAATGGACTAATAACCTGGGGATTGGTGTTAGCAATTTTTAACATCACGTACATCGGGCTGCACCTGACAACCTTTGTGACCGCCGTTGCCCAGCCCGACATCAATGGGCGTTTACTTTTACCGATCTTTATCGCAGGAGTTTTATTGGCTGCTGCTGCGGTGTCGTTTATAAACCGCGCCCTTCCCAAAGCATGGCTGGGGGGAGCAACCTTCCTCCTTTTAACCTTGGTTACACTTTGGTATTTCCACGGCAAGGTCGAAACTTTCGTGTTCGAGATGCACAATTACGGTCAGGGATATACCAGCAACCGCTGGAATGAAAATCCCATTTTCGAAAATATCACTTCCCTCAGGGATGCGCCCCCCCTCTATTCCAACAATCCGGCGCTTGTACTGCTCTATACAGAGCGGTTCCCCAAAGAATTAACCCTGGATTCCAGTCAGACTGCCTATGATCTGGATATATCAGAAGGTGCCGCATTGATCTTGTTCAATGACATCACCCAACGGGATCTTGGTGAAGCTTATGACGGCTTTTTAACGTCTGTCATGTCGCGATATCAAATTTCCTATCAGAACCCTGAAGGCTTTGTTTTCGTCCCGCGGTGACCTCGAAATTAAAGATTTACCGGCTGCGATCCAGCTGAATCAATCGTTTTACCGCCTCAACCGCCACCTGAATCATGGCATCCGGTGAGGCTTTTTTCGCTTTCAGGGTTTCAGTATCACTACCGATCACCGTCAATACCGCACCAGCGCGTTTGCGGTAAATGCTCGAAAGAATAAAGAGCGCTGACGCTTCCATTTCTGATGAAATCGCGCCCCCGGCTACCCAGGCCTTCCAACGCAGCTTTATGGTTTCAGCGATCGGCATGCGGTCAGGTTCGATTTCACCATAAAAATTATCCTTGGTATGCGACACCCCCAGGTGATAGTGAATACCAAGCGATTCGGCAGCCGCAGCCAGAGCATTTACCACCGTGATATCGGCTAGCGCCGGATATTCAATCGGCAGATATTGGCGCGTAGTACCCTCGTCGCGGATGGCACCGGTGACAACCGCCACGTCCCCCATTTCCATGAAGGGCTGCATTGCCCCCGCTGTGCCGACCCGTATGAAAGTGTCCGCCCCCACTTTGATCAATTCCTCCACGGCAATAGCGGTGGAAGGGCAGCCCATCCCGGTTGATACGACCGAGACCAATTCTCCCAACAATTTTCCGGTCCACACGGTATGCTCGCGATTCTCCGAGACAAAATGCGGTTCGTCCAGGAACGCGGCGATTTTCTCCACCCTACCTGGATCTCCGGGCAACAACACATACCTCCCGACGTCTCCTGGTTTGACCTTTACATGGTATTGAAGCTGGTCGGTGTCGCTCATCTGTACATCCCTCTCAGATTCTTATGATTCAAAAAATAGAACCTAATTGTAGCATCGAGTTGAAATAGCGTAAAAAATATTACGCAAGAAACAAGAATTCACGCCAAGGTCAAAACCCTCATCATGGGCTGTACTCGAACGCGCCAGCGTCAGGTGCCAGACCAATAAAAGGTTCTCCGATATTCTTTCCAATATCGATGGCAGGAGATGTGAATAATAAATGGTAGTTCCTGCTTGCGGCATCGGAAAACATAGGCAGCAGGCTGACGCTAAGAAGATCATACCCTGTCCAGTCCTGGAATTCTGACAAATCCTTGGTGTTACCCTTACCCTTCACATAAGCCAGATACTCCCCCCGGATTGATGAACTCCCCGGGTTGTATACCAGATTGTGATTAATTTCAACACTCGCCGGTAACGTGGATTCGATGGAATATACCCGCCCATTCACCGCAATATTATTCAAGATCTTCAATCCTTCAATGGATCCGCCATACTCACCGTCAAAATGGGTTAAATAGAATACGAATTCATCCAACCCATCGAAGGTATTGTTGGCGATCATGCTGTTCGAAGCGCAGCGCAGAATCAACCCTTGCTGCCGTGCGATGCGATAGACAACATTGCGCGTGAAAGTGATATTCGAACAGGCTGCCTGCCCATCCGTTCCGGTCTCGAGGACGGTTTCATTCTCCCAGATCGTGTTGCCAATCATTGACACATTGCCACCGGCATACACTTCGAAAGCAGCGCCTTCAGGGTCGGCCTCCCCGGTGGAATGGTTATCCCATAATTGATTTCCAATCGCAGTGACCGGACCCGTGGTCCGATAGAAAGTTACCCCGATCGCCCCTCTACCGCTGTCAACCTTGCGTGTATTGTTGTGGATTTTGTTATTCTTGATGACAACGCCGGCACTCCCGTAGCGGATTTCTATCGCATTTGCATTGTCGTAGAGATCATTTCCTTCGATCGACACATCGCTGACATTTTTGGTGACAATGCCGAACCCCTGATGATCGTAAAAGATATTTTCAGTGAGTGCTATGGAAGTGGAATTTTCAACATAAACACCCGCACTGTACTGCTTCTGGTTGTCGTGAAACACAATGCCAGATAAGACGATATGATCTGAGTTCAGGATTTTAACTGTGTAGGTGTCCTCCCCATTTCCATGAATATACGCGGTTTCTCCTGCGTAGCTTGAAAGGGTTAGATCAGACCGGGTTAAAGTGAAACCGGTATATTCACCAGCGCGAATATAGACCGTCCCACCAGCCGGGGCGTGGTTCACAGCATACTGCAAAGTCTTCCACGGAGCGCTTGCGGTTCCGGGGTTACCGTCTGATCCGGTCGTGGAAACGAAAAACGCACCATCCGTGGTTTGGATAATGGGTAAATAGATCGTATGCGGTTCAACGGATGCAGAATGAACGGACCGTTGCTGAAAAATGGAAGGATCCGTTCCCCATGCATGATTGCCTAAAAGCACCTGGCTAAAAAAGGCGCTAATCGTCGTCAAAATAATGATAACGGTCAATTTTTGATTCATAAGACAACACCAATAATAGATTATGAGCGTCAGTGAGCATGTCAATGGTGATTAGGGATGGGAGAACCATTGTACATTCATTTTTCAAAGAAAACTAATTCCATTTATCATTTGGTTCTCTGCTATACGTATCCGCCAAAAACGCTGTCGTCAGGCATTGCCGTACTCATCACGCACAATTTCGATGAATTGTTGCGCCAGATAGGATTGTCTGCGATCTTTGTGAATGGCAGCCGCAATCTTGCGCTCAGGATTGGCATCAGTCAATGCGCGGTACGAGATTCTTCCGGTAGTATCGAGAGCCGCCTGTGCCTGAGGAACTAAAGATACTCCCAATCCAAGCGCCACGCATCGCTGGACGGTAGAGAGCTGGGTGGTATTGCACACAATTTTTATGTCCAGATTTGCTTTGTAACAAAAATCCTGAATCTGTGCTCCAAGACAATGCATTTCATTGAGAGCGATAAATGGATACTCCTCCAACTCCTTCACGAGAATTGAAGCCTGTCGATTCATCAGATTCTCAACCGCTGAGGCAACCAGCAGCGGTTCAGTTCTCAATTCGATGGTTTGGATCTGGTCATTATGAATCGGCAGACTGGTGATGGCTACATCGATTTTCCCATCCACCAACTCATGAACCAGATTTTCAGTTAGATCCTCCTGAACCATTAAGCGCGCATGTGGAAAGGATTCTGCAAATCGCTTTATGGTACGCGGAAGGACAAATGGAGCTATGGTCGGTATGAACCCAACCGACAACAACCCCCTGCCTTCTTTAATATCGTCGGTCAGGCGTAATTTTATGTCATTCACTTCGGACAAGATCAGATTTGCTCGCGGCAACAAGATGCGTCCGGCTTCGGTTAACACTACCCTTCGATGCAGTCTGTCGAACAACTGCTCCCCCAATTCCTGTTCGAGTTTAATGATTTGCTGGCTCAGGGAAGGTTGTGTGACGAGGCATTGTTCGGCAGCCCGGCTGAAGCTTCCGGTTTGTGCCACAGCAACAAAATAGGTCAATTGATGGATTTCCATTATTCCTCCAACCGATGTATAAGCATTATCTATGCATTGGATAATTGATTTATATTTTACATCTATATATAATATTGTTACAATATAGAATATATCGAGCAGATTTATCAGGAAAAAGGGAAGGGAAAAATGGCAAAAAAGAAATTAACTACAGCTCACGGCCAACCCATTGCAGACAACCAGAACTCTATCACTGCTGGACCCCGCGGTCCGGTGCTGATACAGGACTACCAACTCCTCGAAAAAATGGCCACATTCAATCGTGAGCGCGTTCCAGAACGCGTTGTTCATGCCAAAGGTTCGGGGGCATTTGGCACATTGACCGTCACGCATGACATCACCCGCTACACAAAAGCAAAAGTATTTTCACACGTTGGCAAGGAAACCCCCATGTTGTTGCGTTTTTCTACAGTTGCCGGCGAACGAGGGGCTGCTGACGCTGAACGCGATGTTCGCGGATTCGCCATTAAGTTCTATACTGAAGACGGCAATTGGGATCTGGTGGGCAATAACACCCCGGTTTTCTTCATCCGTGATGCCTACAAGTTCAGCGATTTCATTCATACCCAAAAACGCGATCCAAAAACCAATATGCGCAGCCCGACTGCCATGTGGGATTTCTGGTCGCTTTCTCCAGAAAGCTTGCATCAGGTAACTATCCTGTTCAGCGACCGCGGACTTCCCCAGGGGTACCGCTTTGTGGATGGTTTTGGTTCCCACACCTATAGCTTCATTAATGGCAACAATGAGCGCTTCTGGGTAAAGTTCCATTTCAAGACCATGCAGGGCATTAAAACCTGGACTAATGCCGAGGCAGCGCAGGTCGTCGGGCAGGATCGCGAGTCCTCGCAGAATGACTTGTTCAATGCGATCGAACGCGGCGACTACCCTAAATGGCGCTTCCAAATACAAGTCATGCCGGAAGCTGAGGCGGAAACTTATCCCATCAATCCGTTCGACCTGACCAAAATCTGGCCGCATGCAGATTATCCGTTGATCGATGTCGGGTATTTCGAACTGAACCGCAATGCCGAGAATTACTTTGCGGAAATCGAACAGGCAGCCTTCGAGCCATCGAACATCGTTCCGGGAATCAGCTTCTCGCCGGACAAAATGCTTCAAGCCAGGATCATGTCGTACGCTGACGCGCACCGTTATCGCATTGGTGTCAATTATGCTGCGCTACCCGTCAACCGGCCGCATTCCGAGATCAACACCTATCACCGCGACGGTCACATGCGTTTTGACGGCAACGCAGGCGCCGCGGTCAATTACGAACCCAACAGCTTTGGCGGACCTGTGGAAGATCACCAGTATCTGGAACCGCCATTGAAAATCTCGGGCGATGCAGACCGTTACGATCACCGAGATGGTAACGACGACTACACTCAGCCAGGTGAACTCTACCGCCTGATGAACGCCAGCCAAAAGGAACAGCTCTTCAGCAACCTTTACGATGCCATGCAGGGAGTTCCGGAACGAATCAAGGTTCGGCAGCTGGTTCACTTCTATAAAGCCGATCCGGCTTATGGGACGGGTGTTGCGCAGAAACTCGGGCTGGATATCAACAAAGTCATTCCGCTAACCAGGTTGACCCTGGCAGAATTAGCTGAAAAGACCACCGAAGAAGTCTACAAGAGCAAGTAAGGTCTTAAATTACAAGATTATTTGTATCTGAGGCCGGGTTTCACATCCTACGATGAGACCCGGCCATTTCAGGTATGGCGCTATTTCAGAAGAAAGGTCAGATATCCAATCAGCGCTCCTCCGGCAATCAGCCAGGTGCTGGTGAACTTAAACCGCAAGAGCAAGGCAAGACTTACCAGAGCAATCACGATGGTTACCGGGTCGATGATAGAAGCCCGGCCTAAGATCCAGGTCACGGCTGCCATCAAACCCAACGAGGCTACATTTACGCCATCCAACAAACCACGCACCCACACGGAGTTTCGGATCTTGGGGATCAGGGGGTTGGAGATAGCCACAAAGATGAAGGAAGGAAGAAAGATTCCCAGGGTGGCCAGCAACCCCCCGGGGACACCGCCCAACAGATACCCTACGAAGGTGGCAGTGGTGAGTAACGGGCCGGGCGTCACCTGCCCGACGGCAACGGCATCCAGCAGCTGCTGGGAGGTTAACCAACCCAGACGGTCTACAAAATCAGCCTGCAAAAAAGCCAGCAAAACATATCCGCTTCCATACAGGACTGCCCCGATCTTCAAGAAGGTCAGGAACAGGAGTGAGAAACTGAATGCTGCAGCGCTGATAAGGGGGCTGCTCCATT
>JAJZTR010000219.1 GCA_021848775.1 Chloroflexota bacterium | reverse complement strand
ACCACCCAGGGTGCCGTTGAAAACGCCCGGCGCGTTATTCGCAACCAGGACTCCTTCCGCGCCGGCAGCGATAGCGTTGACCGCTTTGACAGAGAAGGCGCAGGTACCGCGGGCGGCCAGCGCCACCTTTCCAGTGAGATCCACAGCCAGAGGGGAGCAAGCCAGACCAACATTTACCACCTCAAAAGTACCCGTGGTGGGTGCCGGCGGCGAGAAGGCCATGGTAATGTAGCCGATGGGCGTGTCATTCACGGTGAAGTACGGCAGGAAGACATGTGAATTGTCGAACGCTGCCACGCCGATGACTTTCTCACCCAGGCCGGGCGCGCCGGCCGCGTACAGGCCGTTGGCGCCGCTGTTGCCGATGGACGCCACCACCACCATGCCGCGGTCCACCATTTTGCTGGCGGCGACGGCGGTCGGGTACTGCGGCCAGTTGTAGGCGCTGCCGATGGACATATTGAGCACATCCATTTTGTCAGCGAAAGCGCGTTCCATGGCGGCCAGCATGATATCCGATGTGGTCGAGCCCTCGCAGCCGAAGACGCGGTAGGAGCCGAAGGTGACCTCGGGCGCCACGCCGGTGACCGTGCCGCTGGCGCCGATGATGCCGGCCACGTGCGTGCCGTGCCCGTTGCAGTCATCCGGATCAGGATCGGGCACAGGGACCGGGTTGTAGGATGGAGAGGTGTCGTCGGCGTTGAAGGCGTCACCGACAAAATCCCAACCGGTTTCCACACGGCAGCCCGGGCCAAAGCAGCCGCCCAGGTCAGGGTGATCGTAATCGACGCCGGTGTCCATCACCGCCACTTTGATGCCTTTTCCGGTGTAACCCAACTCGCTCTGGGCGACGTCCGCGCCGGTCATAGCCAGAGCGGTGTACAGTTCGGGGTCATAGCCCAGGTCAAAGGTTTCCGGTATGCCGATGACATCCACCGGGTAGACGGCTTTGACTCCCGGGAGGCGCATCACTTTTCCCAACTGGGCCGGATCAACCTTGATCGACAGGCCGTTCCACAGGGTGTCGAAGGCCATGCGCTCGGTGTAAATCAAACCGGCACGGCGGGCGGCGCTGCGGAACGCGTTCTTCTCCGCCTTGACATACGCCAGACTGCTGCCGTCTACGGTCGGTTTACCAATAAGCTCGACGAAATAGTATTGCGGTGTTTCGTCGATAATACCGTCGTATTCGATAACCTCCTGCGGGTATAGCGGATCAACCGGCTGTACCTCCTGGGCGGAAACCGGCATAAAGGAACCGGCTGCCAGTACCAGGACGAGCGCCAATGTTATGCTTAATCTCTTATACATGAAATTCCTCCCGTATTAAATGAAAGTGGATACTGTGGGGAAAGTTGCAGGTTGCATACCAATCCGAGACACACCTCCTCATTCCGGGCTGCAAGCAGTTAAGCATACAGACTGCCAAAATATCCCATTTTTTAATGTGCCTTCGGCAGCCTGGTATTCCGGGTCATCAGATCCATAGCTTTGCGCACCCATTGGTGGTGAGTTTGCCTTTTCGGGCAGTTAAACCAATATATTCTTTACCGGAAACCCTAACATTATTCTATTGTACAGAAATAAAGGCTGGTTTGCAAATAAAACCTTAAAGTTTGGCTTAAAGCTGCCGCCCAATAAAGATCAAAGTGCCTCACCGCCCTTTGATCTTGTAATTATCAAATTGAACGCCCATCCGTTCGCAAAACCGGCGAAACCGCCCGCGGCGGAGTCAGCTTTGCTGAAAATTAGCGGTTGTCACAATGATTTTTTGTTTATTGTCACTTGGCATTTTGAAGGAATTCTTGTAAACTCTTGAGGTATAATCAGAGGTCAGACAACCTCCCATCACCGCCTTGATTTCGGTTGTGGTCCCGTCTTTTTCCTCCCACGGTTTTTCAATAAATTAATATTTACAGCCTCCTGCAAGATCGTTTCCACTCGAACAAAATCGAAAGGATCCCCTTTACTTCATGGTAGACCGTGTGGGTATGAAACGAACGTTAAACCGGATACTCGAAGCGCTTTTGCCGCTTCTGGCTGTGCCGGCCGCCTTTTTAATTGGCGCGGTGATGCTGGCGGCGCTGGGTGTCTCCCCCTTTGAAGCCTATGCCGCCCTGATTGTAGGGGCGTTCGGCGATGTGTCGGGGATCACGCAGACGCTGGTCAAGGCCACGCCTTTGCTGCTGGTGGGCCTGGGGGTGTGCATCGCCTTCCGCGGCGGCGTGATCAACATTGGCGGCGAAGGGCAGATTATTGTCGGTGCGCTGGCTGCCACCGCTTTTGCCGTCGGGATGAAGGACTTGCCAGGCTGGATCCTGCTGCCGACCTGCATGATCCTGGGAGCGCTGGCCGGGGCTTTCTGGGGCGGTATTCCGGGCATCCTCAAAGCCAAATTAGGGGTAAATGAAATTCTCAGCACCGTGATGATGAATGCCATCGCGGTGCAGCTTTCTAATTTCCTGCTGCGCGGCCCGATGATCGATCCCAAGGAAATCGAGCAGGGCACGCGCATCGCGCAGTCGGCGCTGCTGCCGAAATCGGTCTGGCTGACCCGCCTGGTGCCGCAAACGCTGCTGCATTCCGGCGCGATACTGGCGGTGGTGCTGGCGGTGCTGGTCTATATCTTCCTGTGGCGCACCACCATCGGCTACCGCATCCGCGCGGTCGGGTTGAATATCGACGCCGCCAGGTACGCGGGCATCAAGGTGCCGACCTACCAGGCGCTGGCGCTGATCCTCGGCGGGGCGTTCGCCGGACTGGCGGGTTCCATCGAAGTGATGGGCGTTCAGCACCGCATGATGGAAAACCTGGCCAGCGGATATGGTTTCTCGGGCATCGTCGCCGCCTTGTTTGGCGGGCTGCACCCGCTGGGAACCATCCCGGCTTCGGTATTGTTTGGCGGGCTGCTGGTCGGCGGAGATAAGATGCAGCGCGCCGTGCAGGTTCCCTCCTCATTAATCACTGCCCTGCTGGGACTGGTCGTGCTGTTTGTTGTCGCCAGCCAGATCTGGTCGCGCAAGCGCGCCCGCCGGAGAGAAACCCATGGATGAGCTATTCAGCAGAACCGTTGTTTTAGGCATCCTTTACTCGGGTATCCGGCTGGCCACACCCTATATTTTTGCCGCCATCGGCGAGACCTTTGCCCAGCGCTCCGGCGTGTTGAACCTGGGCGTGGACGGCATCATGCTGATGGGCGCTTACAGTGGATTTTTCGTCGGCATGAAGTCCGGCAATGTCTGGCTGGGGCTGCTGGCAGCCGCCATCGTGGGCATCCTGATGGGGCTGCTGATGTCGCTGATCAGCGTCACGCTGCAAGCCGAGCAGGGAATCAGCGGCATCGGTCTGTACCTTTTTGGGCTGGGTCTTTCCAGCCTGCTTTTCAAGACCACGCTGGGCGGGGTGGAATCGATCGAGGGTTTCAAAGCCATCCGCATTCCAATCCTGGCGGACATCCCGTACCTGGGCGAGGTGTTATTCAACCATAATATTCTGGTGTACGCCGCCTTTCTGCTGGTACCCATCGCGTACTGGTTCCTGAACAAAACCACCTTCGGACTTAAGATTCGGGCGGTGGGTCAGAACCCGCAGGCTGCCGACACCCTGGGCGTCAATGTCACATTCGTGCGCTACTTCAGCGTCTGTCTGGGCGGGATGCTGGCGGGAATCGCCGGCGCTTCGCTATCCATTGCGCTGATCAATTTGTTCCAGGAAAATATGACCAACGGCATGGGGTTCATCGCTGTGGCGCTGGTCTATTTTGGCGGCTGGAAACCGTGGGGGGTTCTGGCCGGGGCGCTGCTGTTCAGCTTTGTCAACGCCTTACAGATGTGGATTCAAGTGCTGGGGATTAACATCCCGTCCGATTTTGCCATCATGCTGCCGTATGTCCTTACCATTCTGGCGCTGGCTTTCGCCACAAAACGCGCGCAGCAGCCAGCCGCATTAACC
>JAJZTR010000032.1 GCA_021848775.1 Chloroflexota bacterium | reverse complement strand
ATGAACTTGCTGGCGGGGTCTCTGCCCAACATCTTTCCGATCCGCTTGGCGATGTTTTAAATTTTAGATTCCGAATTGGACGAACAGCAACAAGCAACGGATCTGTGATAGTTCGAATCTTCCAGCAGTCGAGCTCTAAGTGGGAATCTCCAGCCCAGAGCTTTGCCTTCGTGTCCGTCATTCCAACCGGCACGGAGGTTTATGTTGCCAATGATGCCGCCGCCTGTGGTAGTCTTACACCCTGTTATCTTAATTCTGCCGCCGACCTGGCTGACGGTTATGGTACCGGATTGAAAGATGCGGTTGTTTCAGAGGCTGCCAAGATCAATGTACTGGGAAGTTACCGGATTAAAAGTAATACCGTTTTGATCGACAGCCCGGTCACGATTAAGGGGTTGGATGACTCGCGCATCACATTCCTGGGCAGCGAATGTTCGAACCCGATGTTGCACATTTCTTCCGGCGCAACGCTGCAGAACCTGACCATAACCGACGGCAGCTGCACTACCCCCAACCGCGACCTGCTGGTTGTAAACAGTCCGCAGGATGTAACGCTCGAATACCTCGATTTATTGGCGGGGCTGGATGCGCTATTTATATCGGACACCTCCGGCAATGTAACTCTACGCTTCAGCCAGGTGCTCAATAACTCAGGATTTGCTGTTTTCCGCGATTCCGGTGGAACAGGTTCGGTGCAGATCGTCGGCAATAACATCTACAACAACAGGGTCGGGTCGCAGGTCAATTGCAATTTGGCCGGGTCAGCCGATCATAACTTCTGGGGTTTTGGTATCAACAGCAGTACCGCAACCGAGGGATGCGGGGCTGCTGACACCGAGCATATCGGGGCTGCTGACAGCAAGCAGCTTGGCGCCCCTGTCCTCCCGCGCGACGGGGCTGCCGGGGTCAGCGCTGAAAGAGTGACGGTATCGACCGCAAAACAATCCATTTTCGATGGATTGGTAAGTTATCAACGATCGGCTGCGGGAGAGGATTACGCGCTCAACATACTCAATCATGGGGCAGGATCGCCTGAAAACGTGCCGTTTACCGGCGGATCAGCCAACAGCCTGGTGCCCTGCTCAAATTATTACGACATTTTTATGGATAAAGGGTCAATTGCCGGTGGGACATTGAATCTTTCACTGCGCTTTGACCGGACTGCAGGATGCACCTCAACCATTAAAACAACGGATTACTGTTTATCCGCTGATGAACCCCGCTACCCTTTGTACTGGTATTCACCATTTACGACCTCACCAACCGGTTGGAACACCACACAGTCCACAGGCCAGGAAACCAGCTGCGACCCTGCGACCAATGAAATCATGGTTGCGATTGATGCCACAGGCAGGCCGGATTTCAACACCGACCTGAACTTTACTCCGTTCGTGGTAGGGCTGCCGTCCCTGTCATCATCTGTGGTCATCACCCGTTTGGAAGCCATCGCGGGAATTGGGCAGGCTGCTATCCAGTGGACCACCTCCAGCGAAATAAACACCTCCGGTTTTTATGTGCTGCGAAGTCTGACCAGTACCGGCGGCTTCGAGCGGGTCAGCAGTTTTATTCCCAGACGTGGAACGGGTACCAGCGGTGCACAATATGATTACCTTGACACCGGGCTGACCAGCAACACCACCTATTATTACCGGCTGGAAATCATCAGCACCGGTTTGGGATCCTCTTTTTCGCAGGTTGTGAGCACAACCATCGGTCAGCCTACCCAAACCGCCACCTTAACCCCAACCGTCACCCTGACGCCAACTGTCACTCATACCGTAACTCCTACCGGGCCAACCCCAACTTCGACCGTGACATCCACCAGGACCATCACCCGAACTGTAACCCCTACCCGGCTGCCTACCCGCACCAGAACCCCGATTCGCTATGCCACCTATTACATTTACCGTTCCCCGACTCCGCAGCCAAGCCGCACGCTTTTCCCAACGCGCACAGCCATGGCGACTGCTACAATAAGTCGGGCCGCGCAGACTGCCACGGCGCGATTGGTGGCAACCTTTTCCCCCTTGTCAACCGCCGCTATAACTGGAACTTTATCGTTGTCGCCCAATACAACGCTTTTTACCACACCACCTCCTGGGGTTGGCACTGGTTATCCACCTGCTGAAGGCACAGAAATTTCGAGCGTTACCACCTCTGTTTCGACCAGTTCGGGAACTCAGTTACCAACACAGTCAGCGACCAGCTCCACGCCGGTCCCGCCGGCGCAAAACTGGGTGGATCAGATGTCGACACTTAGCCGCCGTTATTGGCCCTGGATATTAGGCTTACTGATATTTGAGTTTATTTCAATTTTTGGGGTTGGATATTATCTCTATAAACACCATTGGTTAACCCTGCACCATGATCAAATGGATGAGGAACCGCCTTCGTTTCCAGAATAAACTGACCTGAATAGCGTCTGACTTTGCATTAAAGTACGTTTTTTGACTTTTAATTTCATTTATGCTATTCTATACCCTTGGTGCGATATTGTTTTCACATGTGCAGTCACTACTCAACCCCGCATATTACCTGCCTGGGACCGGAAGGGCATAAAAGAATTAATAGGTCTTCACACCGAATATTAGCCCGGCGGGTAACTTTCGTTGCTATACAATAACTTCTATTAATTGAGCTCAGGAATAAACTATGCATCGTGAACGTGTCTCAGAAAATGTCTATTGGTTTCAAAGTGAAGTTTATGCACAGGTGACCGCAGGTGCGATAACCGGTCCGCAGTGGGCGGTTGTAATCGACACACTCGCAACACCCGACGAGACCCTCGCGATGCGCGCTTTTATAGAAGAGCAGCTCAGCGTTCCCGTCCGGTACGTGATCAACACTCATTATCACGCCGATCATACCTGGGGAAACTGCTTTTTTCCGGGAGCTACCATTGTCTCGCATGCGTTATGCCGTGAGTTGATGGAATTGCGCGGTCCGGCATCTTTAGACGCAGCTCGAAAACAAAATTCAGCCTTTCGCCAGGTAAAACTGGTCTACCCTCACCTGACCTTCGGTGAAGGCACCTTGACCCTGCGAACCCCCAAGAAAAATCTGGTATTCATCCATACTCCCGGTCACAGCCCGGATGGCATTTCGGTACTGGTCGAGGAAGATCGGGTTCTTTTCGCGGGAGATGCCTTTTTACCTCTGCCCTATATGGTGGATGGTGATCCGGATGTGTTGAGCAACACCATAAAAATGATCGGCAAAATGGGGCTGGAGAACATAATTCAAGGTCACGGAGATATTATTCTTCGGGGCGAAATCGATGATGCGGTGCGCGATAATTTAGCCTACATTCAATCTGTCCGTAAAGCAGTTCGGAACGCCGCCCGCCGTAAGAATCCCATCGAAGCTTTAGCGGCGATCGACATCGAATCCTGCGGTAAGAGTCGGGTCTACCTGGGTGGTATCGCTGAAGACTTGCACAAACGGAATGTGCGTTACCTGTATAAAAATTTCTCTACCGAAGAAACAACACTTAGCCAAACCCCCGCTGAAGCTTAATCAATATTCGAGAATATCAATAAAAAACGCAGCGTTGAAAACAACGCTGCGTTTTTTATTCGTGAGGAACCTGCGGCAGGTTTGGTTATCTGCCTGAATAAGGCTCAACTTTCCTGACACGCCGGTTTCTTGAAGGTCGTGTTGTGGACACCTTGCTGGCCAGGTCTTTTTTTCCGGCCTGTCTTTTTTGAAGATACGCGCGCAAGCCGACGCTGCGTTCTGTGCCGTCGCGCAAACGAGCCAGATTTGGACGCAGCGCCCACATGACAATGATTAGTGCTGCCAGACCATAGAAAACGTACTCCCATGGTGACAACCCCTGGATTGCCCGGACAAGGAAAATCCCACTGGCGAAAAGACCAATCGACATGGTTGTCACTGACGCGTACCCAATAAATATGTAAACCAAAATTCCCAGAGGAAGGATGATTAAACCGGCCGGCGCCCAAAGCGCCATTGCGCCGCCAAAAGCCGGAGCCCCGCCTGCTCCACCGCGTAACCGGACTCCGCCGCCAATCCTTTTCTCAATCAGGAAAATAGAATAGTTATGCCCGAGGATCGCCATCAGGGCTGCTGTCACATTCACCCAGGGAAGACCAGGCGCCAGCCAGGACACAATCCAAAGCGTTGAATACCCCTTCAACACATCCAACCCGGCAGTGAGAAGTCCGGCGATAAAGCCAGCCGCGCGCATGGCATTGGTCCCCCCGGTTCGACCGCTTTCAACCAGACGCACATCCTTGCCTTTAAATATCCATACGATTAATAACCCGAATGGAATTGCTCCGACTATATATGAAAGAGCAAGTGTTAGGGTAATCATCCAGAATTCACTCATAAAAATCCTCCAAACATTTAAATCAACACCTTTAACCGCTAAAGGTTGCGTGATCAAACAATACGCAATTCAATTTCACTGTGAGTTTCATCTATTATTCTAAACCCTTTAACCTTCCATTTGTCCATGGTTTTCGACAAAATCAGCATGTACGTTTCCGGGTAAGCGTATTCCTTTACGTCTGATTCTGAAGGCACAGCCGGACCGTTTGGGTGAGAATGAAAGCTGGCAAGCAATTCCAGCCCGCGCTCTTCGATTTTATACAGGGCGGCGATGAGCTCTCTCGGTTCCATATTGTAACGCACCGGGCTGTGGGTTTGATTGGTTATCAGAATTGTTAATTCGACCTTGTGGTCGCGCCCTGCCAGTAAACCGCAGCCTTCTTCAGGAGCACAGGACTCCACATGAGCTTTCATTTCAGCGATCTGTTCTTGGGTGAGAAACAAAATTTCAGTCATCAGCCGCGAACAAATATTGCCATCGACCAGATCACAATTAACATTATCACCGGTTCAACCCATATCACCGATGGTGACCTTTGTTCTTCAATTCCGGACGCAAGCGCGGTAAGGGCGTAGGTCAATCCTAATAGAATCAGGCCAAAACGCAAAGGACTGATGGGCAGATAATACAAACCGGTGGCGATCTGTCCGATCACCAGGGTGATGCCTACGGCCCAGCTCAACAGCCAGCGGCCCCCGCTGCGCAGATACAACGTGCGGATGCTGACCAAAAAAACGGTCGGTGCCAGGGCAAACAGCACGGCGTACAGGCGAAATGGAGCGGCTCGAATGGAAATTGCCAGAACCAGATAAAGCGCGAACGAAACTGCGATCAAACCGATGCTGGCAGGCGCATGGCGGATATCATTCGGATCGACGACGATATATTCCGCCACCAGCACCAAAATCAACAACAAGCCGCCCAATGCAAACACAACCCACCATTCGGTGCTGACTTCAAGCGTGGTAAGAGGTACTCCAATCACCCAGGCGGTCAGGGCAGGCAATAGCCAGTTTGGCAGGCGAGCCGCCCCCGCAGCCGTTGGGTGCCCCTGCAAGAGCCAATCGGTGCCGGCTGCAGCCAGTAAGGCCACCAGAATTGAGACCATCGTGTTGAAATTCAACTGCAGCTCGAAAAGGAACCCAGGCAATTGCAGATCTATTTGCTGACCGGGCAAATTGACAAATGGAGTAAGGGCATATACCAGCAGTATGGCAGCCGTAATTACGCTCAAGCGGTTGGCATCAGGCAAATGCTGTGGAGAATGCATAAGTAAATTTTACCCTGCAAGTCGTAATTCTGCGGGGATTTGCAGGTGGATCCAGACGTAAGGGGGTCACCGGACCAAGCGCCAGACGGTCAGATATGGTAAAATTACCTTATATATGGAAAATCGCACCAAAGTTTCTGGCGCCCCCCCGCGCATGATGAACGCGATCATCGCGGGTTTTAATGTTGCAGCAAATAATCTTGCGCTGCTGGTTTTACCTGCCGCTATCGACCTCTTGCTCTGGCTTGGGCCACAAATCCGCATCAAGCAAGCCCTTCTGCCGTTGTTCACCGAAACATCGCTTTACCTGCAGCAGGCTAATTCATCCGATTTAGCCGCCCGAATTAGAGGTGCGGGTGAGATCTGGAATCAGATTCTGGATAGTTTCAACCTGCTTGGGCTGGTCAGGACCATACCAATCGGCGTACCCAGTTTGATGGCATCCGCCGGGGCTGGCGATACCCCCCTGGGAGCAGCCTGGATCATTGAAGTCAATAATTTGGGAAACGCGGTGATCATCTGGCTGGCAGTCCTTGCGATTGGCCTGATCGCTGGAAGCTTGTATTTCCATTTGTTGGCTCAGGCGACCGCTGAGACCAAGGATGCTTTGGAAATCGGTGCTTTTATCAAAAAAATTGGCCAGGCTTTTGGGCTTTCCCTGAGTTTCTTTATTTTGTTGGCAATTCTCGCGATTCCAGCCCTTTTGCTGGTTTCTGTTGTTGCGCTCATCAATCCGATGCTTGGCGACTTCGCCATGATGTTTGCCGGCTTTCTCCTCATCTGGATCCTTTTCCCGCTGGTTTTCACGCCGCACGCGGTGTTTAGCGGAAAAAACAATCTTGTCGTTTCTATTATGACCAGCGTGCGGCTGGTGCGGTATTTTCTCCCCGGCACCGGTATTTTCATCATTGTTGGGATGGTCTTCACCCAGGGAATGGATATTCTCTGGCGCGTCCCGCCGACCAGTTCATGGATGACACTGGTTGGGATTTTGGGGCATGCCTTTATTTACACTGCAATATTTGCAGCCAGTTTTGTTTATTTCCGCGGGGGTTTGCGGTGGATGGTTGAAAGCACCATGCCCGCACGGCAGCAAGAAATTAACACCTGACAATCAAAACTCATCGATCCTGCCTGACCGGAGGATAGGTGTCTTCATTATCCAGGAGGTTTAAGTGGTACAACCAGCGAATGTTTCTTCATACGGCGCAAAAGATATCCAGGTATTGGAAGGCCTCGAGGCAGTCCGGCGGCGCCCTGGCATGTATGTTGGCGGTACGGATATTAAAGCGCTCCATCACCTGGTTTATGAAGTTGTCGACAACTCCATCGACGAAGCCCTGGCTGGTGTGTGCGACCAGATCAACATCGTCATTCACCCCGATAGTTCTGTCACCGTGGATGACAACGGACGCGGTATCCCGGTCGATATTCACCCTGAAAAGAAAAAATCAGCGCTCGAGGTGGTAATGACCACGCTCCATGCTGGTGGAAAGTTTGGGGGGTCCAGTTACAAAGTTTCGGGTGGTTTGCATGGTGTAGGTGTTTCGGCTGTCAATGCACTATCCGAGTGGTGTGAGGTGCGCGTCTGTCGTGATGGCAAACTGTATATGCAGCGCTATGAACGCGGAATACCACAGGATCCCGTGAAGCAAATTGGTAAATGCGATTCCACCCAGTCCGGCACAACCACCACCTTCCGCTTTGACCGTGAAATCTTCAAAGAAGAGATCGATTATAAGTTCGAAACCCTGGTGCAGCGTTTCCGCGAGATGGCGTTCGTCACCCGCAGAGTCCAGATCAAGCTGGTGGATGAGCGCATCCAGAAGGAAATGACCTTCTATTTCGAGGGCGGGATCGTGTCCTTCGTGCGGTATCTCAACCGCAACCGCACCGTCCTGCATCCTGTCTTCTTTGCTGAGCGTGATATTGATAAAATCGGCATCGAGGTAGCCGTGCAATATACCGACGCCTATGCCGAATCGGTCTACTCGTTCGCCAATACGATTAATACCATCGACGGCGGTACCCACATGACCGGGCTGCGCGCGGCAATTACCCGCGTGATCAATGATTATGCCCGCCGCACGAACTTACTCAAAGACGCCGACCCCAACTTCAGCGGTGACGACACGCGCGAAGGTATGACGGCTCTGGTTTCGATCAAGCACCCGGATCCGCAGTTCGAATCGCAGACCAAAGTCAAATTGATGAACCCCGAGGTGCAAACCTATGTTCAGCAGGTGGTCGGCGAAGCCTTCTACGCCTTCCTCGAGGAAAATCCCTCCGCCGCCAAAGCCATCGTCCAGAAATGCCTGACCTCCGCCCGCGCCCGCGATGCCGCCCGTAAAGCCCGCGACCTGGTCATCCGCAAGTCGGCACTGGAGAGCCTCACCCTGCCCGGGAAGCTGGCCGACTGCTCGGAACGCGACCCCACCAAGACCGAAATGTACATTGTCGAGGGTGAGAGCGCAGGCGGTTCGGCCAAACAAGGACGCGACCGCCATTTCCAGGCCATCCTGCCGCTGCGCGGTAAGATCCTCAACACCGAACGCGCCCGGCTGGACAAAATCCTTTCGAACAATGAAGTCAAAGCCCTCATTTCTGCACTTGGAACCGGCATCGGCGAGTCCTTCGACCTGACCGGACTGCGCTACGGACGCGTGATCATCATGACCGATGCTGACGTGGACGGCAGTCATATCCGCACCCTGCTGCTCACCTTCTTCTTCCGCTATATGCAGTCGCTCATCGACGCCGGACATCTGTTTATTGCCCAGCCGCCGTTGTACCGCATCTCCCATAAAAACAATCACCAGTATGTCTACACCGAAGCCGAAAAAGATCAGGCGCTGAAAGCGCTCGGCGCCAGCGCCGAGAAAGCCTCGCTGCAGCGCTACAAAGGCCTTGGCGAGATGAACCCCGATCAGCTGTGGGAAACCACCATGAATCCTGAAAAGCGAACCCTGCTGTCCGTTTCCATCGAGGACGCTGCTGCCGCCGACCGCACCTTCGACATGTTGATGGGCGAAGCTGTTCCGCCGCGTACGCGCTTTATCACCACCCACGCGCGCGCTGTCCGGAATTTGGACGTATAAAAAAACACGCTGAGAAAACATGACAAAGATCGCCAACGTGGCGATCTTTGTTTTTTTAATCCAATCCCATATTCTTCATTCCACGTTCGCTGCTATAATAATTGTGTCACTTCTCATCTAATTTGATCAAAAAAGGGAAAAATTATGCCGCTCGCTTACCTTTACCGCGCACCAGACCTGACCGATTACATGATTCGCTTCTTCCGCAAGCTGGGAGTATCGGAAGCTCACGCCAGTACCGCTGCTGAAATCCTTATCTCTGCCGACCTGCGCGGTGTCTCCTCGCACGGTATCATCCGGCTGCACTCGTATTACGGATCGCGCATCCTCAAAGGGCTCATTGACCCTGCCTCTCCCTTCACCACAGTTCGTGAAACGCCCGCGACCCTGCTCATTGACGGCGGTAATGGGCTGGGCATGGTGGTCGGTTATCATGCCATGCAGGTTGCCATCGAAAAAGCTCATCACAACGGTGCAGCTTTAGTCAATGTTCGTAACAGCAACCATTACGGCATCGCCGGTTATTATGCCATGATGGCGCTGCCGCATGACATGATTGGCATCAGTTTTACCAACGCTCAACCGCTGGTGGCGCCCACCTACGGACGGACGCGCATTATTGGCACCAACCCGATCGCGGTGGCTGCTCCGGCTTTGCATGAGCGCCCTTATGTGCTCGACATGGCGACCAGCATCGTGCCGATTGGCAAGATCACGGTCTACGATAAAGCCGGCGAAGAGATCCCCGAAGGCTGGGGCGTCGACAAGAGTGGTGCAGTCACCACCAAACCAAGTGATGTGCTGCAAGGCGGAGCTCTGCTGCCGCTGGGCGGATCCGATATCATGCGCGGCTATAAGGGGTACGGCCTGGGGTTGATGGTCGATATCTTCTCCGGGGTACTCTCTGGCGCAGCTTTTGGCCCCGAAGTCGGCGCACCGGGGCGGGAACAGGCAGCCAACGTTGGGCATTTCTTTGCGGCTGTCAATATCGCCGCGTTCCGCGACCCGCAGGAATTCAGATCAGATCTCGACCAGTTAATCCATACACTCAAGGAAGCGCCGAAAGCCGTCGGGCATGAGCGCATTTACATTCATGGCGAAAAAGAGTTCGAGCTGTACGAACGCAATATGCGCGAGGGTGTGCCCCTTTTGGCCGAGGTAGTCAAAGGATTACGCGAAGCTGGCGAACAGATCGGCGTACCATTCGACCTGCAAATGGTCGGTGAAACGATGGGTGAAGAAGAGTAACTCAGGTCTCCGCCACCAGGATCAGCACCTCATTGCCAGCCAAAGACAGGTAACCACCCGCCTCAAAAGCTGGCAATTTCTCATGGTGGCTCGAAAGTGCCAGGCGCCAGCTGCGTTGGCGCAAATCTATACCAACCGCCAGGCGTACCGGCCGGCGGCCAAAATTCAATGCGACCAGCACGGTTTGTTCCCTGGTTTGCCGCAAATAGGCCAGAAGATTTCGCGGGTCATACGTCAGCGGTTGAAACAGTCCTCTGCGCAGCGCCGGCAGGTCCTTGCGCACCTGAATGAGCCGCTTGTAAAAATTGAGCAGGGATTTCGGATCTTTGCGCTGTGCTTCTACATTACGCTGCGGAAAATCAGGGTGTACCGGCAGCCAGGGTTTTCCGGTGGTAAATCCAGCGTGGGGTGTAGCATCCCATTGCATGGGGGCACGGTTCTTATCCCGCCCGTCAAAAATAGGCCAATATTTTTCGCCAACCCCGTCCTGAATAAACCGGCGCGGCACATGGATATTCCGCATGCCGATTTCCTCCCCGTAATAAATGTACGGCGTCCCGCGCAGGGTCAGGGTCAGCGCCGCGGCGACTTTTAAACGCTCATCATTCTCGCCGCTGCGGAAGCGGGAGGCTGAACGCGAGGTATCATGGTTGTTCAAAAAATTTACCGGCCAGGCCTCGTGATGCATCGTTTTTTCAGTTTCCTGAACAACCTTCAGAAAACACGCCGGATCCCAATGGCAGCCCAGCATATCGAAATTAAAGGCTCCATGCACCAGACCCGGCGCGGTATACCTTGCCACCAGTTCCGGGGTTGGCATAAAAGTCTCACCCACGGCGTAGCGGTCAGGGTAAGAATCAAGCAGCTCGCGCAGTTCGCGCAGCAATGGAATCATTTCTGGCTGATTTGAATCATAGATGTGCTTTTGCCGGTCGAAGGCGCGTAATCCCAGTGCCGGCGGGTTGTTGGGCAGATCAGGGTGTTTAAAAAAATTGCTGAACACATCCAGCCGGAAACCATCAGCACCATGGTCCAACCAGAATCGCACAACATCCAGGCATGCCTTGCGTACCTGCGGGTTGCGCCAATTCAGATCAGGCTGCTGCGGATAAAACATGTGGTAGTAGTACTGACCGCGCAGCGCATCGAATTCCCAGCCGGGCGTACCAAAAATGGCTTCCCAGTTGTTCGGCAGCCCCCCATCAGGTCGCGGATCTCGCCAGATATACCAGTCGGAATAAGGATTGTCGCGACTCTTCCGTGATTCAAGGAACCAGGGGTGCTGATCAGAGGTGTGGTTGAGGACCAGGTCTAAAATCACGCGGATGCCGCGTTTATGCGATTCTTCCACCAGCCGCTCATAGTCAGCCAGGGTGCCGTGCTTGGGATCGATGTCGATATAATTGCTGACGTCGTAACCAAAATCCACATCGGGTGAGGGATAAAACGGTGAAAACCAGACCGCGTCCACGCCGAGTTCTGCTATATAATCCAGACGGTCAATGATGCCTTTGAGGTCGCCGATTCCATCACCGCTGCTGTCTGCAAACGATCGCGGGTAAATTTGATAAACCACGCCATCACGCCACCAAACGTAATCAGATTTCATGCCGCCACCTTATAAGAATTATGTTGGGATATTAGATGAGTATAGCATGGCTGAAATTTCCGGACATGGAGTTCTGCGGTCAGCCAGAGTTGGAATAACCTGAATTAGGCTTGTAATCACTGTAATAGCTCATAATTTTCTCGTTCTAAAAGATTACTTTGATAGTCCAAAAACCCTATCAGACAATGAATAATTCCTTGCAAGTTACCCTTGACTGTGTTAAAATAATGGTTGTAAGTAAGCCAACCTATTTCGCCATCAACGAAAAGTGGGCATTCCCCCACTTTTCTGCATATATAAAAGGCTTAACCAGTATTTTGGAGAACGAACAAGCATGAAGAACGAATTTACTCTGGCTTTCAATGAAGTCATCGAGGAAAAACAACTGCCCAAGGATGTCATCCTCAAAGCGTTGGAATCGGCAATGGTCTCGGCGTACCGCCGGGCTGTCAATGCCTCCAACGCACAGCATGTCGAATCCAAGGTAGACACCGAAACCGGCAAAGTAACCATCTTTGCTGAAAAAGAGGTCGTCGAAGAAGTGATGGAGGAGACAACCGAGGTAACCCTGGAGGTTGCGCGCCAGGTGAACCCGGAGGCGCAGCTTGGCGATATGGTCATTGTGGAAAGCACTCCCACTGATTTCGGGCGGGTTGCTGCTCAAACCGCTCGCCAGGTGATCCAACAGCGGATCCGCGATGCCGAACGCCAGGCCCAGCTTGATTTCTATAGCAAGCAAATGGGTGAAATTGTCAGCGGTGTGGTTCAAGCGGTGAGCGCACAGGGATTGACCATCGGGCTGGAGATGAAAGCTGAAGGTTCGATGCCGCGCAAGGAATTAATTCCCGGTGAACGTCCGCGCATACACGAACGGGTCCGAGCGCTGGTGGCAGAGGTAAAAGACAATCCCCGCGGACCGCAGATCATCCTTTCACGCACGCATCGCAACTTCCTGCGCCGCCTATTGGAAAACGAAGTCCCGGAAATTTACCACGGAGTCGTTGAAATTCGTTCGATTGCCCGTGAACCTGGAGAACGCGCCAAAGTGGCTGTTTCGGCTACCCAGCCCGGTATCGACCCGGTAGGTGCGTGTGTTGGCATCCGCGGCGTGCGTATTCAAGCCATCGTGCGCGAACTGCATGACGAGAAGATCGATGTCATCGAGTGGAATTCCGATCAGGCCGCATTCATCGCCAAGGCGATCAGCCCGGCCCGGGTGAATGGTGTGTACCTCAATGATCGCAACGCTGGCGGGAAAACCGCCACCGTAGTTGTTCCAGAAGACCAGCTCAGCCTGGCTATTGGCCGCGACGGGCAGAATGCCCGGCTGGCAGCAAAACTGACCGGCTGGCGCATCGATATCAAAAGCCTGCCGGAAGCCGCTTCCGATGTGCTTAACCGCCTCCAAAAAGATGAAGCTCTGGCTGCCGTGGCGGAACAAGAAGCCGACACGATGGTCAGAGTGGAAGAACTGTTGGCGCGCAAAGCTGAAGGCCGCCCCTTAGCGCCTGAGGAGTTTGATGTGTTGGTCCGTTTCGTCGACCGAGTCGAACGCCGCTCAACAGTCACCCCGGCAGCTGAAAAAGCTGTGGTCGATGAGATCGAGGTTGCCCGCAGCCTGATCCCTGCCGATGCCTTTGAACTCAGTATTTTGGACAGCGGTTTACCCGAACATGTTGCTTACATCCTTCAGGAAGCAGGTTTCAGCACCCTGGGCGAGATGGCCGTGCAGATGAAGGTCCGGCCTGACGATATTTTGCGGCTCAACGGTATTGGCCCGCGCGCGCTCCAGGAAATCAACAACCTGGTAACCGCCCTTGACGAGCGAAAGGCTGCTGAAATAACTGCTGCTGAAGAAGCGGCGCTGGAAACGGCAGAAATGGAACCGGTCAGCCCTGAAATCGGTGAACCCGAAGCTATTGTTGAAGCCGTGATCGAGGAACAACCCGTTGAAATCGAGCCGCCGGTGGAAACACTCGTCGAAGCCATAAGCGAACCTGAGCCGGTTGTATCTGAACCTGCTGTTGAGATCGAAGTTGAACCAGAAGAGGAAGAAACCTCATTCGACAAGCTCTTCGAACTACGCACCCCCGTTATTCCTCCAGCCGCATTGGATGAGGAAGAAGAGGAAGAGGATGGTGCCGGTTCGCAAGCCAAGAAGAAGGGCAAGAAAAAGAAAAAACACGTTCAAGTTGAATACGATCCTGAGAAAGATCAGACGATTGTATACCGCAAACACCGCCGCGATGGTGAAGATTGGGATTGGGAATCCTGATTCAGATTGGCGTAAGATATGAGAAAGAAAGGTGGCTAAAAAACCGTCTAAACGTGTGAAGCATATTCCGCAGCGAACTTGTGTCGGATGCCGGGAAGTACTGGCAAAGCGGAATTTGATCCGGGTTGTACGCGGACCGGCTGGCGTTTCCATCGATTCGACTGGAAAGGCGGTCGGACGTGGAGCCTATGTACACGACAAGCATTTGTGCTGGGAAAAGGCCTTGAAAGGGGCGCTTGCCCATGCCTTAAAAACTGAATTGACCGAACAGGACCGCGGCGTTCTGATCCATTTTATGGAAAGTTTGCCAGTTGATGATATGAACGAATCCTGATCGTTTTATTCCCTGCCAGGGAACAAACGTTATTCAGGAACTGCCGATCGATTTGACCCTTCAGCAACATTCGTCGTCATTGACAAGCACCCCCGGTCACAGGACAACATCTTTGCGGAATTTATCAGGGGAATCAAGGACGCAATAGCGAGAAACGAGGTATGTATGAGCGAGAATGGGTCAAAAACAATTGAATTGCCAGGCAGCATTACCGTGCGTGATCTTGCTCAACGCATGGCCGCCAGCCCCATCCAGATTATCAAAATACTGATGTCGAATGGGGTAATGGCCAATATTAATCAATTGATTGATTTTGATACGGCGTCCATCGTCGCTTCGGAAATGGGATTCGAAACTAAATCTGAAGAGTACGAAATTGCTGAAGAGAAAGAAATAGGCGAAGTACCATTCTGGCGGCAGTTGATCGCCCGCGAGGATCCAGCCCGCCTGGTCGACCGCGCACCGGTGGTAACCATCCTGGGGCATGTGGATCACGGAAAAACCACCTTGCTCGACGCGATCCGCCACACCAACGTTGCATCAGGTGAGGCAGGTGGTATTACCCAGCATATCGGTGCATACCAGGTGGAGCTAAAGGGTCGCATGATCACCTTCCTGGATACACCTGGTCATGCAGCCTTCACTGCCATGCGTTCGCGCGGAGCACAGGGTGCTGATATTGTTATTCTGGTTGTCGCGGCAAATGACGGTGTAATGCCGCAAACTCGTGAGGCGATCGCGCACGCCAAAGCTGCGCGCGTGCCGATCATCGTCGCGATGAATAAAATTGACCGCCCGGATGCCAATCCTGACTTCACCAAGAAGCAGCTCTCCGAAAACGGTTTAACCCCCGATGACTGGGATGGGGACACCATGGTTGTTCCTGTGTCAGCAAAATTAAAACAGGGCATCGAAGATCTGCTGGAAGCCATTCTGCTGGTTTCTGATAATATCGACATCAAGGCTAACCCGGATGGCAAGGTGTTTGGGAATGTGATCGAAGCCAAAGTGGAACGGGCCAAGGGTGTGGTAGCTACCATGCTTGTTTATAACGGCACGCTTGAACCTGGCGATATTATCGTCGCAGGCCGGGCTTTTGGACGCATTCGCGCGATGTTTGACTTCCGCGGACGCAAGCTAAAGAAGGCTGGACCCTCCACGCCAGTGCAGATCATGGGCTTAAACGAAGTCCCATCAGCAGGCGATATATTCTTGAAATATGCCACGGAGCGCGAAGCCCGTGCTGTGATTGAGGAGCGAGCCTTAAAATCCCAGCAGCGCGCTGCAGCCGTCCCCAAAGCTACGCTGGAAGAGTTGTTTGCCAAGGTACAGTCTGGTGAAGCGCAAGAATTGCGCTTGATCATAAAAGCCGATGTCCAGGGGTCGCTTGAACCCATTGTTTCATCCCTGAACGAGTTAGACCAGAGCGACATTAAAATCAGCATTTTACATGCCGAAACCGGGAATATCAGCGAAAGCGATATCATGCTCGCGACCGCCTCCCATGCCATTGCGGTAGGCTTTAATGTCCAGGCAGATGCTGCGGCCCGGCGCATGGCTGAAACTGAAGGCGTGTCGATACGACTGTATAATATTATCTACCGCCTGACTGAAGATATCGAAAAGGCTATGAAGGGTCTGCTAGAACCCGAAATCATAGAAACGACGGTTGGCACCGGAGTTGTCCTGGCGACATTCAAGATCTCTAAAGTAGGCGCCATTGCAGGATGCCGGGTCACCAGCGGTGAGTTCCGCCGCAACGCTAAAGTACGGCTTACGCGAGAAGGAACGATCATTTTTGAAGGTGAATTTTCATCCCTTAAACACGAAAAAGAAGATGTCCGCGAGGTACGAAACGGCTTCGAATGTGGTGCGGGATTCAGAAATTTCAACGATTTCGCAGTGGGTGATCAGATCGAGTGCTACGTACTGGAGCGATCCTCGAGCTAACTTGTGTATGGATTGAAGGAAGTGTAAGATGCCGTCAAAATTAAGACTGCAACGGATTGGCGATCGGATTCGCCAGGACCTGTCAGAAATGTTGGTAAAGGGTGAAATTCGCGATCCCCGGATAAGTGGAATTTCCATTACAGATGTCAAAGTTGATCGTGAGCTTGCCTATGCCGATGTGTTTTTGTCTGCCCTCGAAGGAAGCGAAAGAGCGAAAGAAGCACTGGAAGGCTTTGCAAGTGCCAGCGGATTTATCCGCCGGTCCTTGGCCGAAAGTATGGAGCTGCGCGTTTTTCCACGCCTTCGCTTTCACTGGGATCCCACCCCTGAGCGCGCAGATCGGATCGAAAAGCTAATTGCTTCGCTGCGGGAAACCGAAGAACCGCAAGCCGATCCTCTCCCGGAAGAGGACGAGAATGAATGATGCTTTGCATACCGCCATTCAGGAACGATTATCGCGTGCTGAACGGGTGTTAATCACATCACATGTGCGCCCTGATGGGGATGCAGTCGGCGCCCTCCTTGGGTTGGGATTGGTGTTGCAAGCCAGCGGGCGGTCTGTTCAAATGGTGCTCCGCGATGGTGTTCCTGAAAATATGCTCCACTTAAAAGGCAGTGAGCAGATTGTGAGCACTCCCGCCGGTGATTTCGACACCTTCATTGTGTTGGATTCCGGTGAACTCAAAAGGGTCGGTCAGGAAATCGTGCTCCGCAAGCCGGATATTCAGATCGACCACCACCTGACGAACACACGGTTTGGGGTAATCAATCTGGTTGAGCCTGAAGCTGTCGCTACTTCAGCCATCCTGGCAGAATCTTTACCCAGGTGGGGCTTCTCTATAACCCAGGACGCCGCCAGCGCCCTTCTGACGGGAATTCTGACCGATACCATGGGTTTCCGTACCTCGAATATGAATTCGCGCGCCCTGCGGGTGGCAGCGGATCTGATCGATCTTGGAGCAAATTTGCCAGAATTATATTTCGAAGCATTGATTACACGGTCCATCGAAGCTGCCCGTTATTGGGGCATGGGTTTATCCAGCCTTCAGAAGCGCGACCGCTTGATCTGGGCAACACTCCGCGCAGCCGACCGTCAAGCTGTCGGGTATAATAATCTGGATGATGCTGATCTGACAAATTTACTTTCAAGTATCAGCGACGGGGATATTGCGGTATTGTTTATCGAGCATGCGCCTGATCTGATCAAGGTCAGTTGGCGGTCTCGACCAGGTTGGGATGTATCGCAAATCGCCGAACAATTCGGTGGCGGGGGGCACGCAGCGGCAGCAGGAGCCGAAATTCCTGGAACACTCGACGTTGTACAGGCATTTGTATTGGACGCGACAGAGAAACTGCTCCAAAACGGAAATGAACGTTAAGCATTCTTAAAATTATTCAGAACTTGGATTCTGAGCGATCTCAATTTTCCCGGTAAGGTTTGAAAGGGGAAAAATGGTAATGAATGATGATTTTGTGAATTCAATCTCTGGAGTACTCGTGGTTGATAAACCGGTCGGGTTGACCTCCCACGAAGTAGTCCAGATCGTGCGCCGCGGAACGTATATCCGGCGCGCCGGGCACACCGGCACCCTTGACCCGCGGGCTTCAGGTGTTCTGGTGGTTTTGTTAGGCCCAGCGGTGCGCCTGAGTGAATATGTTTCTGCCTCCGATAAACGCTATCAGGCTGTCATTCAGCTCGGTAAAACTACAGATACATACGACGCTGACGGGAAAATCTTAACCACCAATCCGGTGAATATTTCTGAAGAACAATTCGAAGAAGCCTTGCACCAATTTGTCGGTGAGATCGAACAAGTCCCTCCACCTTACTCGGCGATTAAAGTCAAAGGGCGCAAAGCCTATGAAATGGCGCGCGAAGGCGAAGAGTTCGACTTGCAGCCGCGAAAAATCAATGTGTACAGTCTGGAATTGCTCGAATGGGCTCCTCCGGAAGTCGTCATTGATGTTTATTGCTCATCAGGTACGTATATTCGGTCACTGGCCAATGACCTTGGTAAAACCCTTGGCTGCGGTGCTCATCTGGTGGGATTGCGCCGAACCAAATCCGGTCGGTTTACTTTGCGCGATGCTGTTCCCTTACGAAAACTGCGTGAGGCATTCGATGACGGTTCCTGGTACAAGTATGTCATTCCCGCTGCTGAGGCTTTATCAGATTGGCCGTCGGTGGAGCTATCAGAAGAGGCGATAGATTCAATTCGGCATGGGCACCGTGTTGCCGGTGAACCCGGCATCGGGAAAATGGCGCGCGGTATCAGCGTCGATGGCGACTTGGTTGCGCTGCTCGAATTTGATCCATCGAATAACGAATGGCAGCCAAAAAAGGTCTTTTCCTAGAAACCGACCTATTTGAGAGAACTATCCAAAATCCGGAGGTCGACTCCGGTTTTTGTCGTTCCCGCAGGCGGTTATCGGGTAAAATCATCCCAGGTCGAAAATGGTTATTCTGCTAGACCAAATACTGAAATTATGGAAAAGTCATGCAGCATTTTCTCTCGCTAGACCCGGTTCACCTTAACAATTCCTGGATCACCATTGGATCCTTCGACGGTGTACACATTGGACACCAAAAAATCGTGAAGAGGCTGGTACAGGGTGCTCATGCTCAGGGTCACCTGGCAACCGTCGTCACATTTTATCCACACCCCGCGGTGGTATTGGGAAAAAGCAACGGCGGGTACCTGACCACCCCTGAAGAAAGAGCCAATCTGCTTGGAGATCAGGGTGTCGATTACGTTGTCACCATACCATTTTCCTGGGAACTGGCATCCTTGAGCGCTCTGGAATTCATGCGGTTGATGAAGAATCATCTTGGCCTTAAACGATTGGTTATTGGATACGATTTTGCGCTGGGCAGGCAGCGGGAAGGCAATTTTACGCGGTTACTTGAAATTGGCAAACAATTGCATTACAGCGTTGGCGTCCACGAGCCGGTAGAAATCGATGGTTCACCAGTATCCTCCTCACAAATCCGAAAATTAGTTCGCGAGGGTGAGGTGGAAAGTGCAGCCAGGCTGTTGGGTCGGTGGTATTTTGTTGATGGGAGTGTCATCCATGGAGACGGTCGCGGAAAAGCGCTGGGGATTCCCACAGCCAACCTGGCTTTTTGGCAGGAACGGGTAATGCCGGCATCCGGTGTGTATGCCACCTGGGCATGGATTGAAGGCATCCGCCACCCTTCGGTCAGCAACCTTGGCTTGCGCCCCACTTTCGATAACAATGCTGTAGTTCCACAACTTGAAGCCCACCTGTTGGATTTCGATGAAGATTTATATGGCCGAACGGTGCGTCTGGAATTTGTCAGCAGACTGCGCCCTGAAGTGCGATTTGAGTCAGTTAATGCCCTGATTGAACAGATACAGCGGGACAAACACAAAGCCTCGGAGGTGCTGGAAAATGCCAAATGAACGCCAGGTCTATCTTCTCGACCCTAAAACCTTAAGCCCGGAAACAATTGCAGTCACTTTTGCCAAGACCTCTCGTTCCCCCCAAAGTTTTCGCGAAATTGCCGCTGAACTGAATGAGGATAAGAGCGCCCAGTTTCATGAGAAATGGGTGGTTGGCTACGGCCATGCTTCGGTTGCTGAACACGCTGTACTGCACATTGCGGTGGAGAATGCCTCCCGCCTGGCTGTTGAAGCGCTGGAATCATCCCGCCTGGCATCTTATACTGAAAAATCGACGCGCTATCAAAAATGGACAATGGAAGACTTTCACCTTCCAGCCGAACTGATCGGACACCCTCTGCAACAGGTATTCACCCAGACCATCGAAAGCCTCTTCACCAGTTACCAGCAAGCCTTACCAGAGGTGAAAGCAGTCGTCGAAAAGGAGCATCCGCGGGAGGAGGGAGAATCCGACGGTGCCTGGGAACGCCGGATACGCTCGCGCTATGTGGATGTATGCCGTTTCTACCTGCCGGCTGCGGCGCTGGCCAATGTCGGCATGACCATTAATGCCCGTGCGCTGGAACATTCCATATCGAAAATGATGTCGCATCCCCTGGAAGAAGTACGGATAATCGGGAGTGAAATGAAACGGGTAAGCCAGGAATTGGTGCCAACCCTGATTAAGTACGCCAACCCTGTGCCCTATTTAGAAAAAGCACAAAACAGGCTGTCAGCCAGCGCTGCAAAAATGCTTCCGGCTGCTGCTGAACCCGGTGATTGGTGCCAGCTGGTGGATTACGACCGGACCGCTGAAGATCGCATTCTGGCAGCCTGCCTGTACCGATTTGGTTCAGTTGGCTATGCGCAAGCGCTGACAACCGTGCGCTCCCTTTCCTCTGCTGACCGGCAAGCGCTGGCGGACGAGATCCTGGGAGGATTGGAGAAATACGTCATTCCCCTGCGCGAACTTGAATTTGGAGGCTTCACTTTCGATGTCGTTCTCGATCAGGGTGGTTACTTTGAACTCAAACGCCACCGCATGATGACGCAGACCCCGCAGCCTTTGTCTACTCACCTTGGGTTTGCCAT
>JAJZTR010000218.1 GCA_021848775.1 Chloroflexota bacterium | reverse complement strand
ATATGCCCGCCCGGTTCGTGCCCTGCCACCTCCACCAGCCCGCGGCTGGGGCGCAGTACCCCGGCGATTACCTTGAACAGGGTGCTCTTACCCGCCCCGTTGGGGCCGACCACTGCCAGGCGTTCGCCGCGTTGAAGTTCAAAATCCAGGTTGTCCAGCGCTGCGCCGGAAGCATACTCCACCGTCAGCCCCTCAACCTTCAGGATGGGCTTATCGGGTGAATGCGGAGTGGGGTGGGCTAAAAATTTCAGGTTCGGGTTGCGAAAACGATCAAGTAATGCCATACTGGCTGCCTTTTTAACTTCTAAACCTTATTTTAATGCCGTGGTGATCGCGCTTACGTTATAGCGAATCATGTCGAGGTAAGTCGGGGCATCCCCATCCGGTTCGGAAAGCGAGGCGTGATACAGCTTGACCAGCTGCACGCCGGTATCTTCCGCCACGCGCTGACCCAGCGCCGGGGTTACCGATTCGCCGATAAAGATCGCTTTCACTTTGTAGGCTCGGATGTCGTTCTCGATTTTTGCCAGCTCCTGCGCCGAGGGAGATGAAATGGTGCTGAAGCCGGGGATGAGCGCGCCAACCTGGGTAAAGCCGTACCGTTCGGCAAAGTAGCCATAGACCAGGTGATCGGTCACCAGAATGCGGTTTTCAGGCGGGATGCTCTCCACCTGCTGGCGCACCCAAGTGTCCAGAGCGCGCAGCTCGGCAGCGTACCGATCCGCATTGCGTTGAAACTCGTCAGCCCGCTCGGGCTCCAGGGAGGTAAGCGCCGCGCGGATGTTTTCCACCCACACCAGCACATTGTTGGGATCGACCCAGGTGTGCGGGTCGCCCGAATAACCGTCGCCGGACTCAGCACCTTCGGCGGCCGCATCCAGCAGAACGATTCCGCCGGAGACTTCGATCACCCGGGCGGTTGCCCCGGCGTTATCGATCAAGGGTTCGAGAAATTCCTCCAGCCCGGCGCCGTTGGCAAAGATGACGCTGGCATCCGCCACCAGCGCCATGTCGCGCGGGGCCGGTTGAAAGGAGTGCGGGTCAGCGCCCAGGGGCAGCAGCGTGGTCACCTCGATCGACTCGCCGCCCACCTGCCGCACCACATCAGCAACAATGCTGGTAGTAGCCAGCACCGACAGGCTTCCTGTGTTCCGGGGCGCAGCGGGTTGGCAAGCTGCCAGCAAGATCAGCGCCAAGAGCGCTGTAAGCGCAGAATAACGGTGTCGCATAAAACTAAGGCTCCGATGGGTTTGTGATGTGGCTGCGGCAATCCGGACAGGTGCCGTAAAGCTGCAGCCAGTGCTCGTTAATGGCAAAGCCGGTATCAGCGGACACCCGGCCGGTCAGCGGATCCAGATTGTCACCGGCGAAGGTCTGCACCAGCCCGCAGGTGGTGCACAACAAAAAGTGCTGGTGACCGTGCGTGGCACGCAGATAGCGGTGGCAGCCGTCGGGCAGGTGAACCCGCTCGATCAGCCCCAGTTCCTCCAGCTTTTCCAGCGTGCGGTAGACCGTGACCAGGCCCAGTCCGGGGTGCCCGGCGCGGCCAAGGTCAAAGACTTCGATGGGACCGAGGGCACGCTGGCTGCCGGCCATCAATTCCACGATGGCGCGGCGCGGGGTGGTCAGGCGGTACCCTGAGGATTGCAGCAGATCGAGCCAGCGGAGGACATCAAGGGATGTGTTCATGGAAGTTATTGTAATTGAAAATCATTTTCAATACAAGGGAAGCGGCAATGAAAGGCCGCGCCAGTTTTTACCACCCTTGCACCTCATGGTTCTTAACCTGGATTTTTGGCTATTTACGGTGAATCGCCAATAAAGGGGAGATAAACATAATTAAGCGGCGGGTCAAGCACCTGAACGCTGACCGTCAGCGTGGAAACAACTGTGTCAATGGAAGCCGTGATATCGAAAAACTGCTGAACGCCAGGGTCCGTTCCTTCCAGAGATCGAATATAGGCTGACATTTCCCTCTTCTCCAATGGAATAAGTTCAACAACTAGCAACTCCAGCGCGGTGGTGAAGTATGGCGAATCAGAAATGGCAAGAGAGAACTTTGTCGTTACAGGCCTGGTATTGGTCAGCGAAAAAGGTAATACGATGGTTTCCCCTAAATGTCCGTAGTAATTAATTGCAGGTGATTCCAGGTGCCCGCCAGAAGGAGGGATGATTTTCAGGCTTGGATCACCCAGTATCTGATAGGCTTCAAGATATTGGGTGGTTACCGAAACACTGTAGACGGTCTTGAATTTGATCAGCGTATTCTTCAGTGCTTCGCCGATGCTTGGCGGTGAGCCTGGATGGGCAAAGAGTTCCCCGAAGAATATATTTTCAAGATCATCGTTGCGATCAGCATACAATTCGAACGAGGTGCCGATATACGCCAGCGCCCCTGCGGTTTCGTGCAGCAGCCAGGCATCCGCCATGGAAACCTCCGCCGCGAAGTCAGCAGTGTTATCCGCCAGCGCCAGCACCAGCGGAACCGGCGGCCCGCTCAGTGCAGCGACATCGGCGGTATTGAAATCTTCACCAGTTCTCCACTGCCACGCGGTCGAACTGCCCGGCCCATGGTAGATCACCATCAGCCGCCCGTCATTGATTGATGCCAGCAGGTCCTGCTCCTCCGCCTGACAGGAATCTTGATGGGGATACAACCGGTCGCCGCCTAAGGTTGAAGCACCGGTTCGATCAAAAGTGCCATAGAAATACTGGTCGGTCCAACCATCGATGGCATCGTTGTGGGCGCCTTCCGAAACAGCATAATAATCAACATTGTCGTTGGCGACAAAGGATATTTTCTTGCGCCAGGGCGCGTCCGGCGGGGCCTGTTCGAAGCCGATGAATTTGTTGATCAGCGCGCCCAGTTGTAAATCATCCTGAACCGGCAGCCGGCCCAGGATCACATCTGGCAGGATATCAGTCGATCCGTCAAAGGTGGCGTAATACAGATCGGTGCACGGGCGAGGTTGATTCGTGCTATTTGGGCACGGCCCCTGGGTGCCGGCAATGGCGGCTGTAGCCGGCCAGGAGGGGATCTGGCTGGTATCACCGGCCAGCAGCACGTATTTTGGGCGCGGACGGTAATCCTGGATATACGTTTTAATTTGCTCTTTCGTGGATCCGGTTTTGGAGAGCAGCGCGAGTGCGACCTGGAATCCCTGAGATGTCTTGAGATTAACAAAAGGGCCTAACGCGTATTCAAACTCATCCGGGGCGATGATGAGGTAGACAGGCAGGGTACTCTGCGCACGAGCAGGCGCGGCGTGGGCTGGCAGTAACAGGCAAACCGCCAGCAGAAAGGAAATCAACCGAGTGAAAATTGAGCGCTTCATGGTTGGTTTGTTTTCTCAAACCATTGTAGCAAAGATCGAAAATTAGAATATATAAAAAAGGGGATTAATTCGGCAATGAATTTCTGGAAATTAGCATCGTTCGCAATGGTTTCCAGGCCGTCCGTCCCCACTGCAAATGAGTGCCCCGGCAGAACTCGAATAGCCCCCTTGCGCAGCACCCCGCAGCACAGCGGAGGAGCGATGGGATCGGCAGCCTTAAATAATGAGTGCCCCCGGCAGAACTCGAATCTGCAACCTTTTGCTCCGCAAGCAAACGCTCTGTCCAATTGAGCTACGAGGGCGAACTGTGTTTAAGCCGGATAATGATACCGCCAAGCGCCTGAATCGTCAAGGATTCAGCCTGGCGCAGCCGGCGGTCAGCCCGCGTTAAAGGCTACTTGCCAAATTTTGACCAGTGCCGGCCGAAGATGACATCCTCATCCGGAACCACCGGCGCGATGGGCATGGACACCCAGGTGGTATTGATGAAATGCTTCCAGTGGATGTTTTCGGAGGTGATGTTGCCGCCCCAGGTGCCGCAGCCGAGCGTCAGCGCGAAAGGCAGCCCGTTATCGTAGTTGCCGGAATTCCCGTAGCACTGCACCTGGCGCACCAGCATGCGGCTGACGCGCGCGCGGGTGGCCAGCTCGAGCACGCGGGCCGGGTCAGATCGGAA
>JAJZTR010000217.1 GCA_021848775.1 Chloroflexota bacterium | reverse complement strand
TCAGCTGCCCAGAACGACTCTTCGCCAATGAATTGAAAACTACGGAAGACGAAACGTACTTGTCCGGAATTTACAAATTCCTCTACAAGTTTTGGTTTGATCGTTGACGCGAATCGTCCGCAGGCCGGGCATTGATAATCGCCGTACTCGACCACCACAACAGGTGCATCGACTTCACCCATGCTCTTATCCTGGCTGGTTTCGACCGGCTCGGCTTTAGCTTTATTCTGGTTCTGTTGCAGCGCAATGGCCCCCATCCCGATGAGCAATACAGCGGCGATTACCCCAATCACCCACCAGTTGGCCTGCTTCCGTGCGTTTCTGGACCGTTTGCTTGAATTTGACTTTGCGTATTTCTTAGCCATCTCATCACCTTTCTTGTTTCGTGTTTTTATAGAACCCATATTAAAAGGACCAACCCAATGAGCGCCATCACTCCACCTGTGATCCCGCGTACTTTGTGGGACGATGCCCGCTCCCACGCTTGAATCTTGGCCCCCATGACGGGGTTTATTGCAAGGATCAGGATGATCACCAGCGGCATAATAAACATCAGGTTATACAACGCCAGGTATCCAAATCCTTCCCAGAAACTGGTCTGGCTGCCCAGCAGTCCTAAAATAGCAACGTATGGTCCACCAGAACATGGGAAACTCTCTAATCCCATCAGGGTACCTAATACGATAGTAGCGGGCAAAGTTGCGCGATACATCCAATTTTTTAGACCCTCTTTACCAATTTCGGGGAGTTCCAAACGAATAGGAAACTTTGGAAATATCGCCCCCAGGAGATTGGTCAGACCAAACAGGATCAACAAGCCTGCCCCCACCTGTCCCAGCCAGTGCCCTTGCACCAGGGAGGTCGCGCGGAGCAAACCAAGGCCGACTAGAAAATAGACGATGTACACACAGGCGATGTAAACCAATCCCATCCGAGCAATCGCTACTCTAGCCTTGCGGATCGTAAATAAGAACGTGATAAAAAAGAGCAGAATAGCCATTGCACAGGGATTGATGCCGTCTACAAGACCGGTAAGCAGGACGGCTGGGAGCAAACTGTTGGTGGACCTGGTGATACCTTGACTTTCGAACGATGTCTGGTTTGCCTGATACCAGGTCAGGTAGGTTGTTATGGGTTCGTTTACCCCGTAACTTTGGACTGGGCCAGCGAAAGCCCAGGCTTTATACCCATCTCCCTCGCCCTCTTCGCTGTAAATCAAGATCCGATTGGGAAGTTCTTGGGCGGATAGCAAGCCTTCAACCACGTGCCTGGGCGGCTCGCCCTGCAAGACAATTTTTCCCTCGTCGATAAAGGTGACCAGGTGACTTTGTAATTCCAACGGCACGCCCAGGGAATCGTTCTTTTGGTTCAATTCCTTGCGGTTCTCTCGCTGGTTGATGTAATCTTTTCGTACCATTTCCACCTGGTTGGCCTGGAGGATTTCCTGCAGTTCGCCATTGATATAGATCGCGCACTCATCGCAGGCCTCGTTGTAATAGACCACAGCCCGACGTCCGGCGCTTTCAGCGTTGACCGGCAGCGCGGAGAGGATGAGCGCGAATAGAGTAATGGAAATCAATAGAAGTTTTTTTATATACATTCCGATGTCCGTTCTTAGCAACAGGTTAATGTTTTAGGCAACTCGCCCTCGGCGAGCGGCCCGAAGGGATTACCATACTGGCGAATATTGGCAATCATCATCTGATTGGTTTCCGTTTCGATGCCGGCTGAAATTAAGCCAGCGCGGAGGGTCTCACCACTCGGGTCGTGCTCGACCGGGCAGACGACCCGGCAGGCTCGACATAAAGTACATTGATAAAAGACCAGGGTCTGAAGACCTGCGGATCCAAGCATCGCGCGACCACGGGGGCTATACTCTTCCTGGCGTTGGATCTGAAATACCGGGCAGACCTCTCGACAAAGTCCGCACTCTGTGCAGGCAGGGTTTATGGTAAGGTCACTCAACATAGCTTCCCTCGGTTGAAAATATGTTGGGGGTCGAACCGCGTTTTCAGCGCCAGGACTTCCGCCTTCAATGCCTCACTGGCCCACTGCCGTTTTTTCAATCCCATCCCATGTTCCCCACTGATTTGCCCACCAGAGGCAGAGACCCGGTAATACAGCTCCGCGATGCGCGCATCCTCTAGCAAAAATCGGGGATGCAGGATACCGACCCCCAGATGGCCAAAGACAGGAATGTTTTGCGCCGTCAGCCAGTCCAGGTTGTCTTCCAGGGCTTCGGGGGGGAACTGGGGATCCTCGGAAATGGGGAATCCCGCCTGCGTTAATCGGGCAGACAGGCTTTCTCGCGCTCCCCACAGGTTTGCCATCTCGGCAGGGTCACGAATCTCCCCTTCAGCACTATGGTACTCGACCAATACATAATGTCTTGCCGTCCATCCAATCAGAGCGGCCGCATGGGGATTAAGATATTCCAACGCTGAGAGGGCAGAATTCGTTTTCAATTGTTTGACTTGCTTCAGCATTTCTGCCAGGTATTCAAACGAGAATAGCGTCAGAGAACGACTCGTAGGGATCTCCGTCAGGCGGAGCGTAGCTTGTACGATCATCCCGGTGACCCCTTCCCGCCCAGCGAAAATCTTCCGGTCGCTGGCAGACAGTTGATGAACATCACCATTCCCATCCACCACAATCACTTCCTCGACCCAATCACTCATTCTGCCATAGCGAACAGCATGCAGTCCGGCAGCATTGGTTGCGATCATCCCGCCGATAGTTGCGGAGCGATGACTGCCGGGAATCACCGGAAAAAATAATCCAAAGGGTTTCAGGTAGCGGTTGAGAAGGTCAAGTGGAACGCCGGCCTCGACAACCACTTGCTTTAATTGAATGTTTAAAACATCGATATGTCGTAGACGCGCGGAATCGACGACAATCGAGTTTTGCGGAGTTGCTCCGCCACACAGTCCCGTACCTGCCCCGCGAGGCACCAGATCGATCCCTGTTTCGGCAGCCCATTGCGCCAGACAGACAACATCGGTCACTGTTTCCGGCCATACAACCCCCTGGCACGGACCCTGAATTCGAGATGCGTCCCGGCTGTAGGCAATTTTCGTTTCTGCCCGCGTGGACACCTGACTGGGTTGGAATAAAGATCCAAGGGGTTCCATCGGTTAGCGCCTCGCTTCCGAAGCCTGCGTCAAGGCTTCACTGAACTCCATTACTTGAATATCGCCGGCATTTTCCTTGAAATGGGCATAACACAGGGGACAGGCGGTACATAACCGTCCATTTTTCACCTGGGCCAGGCGCGCCTGGGCGATCGCGTTGGCCAGATCGGGATAGTTCGATTTGACGCCGCCCCCTGCGCCACAGCACAGGCTCATTGTTCGGTTATCAGGTAGTTCAACTACTTGCCAACCTGCCTGATCCAGGAGACGCCGTGGTTCTTCATAAATATCTGACCAGCGGCCGAGATGGCAGGGATCGTGATAGGTTATTGGTTGCTTTCCCTCTGGTTCGAATGGAACGGGCGGGATCCTAACATTCTCAGACAATACCTGTGTCGTATGGTATACATCGAGCTGGTACTCGTATTTCAGCGTGTGATAACAGCCAGGGCAGTTGGTGATGATCTTATTGACGCTGAAGCGAGCAAATGTCTCCAGGTTTTTGACCTTCAACCGTTCAAAATCCTGTTGATATCCGGCTCGCCGGACAGGACTACCGCAGCATTGAAGTTCTCCAGGTAAGACAATAAAGTCGATACTGGCTTGCTGCAGCAACTTCTCGTACCGCTCATGTACCTCGGGTAGAGCGTAGCGGGTAACACAGCCCGGATAGTATAGAGTATTTCCACCGCTCAACTTATTCAGCCATTTTTTAAGCATCAGACTATCCTTCCGGCTTTTGGATCGTGACTCGAAATTCCGCTTCGGCTTCTGGTTTATCCGGGTCATTACTACGCAGATAGATGATGCGCTGGATCTCACCATATAGGTTGTCTTCAGCCGGGTCAAACTTCACCCGTAATTCAGCCGATGCACCTGGCTTTATT
>JAJZTR010000216.1 GCA_021848775.1 Chloroflexota bacterium | reverse complement strand
GCTTTATTCAAGAAGGAACATCCCCTCGGCGGTGTAAGGAGAAAATCAGGTGAACATTTTTTTTCGCGAACTGCGGGCAAACTTTAAATCCTTGCTGATATGGTCCGGCATCGTCGTTCTATTTAACGTCGTGGGATTTTCGAAATTCTCGGCTTTTTACAACAATCCCGAATTGCTGGCAATTTTGGACAGCATGCCGCCGGCGTTGATCTCCGCCCTCGACATGAACGCCTTCAATCTGACGACAGTAACCGGTTTTTACGGCATTATGATCGTGTACTTCAGCCTTATTTTGTCCATATCGGCGGCCATGTGGGGCAGCGACATCATTTCCAAGGAAGAACGCGATAAAACCGTCGAGTTTTCACTCACCCTGCCGGTCACGAGGGAAAAACTGATAACCGGAAAACTGGCGGCAGCGGTGTTGAATAGTATTATTCTGCTGCTCGTCACCGGGGGTATTACGCTGGTCAGCGCTCAACAATACCAGCCGGACAGCGCCTTTTACAATTTCGTCGCCATCTCCATGGTGGCATTCTTCTTCATGCAGATGATCTTCCTGGCACTGGGCATATTCCTTGGCTGTGTCATGAAGCAGCACAAGCGGGCCGGTTCTGTGGCAGTATCGATTCTGCTGGGCGCGTACTTCGCCTCATTCCTGGCCGACTTGAACGAGAATCTCGAGTTTATCAAATACATTTCGCCCTTCAAATACTTTGATCCGGTTATGATGCTGCGCGAATCCCGGGTTGAAATCACATTTGTCGTGTTGTCGATCGCCATCATCGCTGTTTTGCTGGCTGGCGGCTATGCAACCTATCGGCGGAGGGATTTATATATCTAGCATCAATCCATAACCTTTACCAAAAAAACACCCGGTTAATAATGACCCAGGTGTCTTTTTTTAATTAGAATTGGATTTTCAAGGTCAACAAAAAAGAAAGCTCAATACCTCTTGGTATTTATTCCCAGGTTTGTTCTAATCCTCCAACACAAACACGCTGGTCGTCAGACCCGGGATCGAGAATTCACCCGCCGCCGGATCGAACGTTGACCCCTTCACCTCCGCGTCCACCGAGTTGGCCAGAATCGGGTGTAGTACATAGGCTTGACCAACCGTGCTGCTCTCGCTAAATCGGATCGCGTTACGGTTCGCGTTGAAGAACACCAGAATCTGATCATAAGCGGGGTCGATGTCGTTCACGTCCTCGATCTTCATCACGATCAGCCCGGGTGTTTGCTCAGGACCGGCGTTGAAGAACGACACGCAGGCTGAAACCTCTTCACCCGTGGTCAGCCGGAGGAGCGGCGAGCTCATGCGGATTTGCAGGAATTCCTTGAACACTTCCGCGGCACTGGCGATCTGCGTTGGGGATGGTTCGAGCGCGCGGTTGCTCAGCAGCGGGCGGTAGATATCCCAGCGGTCCGAACCTTCGATGGGCAGGCCTACGCCCCAGTTGTTGGTCTGGAATGTCCAATCGAGCTTGTTGAACCAGTCGCCGGAATCGTAGGAATTCTTGTCCAGCGACTTGGAGCGCAGCAGATCGTCACCGGCGTGGAAGAAGGGGATGCCCTGACTGAACATGGGGATGCTGAGCGCCAGGTTGTTCATGCGGATGCGCTCCGCCAGACTGACGTTCGCCGCTGCTTTGAGCTGCACCGCGTCGAAGATGGTCTCGTTGTCGTGCGCTGAGACGTAAACGATGTTCTCCTGCGGGTCCAGGGTGTAGCCGGCTGGGACGCCGTTGTAATACACATGCGCGCCATCCGCCGTGCTGCCATTGCTGCGTGTAAGAATATAGTTTTTCAGGTTGCCGGCCAGACCCAGGCGGATCCAATCCGTGTAATCCAGCAGCTTGTCCAGCTGCGCCTCCGGTTTGCGCGCTTCCGCCGCGTTGGAGTTGATATACAATCCGGTGGTGAATCCCTGCAGGCGCGGGTCGTCGAAGGGGTTGCCGCCGCGTGCGCCGTCACGCAGCCGGTCGTTGAACACCCCGATGCCCGTCTCGCCAATGTTCAGCTGGGTGGCATTGATGCCGCGCGCGTTCTTGGCAACCTCGCCAAAATCCCAGCCCTCACCATAAATGGTTATGGATTTGCCGTCCACACCATCTTTTTCCAGCCTCAGGTTGTCCAACGCCGCCCGCACAGCCTGCATATCGGATAGCATGTGGTGACCCATCAGGTCGAAGCGGAACCCGTCCACCTTGTACTGGGTAGCCCAGGTGACCACTGAATCGACCATCAATTTTTCCATCATGCGGTGCTCGGTGGCGGTGTTCTGGCAGCAGGTGCTGGTCTCGACATTTCCATCCAGGTTCAGCCGGTAATAATAGCCCGGCACGATCTTGTCCAGTACGGATTTCGGATCTTGGCCGCTCTGCGAGGTGTGATTGTAGACCACATCCATCACCACCCGCAGCCCGTTCTGGTTCAAGGCTTTGACCATCTCCCTGAATTCCCTGATCCTGAAATAACCTCTGGGATTGGTGGCATAACTGCCCTCGGGCACAGTGTAGTGATAGGGGTCGTAACCCCAGTTGAAGCCGTCCTCGCCTTTGACCAGCGCCACGGCCTGGGATTGCTGATCCGAGTCAGCCGGGTAAGATTTAAGGAGCTCCTCATCGACCGTCAGCCAGGTGGAGGAATCCTCATTCACGCTGGCAATATCGAAAGCTGGCAGCAGGTGAATATGCGTCAGGCCGGCCTCTGCCAGTGATTTCAAGTGCTGCATGCCGTCCGACTCATCCACCGTGAACGCCATGAATTTGCCGCGGAGTGTCTCGGGCACCGTCTCATCATAAATGCTGAAATCGCGCACGTGCAGTTCATAGATCACGCTGTCTTCAGGGTTTTCCAGGACAGGTTTTTCCAGCGCGTCCCAACCCCGGGGTTTCAACACTGACACATTCAAATCCACCATCTGGCTGCGGGTGCTGTTCAGCGAAAGGCTGAAAGAATAGGGGTCGGTGACCAGGTTGGTCTCGATCGTTCCCATTTTGGGAACATAAACCTGGACTTCGTAGAGATAATATTTATTCTTCCAATCCAGCTTGCCGGTGACGCTCCACACACCGGTAGCATCATCGCGGGTCATCGGATACAGCTGTCCGAATTCAGTGGTTGAATTTCCATACACCCACACACCTACCGAGGTGGCGGTCGGTGCCCATACCTGCAGGGTCGGGATTCCATGGGTGAAATCCACCCCCAGCATCCCGTCGTATGAATAGAGGTCATCCAACACGCCGGCAATTTGCAGCCCGGTAGAATCCACAACTTTTCCCGTATTATCACGAACGATCACCGCGAGCTGGCCGCGAAGGATTTCAGGGAGTTTTGGAAAATCAGCCTGGTCCAGCTTGAATGCGGAGAAACCGGCAAGGTACGGATTTTGCTTGAATATATCCCCCCCCGGGCCTGACTTGCTAAAGGAAAGCGGAATTTCCGTCCCGCCAGACACCCCTTCAGCGGTCAACTCGAGCGCCGCATCAGGGGAATAGAACAGGGAATACTGGTATGCGGGTGATCCAACAATATTCCACAGAATGGTATCCTGGTTGATCCAGATGGCTTTTTGCTTGGCCAGGCTGCCTTTTGGCGCACCGGTGGTGCTGACGATCAATTCTTGTTTCAGCATATCATAGCCAAAATAGATTTCATCGTTGTCCTTGGCAACCATAAAATTCACGGCGTCAGCGGTCGTGGTGACTGTTTTTTGACTCACCACCAGCGACACCGAATAATTGCCTGCCTTGAGCGCTTTGGTGGTGAAGGCGAAGCTGCCATCGCCTTCCGGGTCCTGCAGCCAGGCGCGCAGGCATTGCGGGTCATTGTCCAGCGCGCAGCCCAGCTGGGTTTGAAAATCACCCACCGCCACCGCGATGGGTGTGTTGTAATCCTCGGCGATCACATGGGACTGGTGATCGTAATAAAAAGTCACCTCGATTGGCTGGTCCACCGCCAGGGGAATATCCGCCCCACCCCGGCTGGCATTTTTGCCGTAGTTCTCATCCCAGCTGCCGTTCAAGGCGGCCTTGTATCTTGGTCCTTTTTTATCCTGGTCGTTACCGGGCGTGACCTCGA
>JAJZTR010000031.1 GCA_021848775.1 Chloroflexota bacterium | reverse complement strand
CCGGCTCTGGGTGCCTGGAACTGCCCAAATACCCTGGGATGGGTTCAGTCAGCATTACGGGCTCACCAGCCCCTTCGAAATCTCCTGGCTGAAGAGTAACCCTGGATTGAAACGTTATGACCTGGCCGCATCAGCCGTGGGCAAGGCCATTCAGTGGAATGCGGACATCATCTATACCTGGCTGCCGCAGGCAAGCATCCTTGGGCAACTGCGCGGGCTGCCGGTGGTTCTGGAAGTGCATGACCGCCCAACCGGAAATTTCGGACCCTGGCTTTTAAAACGGACAGTAAAAATGCACGGCCGAAAACGGCTGGCGGTGATCACGCGGGCATTGGTTTCGGTTTTAGAAAAAGAGTTTAAGCTGTCCATCCCGGCTGAAGATCTGGTGATTGCCCCCAATGGTGTAGATCTGGGCCGGTATGCAGATTTACTGGAGCCTTCTGCTGCACGCACCCTGCTTGGCCTGCCTCCCGAGAAATTGACGGCGGTTTATTCAGGCCACCTTTACGCCGGCCGCGGCATCGACCTTTTGTTTGGGTTAGCACAGGCTTTTCCGGATGTGATTTTTCTTTTGGTGGGCGGCAACGCCGAGTCGGTGGAAGGCTGCCGCAAGCAGGCGGCTGAAGCTAGGCTGCCGAATATCACCCTGACCGGCTTTGTTGACAATCACAGGCTGCCGTTGTTCCAGGCGGCTGGTGAGGTTCTGTTAATGCCATACGGAAGGGTGATAGCCGGAAGCGGCGGCGGGAATTCGGCGGACATTTGCTCGCCAATGAAAATGTTCGAGTATATGGCATGCGGCCGGGCAATCCTGGTCAGCGATTTGCCGGTATTTCATGAAGTGTTACACGACCAAAACGCGGTCTTTTGCGAGGTCGAAAACCTCGAAAGTTGGAAGGCTGGTTTGAAAGATTTGCTCGAAAAGCCAGATAAAATCCAAAATTTGGGACGTCAGGCTAAAGTCGATGCGCTGAACTATACTTGGAATTCGCGGGCTCGAGCGATATTACATGACCTTGAATTACCCGAGGAATTAACATGACAGGCCTGATAAATACTGCGCGAAGCCCACTGCTTTTATTAGGATTTGGTGCGCTGCTTGGTCTTGTAATGAGCGCGGCCGAACCTGGAGAACTCAATTCGTCCAGCATTATTGCCTATGGCTCTCTGGCTGCGATTGTTCTCCTGGCCGGATGGATCATTTGGAAACGGTTGGGATCTGACCGAAGGCTGGGGTGGATGGCCGTCACAGCTTTCGTCCTGCGTCTGGCAGTCGGCATCACACTCGGTGTATTGCTTCCGGTTATTGGCTATGACACTGCGCCGCAGCAGGCTGGCTACATCTTTTTCGATGCCTTTCAGCGTGATACCCAAGCATGGACTTTAGCTCAGTCCGGTGCACCGTTATACAACGCGTTCAATAGCCAATTTTTTAGCGATCAATACGGCGGTATGTTGATCCTGAGCGCAGGTTTATATCGTCTGTTCAGCCCGGACATGCATCGTCCATGGCTAATTCTGTTGATTACAGCCTCGGTTTCAGCTTTGGGGGTCGTTTTTCTCTACAAAACTTTGATCAATCGGTTTGGCGAGAAAACAGCTTTACTGGCCTCATGGATTTATGTTTTATACCCGGAAGCAATCTTGCTGGGAGCCTCACAAATGCGTGACCCAATTCTTATCGGGCTGACAACCATGGCTTTTTACTTGGTGGAACATTGGCGGTTGTTGCGTTGGAAATCTGTCTTTTGGCTTAGCCTGTTGATGGCTTTAACCACACTTTTCAACTGGCTGATTGCTCTGGCGGTGGGGGTAGTTCTTGCTGTCTGGTGGTGGATCGATTATTCAGCAGACCTTGCTGACAGGCGGCGGCGCCTAATGGGCTGGGCTTTTATTGCTTTGCTTGGAATTGCTGGCGTAACGATAATTTCACGCTGGCTGCGCTCATCGGCTGCCTGGGATATGACTCTAGCCGTGCGCAATTCCGGTTGGATTGCAGCTTTATTCGAAAACTTACCCTCCTCGTTTCAGGGGCCATTTATCGTAATTTACGGATTACTGCAGCCCGTTTTACCCGCAGCCATTATTGACCCGTCCATCCCAGTATGGACGATTATCTCTACCCTCCTAGCCCTTGGCTGGTACTTGATTATTCCTGTACTGTTATATGCGCCCATAGCAATTTGGAAATCACCTCCTGGGGTGGTCCGGCGGCTCCTCATCAGTGCTTTGGTTTCAGTGGCACTCTGGGCGCTGATTTCCTCTTTCCGGGCTGGTGGAGATTTGTGGGACAATCCACGCTACCGGACGCTTTTCATCCCATGGATCGCCCTGGTGGTCGCCTGGGCGTGGAATTACGCGCGTGCCAACCGGGATTCCTGGCTGGTACGCTGGTATATCGTAATCGGTATCTTCGTGGCTATTTTTGCCAACTGGTATCTGTACCGTATTTTTAATGCGGGCTTGTTGATCGATTTTTGGACGATGATCGCCCTAATTGTCGGTCTGAGTTTGGTGGTTTTAGGATGGGGCGTGGTTCAGGAAATAAAGGCACGGGGGAATCCCTTTACCAAAGCTTAATTCTTAACAGTCGAAAATTTTTTCACATTGCTGCTCTGGGTGGATCTGTTCCCTGCATCCAATGCGTAAACCCGGCCGTCAAAATACCCAGAGACAGCCAGAAGTATGGGAGCGCAAAGGTATCGAGGCTGAAACCTTCGACCAGCATCCCTACCAGGACGAACTCACCAAATAGCCCAATCGTCTGTAAGCTGCGGTCGGGAGAATTCCTTAAAGATCGGGCGGATTTCCATAGAATAAACATCCAGGACAAAAAACACGCCAATCCGATGAGACCGGTCTCAGCTGCCAGACGGGTCCAGAGCGATTTGGTATTTGGCAAACCAGAATCCTGGAAGAGGAGTTGGCTGACCTCGGTCAATCCATAGCCGAAGGCCGGCATTTTTTCCGGGAAATAATACCCCGCATTGCCGATGCCGACCCCCAGGACAGGATAGTCATTGAAAATCTCATAACCTGTTTGCCAGAATACCACCCGCTCGGCAAAGACCAGCCGGTTGGCAAACATCATGACACCCTCTTCCTTCAGGGCTGTCACATTGAACAATTGCTCCATACGCGGGTCGAGCCTGGATAAACCCAATCCCGCGCCTAAAAACATGCCAAGATAAACCGCAAGAAGACCCAAAAACATAACTACTGGCAGGATCGTCTTTCCGACCGTTTTCAGGATCGGGAGCTCCCAGCGGCGGGTAATGACCTTTTGTAATTTTTTGATGATCTGCAGGCTTAGATCCAGAATGAGGTAACCTGCCACAACCAGAAAAGCAAGCCAGCCAACCCGCGAGTATGAGAAAAATAGCGTGGCAAGACCCCCTGCCAATAAGAAATTTTCAAAACTAAAACCAAGGACGCGGAACTTATGCGCAGAATTTTTTCGCAGCGTGGCTGCCAGCCACCATGGCAGATAGACCATGTTCAGCTGGTGTGCCAGCCAGGAGGGTTCAAAAGCCAGGCCGGTTACACGCTTGAAGTATAGTAATCCGCTGGAGGATATCATGGTTTGCAGATTTTCCATCCAGGCTGTGTACCCGCCGTACTTAATCGTGTAAAAAGCCTGAAGACCTGACCAAAGGATCATAATCAATCCACCGTAGTTCAGCCAGCGGAACAAATGATTAAAATCAGTTTTTTCCCGCGGCCAGGATGCAGCGATCAGGTAAACACTGATTCCAACCCCCAGGGTGACCAGGTTTTCAACGATCGATTTCCAGCGGGATACATCCCGAAAAGAGGGGAACGGCAGGAAAAATGAACCCAGTGAAGCAACCAGTCCCACCAGCACAAAGGCGAGAATCGGCACCGCTGCCAGCGGTATTTTTCCCCCCCGCCATAAATAGGGGACAAACCAGAGAATGAACAGCAGCAGAAGAAAGAGGATCGAAAGTGCTGCGACGGATTGAACCCCAAAGAAGCGTGAAATCGCCGGAAAACTGCTGATGGGTAAAACCAGCATCAGCCCGGCCCACAGCCAGCGAACCAACCGCTGCATCAGCACTATTTCCTCTTGAACAGGTGATAGGGAATATCGGTGGAGACTAAGACGATGCCAATCAGCAGCCCGATCAGGAGACCGGCAACAACCAGATTATTTCTCCCGTACAGTACCGGTTTTTCCATTGGGACGGCTCGTTGATCGACTTGATAGGTCATTTCAGGAAACAGGTTGCGGCTGGCCTGTTTTTCGATAAACAATTGGGTGCTGGCTGCGTTTAATTCGGCCTGTAATTCGCTGATGGATGAATAGGGGCAGATGGGAACAACAGCATTTACTGCCACTTGTTCCATGCATGTTTCCAGAGAATCGATGTAGTCCTGCAGACTGCCTGCGGTAAGTGCATGCAGGTAAGCGGTGTCCAAAGCCTGGATCCCAAAGTCGATCCACGTATTTGCCAAAAAAGCCGCTTGTTCAGGATCGCCGGCGCGTACACGCAGCGTCCATTGGGAAGCCCGGCGTTCCATGATCCCGGAAGCCATCAAGGTGTCGACATCGACAGCAATGTCTTTGTGTTGGGCAGCTTCCACCACCTGTTGCATCACGTCGATGGAATAAATGACCCCGGCGGCAGTTCCCAGTGCCAGGTCTTTGTCATACTGCTCAAGGATGCCGGTGCGGGCAAAATTGATGCCCATGGTAAGAGTCACCTGAGATTCGTATACCGGCTTTTTTATGGCAAAGATGGTCAGCCCGATCAACCCGCCAATAATCGCAGAGACGGCAACCACCCACCAAAAGGTGAGTACATTCAATGCTTTTTCGCGGGGGGAGAAGGAAACAGCCATGGGCTGATGAAATTATACCCTGTCCAGGGCAGATGATAAGCTAAAAACGCAATCCGTCTGTCACCCCTCGCGTGAGCATATTTACTGAAACAGAAAAGTTATTTCTACGGATTCGAATCAAAACACCGATTTTCTATTCCAAACCGGTTAATTTTGCGTCTACAATAGCCGCGACATCGGATGAGGTGAGCACAGGTTTGCTGCCATCCGGGTAGAAAAGAAGCGCGATTTGCAGCACTTTTTCGTTTCGCGATGCGGTAACCCCGCCCATCAGTTCCAATGGATATTCAGGAAGCGAGAATGTCACACTGCTGGAAGAATCCCCCACGGGTGAGGCGCCTTCGTCAAGCATCAGATCCGATGCACCTGCGGCAGCAGCGAAATCATCTGCAAAGCGCAGTGGATCCCGCAGGTAAAGGTCAATGGCTGCTCCTTCGAGCGAGGTCAACGGTGCCATCAACATGGATACGACCACTTCGAAGCTGCCGCTGGTACTGATGAATGCAGCGAAATTTTCGGGTTTGGCATTCGTGAGCATCCCGGCGAAAGCAGAGGTGAACTGACTGCTGGATAACCCCAGGTCCTGTAATTCCTGCTCGGTAAGTTCACGAAAACCATCGGGCAGGTCGTCCACCTGTAAACGTGCCGGGCTATACGCCTGACCGGTTGAGGGATCCACAGACACTGCTATTGGTGTTGGACTTTCCAAAGAGGTTGTCTTGGGAACAGCTGCGCCTTTTGGCAGGTTGCAGCTGAGCATCGCCAGGGCAATAACAAAAATTCCCAGTTTTATTTTTAAATGATTTTTCATCCTATTTATCCTCACCGGTATCCATCGCTTAAGAAGACGTTCTTCGGGCAGCAGGCTTGCTCCCCTATTCGATGAAAAATGGGGCGGGCAACCCCGTGCCCGCCCTGTTGTATGTTGATTATTTTGTTTGTCCGAGACGTGCTCGTTCTTCTTCAATAATACTCGGATCCAATTTTCGGAATAAGGGCTCTGGTTTCTCCAATTGGATGCCTGCTTTAAGCTGGCTTGGTTCCCAACTGCCGGCTGCACCTTCTGGATTGTAACGTAGTGTCAGGTGTGGTCCAAGACTATCCTGTTGGGTTTCGGCAAACTGCGTACCGAACAAGCTGGTTTTATACCCCAGGAAATGGTGCAAACGCTGCGAGGTAAAGGGCAAGAATGGGGACAGGAGAATTTTGAGTGAGTCGATTGCACGGAGTGCCGTGTAAATCGCCCGGGCAGCGGCTGCGCGGTCGGTTTTAATCACAGTCCAGGGCGCAGTCTGGTCGAGATATTTGTTCACTTCTGCCGCCAGCCGCATGGCCTCAGCCAGCGCTCCGCGTAAATGCACGGCTTCCAATTCTTTGCCAACTGTGCTGAACCCTTGCTCTACACCAGCCAGCAGGTTTTTATCCAGGTCAGTCAATTCGCCAGGATCAGGAATAATCCCATCCCAGTATTTATACGTGAAGGAAAGCACCCGATTCGCCAGGTTGCCCCAGGTAGCCAAAAGCTCATCATTGTTGCGTTTGTAGAAGTCTTCCCAGTCCCAATCGGTGTCGCGTGTTTCGGGCATGTTAACGGTCAGGTAGTAGCGCAGCGGGTCAGGGTCGTAGCGTGAGAGAAAATCGCCCGCCCAAACGGCCCAGTTTCGGCTGCCGGATATTTTTTGCCCTTCCAGGTTCATAAATTCATTGGCGGGAATGTCGTATGGGAGCACCAGCGGAGCTCTAACCGAACTGCCGAACAACGCATCAAATTCGCTGCCCATACCGATTAATTGACCGGGCCAGATGATGGCGTGGAAGGGGATATTGTCCTTACCGATGAAATAGAAGGCTTTCGCGGTTTGGTCATGCCACCAGTTGTGCCATGCTTCAGGTTGATCGGTAACACCTGCCCATTCGATCGTCGCCGAGAGGTAACCAATGACTGCCTCGAACCAAACGTAGAGGCATTTGCCCGTTTCGGTTTCGAGGGGTACAGGAATGCCCCAATCGAGGTCGCGGGTAATGGGACGTCCGCGCAGCCCCTCCGACTGTATCTGCCCCAGAGATTGGCGCATGACATTCAGCCGAAAATACGATTCTCTTTCCTTCAGAAAATCGACGATATCAGGCTGCAGCTTGCCCAGGTCGAGGTAATAATGTTCCGTTTCGCGCAGTTCCGGAGTCGAATTGTCGATTCGTGAGCGCGGATCGATTAATTTAGCCGGTTCCAGCAGGTTACCACAGCGGTCACACTGGTCGCTGCGGGCATTGTTATAACCGCAGATATAGCAGGTGCCTTCAACGTAACGATCGGGCAGGAAACGCTCCTGCGCCGATGAATACCATTGAAGCTGGCTTTCCTTAAATAAAAATCCATTTTTCAGCAGCGCAAGAAAAATATTCTGAGACACCTTGAAATGGTTTTCGGTGTGCGTGCTGGTGAACAAGTCGTATGAGATACCCAGCGACATGAACAACTCGACGAAGGACTTGTGATATCGCTGGTAGACTTCCATCGGTGTCGAATTGGAGGCGTCCGCGCTGATGGTAATCGGGGTGCCATGAGAATCAGAACCGGAAACCATAGCCACGTTCCGCCCCATGAGCCGCTGGTAACGGGCGAAAATATCCCCGGGCAGGTGAGAACCGGTGACATTGCCAACATGGATTTCAGAATTGGCATACGGCCAGGCGATGGCAACTAATATGGAATCGGTCATACCGCACCTCAAATTGACAAAGAATGTCTGGATTTTATCACGAAAATAAATAGCCATTCGCAAATTGTCCAGTCCTACGCTTATTAAAGGCAATAACGATTTCTAATTACGTTACACGCAACAGGAAAGAGTAACGATACTAATTGTTGTTAATCATTTCGGTCTTGACAGAAATGACTAAAACAGGTACACTAATTCTGGCTTGAAATGGCCGCCGTATTGGATTAACGATTAGGAGACATTTTTCGCATGGATTCAGAAGAAGCGGATAGCGGAGCTGATAGTAATCCTCCCATAGCGGGAGATTCAGCAGCGTTATCACAGTTCATTGAAAATATGGGTTTGCACTTCGAAGAATACGGAGTGCCGCGTATCGGGGGCAGGATTCTAGGCTTACTGCTGGTTTCCAAGCGCCCGGTGACTCCTGAGGAGATGTCCGACATCCTGCAGGTCAGCCGCAGCAGCATTTCGACCAATTTGCGCACGCTGCAAATGACAGGCCTGGCAGACCGGGTATCTTTACCAGGTGAGCGCAGCGACCATTACGTATTCTCGGATGACGCCTGGGAAAATTCGCTGGAAATGCGGCTTGAAGGCATCCTCTCGCTTGAGGAAATGGCGGAAGATGGCCTGCAGGGATTAGGCGAAGGTCACCCGGCGCGTGAACGGATGCTCGAAGTATTAGCCTGGAGCAGTCTGGTCAAAGAGAGTTACGAGCGTCTCATCCAAGAGTGGCATTCCCAGAAGGAGATATCAGCCTGATCGCGGTTCATTGATACCGCGAACCGACCTCATGAGATGTGGTCACTGGCTGGTCTCCCTGGGAGCCAGCCAGTGAGTTTTTTATCCGCAAACAACTGAGAGAGGAGGCTGCGATGCGCTACCTGGTCCTTCGCACTGAAAATTTAACTAAAAACTATGGGCGCTCGAAAGCGCTGGTAAATATTTCTCTGGAAGTCGAACCCGGTGAAGTGTACGGGATCCTTGGCCCCAAAGGTGCCGGGAAATCAACCTTACTTAATATATTTATGAATAATGTCCGTCCTACCAGCGGCATTGCTATGGTGATGGGGATGGACAGTGTGCGCCATAGCCACCAGCTACGGCAGTTGGTAGGCTTTCTACCGGAACACCTTCCCTTCCCGGAGAATCTGACCGGCGAGCAGATCATCAACCGGCTTGCCAGCCTGCACGGCCCGGTCGATTTTGGCTATGTGCGGGGGCTTGCCGACCGCTTCGGGTTGGATATTTCGCGTCGAATTTCAGATTTGTCGCGCGCGGAGCAAAAATCCCTTGGAATTGTCCGAGCTTTCATGCGCCGTCCAGAGCTGGTGCTGCTGGATTCCCCTTCCATAAACCTGGATCTCGAGCGGCAAAATCAACTCTACAAATTAATTGCAGACACACGGACAACCGGAGCTACAGTCGTTGTCGCTTCGCAGTCTCTGGTTGAAATGGAGCGTATCAGCGATCGTGTGGCGGTTTTACACCAGGGAAATTTGCTGGCTGTGGAACGCGGAGTCGTTTTACGATCTCGCGCATTGCGGAAGATCGAAATGCGTTTCGCCGAACCGATTTGTGGTGAAGCATTTGCTGGTCTGACGAATATACACGACCTGGCGTTGGATGACAATAAGCTGCGGTGCACCCTCCAGGGCGAACCTGACGCTCTTTTCAAAAAGGCCAGCCAATTTCGTTTATTGGATGTCATTAGCCAGCAACCGACCCTTGACGAGGTCTATCATAATTTTTATGGGATTCCAATCCAACGCTGACCATTTTTTGGTTTTGAAAAGATACATTCCTCTCCAGTTTTCTTCACTGGAGAGGAATGTTTTTCAAGCCGGTTTGTTGGAAACCTCATCCGCTGGCTGTGGTCTCGGCGATAAGATCATGTATAATGATTAAGGTAGCCAAACCGAGAGGGGAGGAGGAGCGAATGAACCCACTCATGGATCCCAATATCGCCTACGTGCTGCTTGTGCTGGGCATTGTACTGGGGGTATTGGCACTATTTGCGCCTGGCACTGGTTTGCTGGAGATTGGGGCTTTGTTCGCGCTGGTTTTAGCCGGTATTGGTGCGGCGAACATGGATATCAATCCCTGGGCACTGGCTGTGCTGATATTGGGGATTGTTCCTTTTGTTATAGCACTCAGGAAATGGCGGAATTGGTTATTCCTGATTCTGGCGATCCTCGCGCTAATCGTTGGTTCAGTCTTTCTTTTCCGCAGCCCGCAGGGCGGTCCAGCCGTTAACATAGGATTGGCAATTTTCGTATCGCTGGTCGCGGCTGGTGTCCTTTGGGTCATTGGCCGAAAAGGATTGGAGGCTATTGCTCTCCGTCCTGATTTCGACCTTAGCCGGCTGGACGGGATGGTTGGAGAAGCAACAACGAGTATTTATCGCGAAGGTAGTGTCTATATTAATGGTGAGGAGTGGTCAGCCTGGAGCGATGCCCCCATTCCAGCGGGCAGCCGGGTTAAGGTGATATCGCGCCAGGGTTTGGTTCTTGAAGTCGAAGCAGTCGAGGATTGACGGCAATTACCGGCATCGTTTTATGCCGGATTCATGCAAACACAGGAGGTCTCCCAATGGAATTTCAAGTCATTTATTGTCTGATCGGTGTGATTGTTTTAATCGTCCTGGTGTTTTTAGCCTCGGCGCTTAAAATTGTCGCTGAATACCAGCGCCTGGTGGTGTTCCGCCTGGGCCGCTGTATCGGTCCTAAAGGTCCTGGATTGGTAATCTTAATCCCGTTTATCGACCGGGCTGTCAGAGTTGATTTACGGGAACAGGTGCGAGAGATACCCGCTCAAACCTCGATTACAGCTGATAACGCGCCCATTTCGATTGATTTCCTGTGGTATTACAAGGTCTTTGATCCGGTTCAGAGCGTACTGCAGGTTGGCAGCTTCGAACTGGCTGCGCAGGGTATCGCGACCACCACACTGCGTTCCGTTATCGGCGGTATTATGCTGGATGGGGTTCTCTCTGAACGCGAGAAGATCAACCAGGCTCTGCGTTCCCGCCTGGATGAAGTTACCGAACGCTGGGGCGTCAAGGTAACCAACGTCGAAATCCGCGAAATCATCCCACCACGGGAGGTTCAGGAATCCATGAACCGGCAGCTCACAGCCGAACGAACGCGCCGCGCCGTTGTTACGGAGTCAACCGGTACGCGCGAAGCAGCGGTCAATGTGGCTGAAGGCGACCGCCAGGCTGCGATCCTCAAGGCTGAAGGTATGAAACGTTCCGCGATTTTGGCAGCCGAAGGTGAACGCGAAGCACAACTCCTGCGCGCTGAAGGTTATGCACTTGCCCTGGAAAAAATATTTGGGGTTGCCCAAACCGTTGACTCCAAGACCATGACTTTACAGTACTTCGAAACTTTGAAGAATATGGGTCAAGGCGCATCCACCAAGTATATCTTCCCGATGGAATTCACCAGCCTCATCAACGATTTTCTAAAACAAAGGGAAAAGTAACTCGTAACCTTGATCGCTACCACTCGCCGCCTGTTTTTTTGAACAGGCGGCGAGAATAACCACTTCAACCGTCGGGGAATACATTGTCGGCTGAATTCGAAATCGTGGACGCTCACCTGCGTGATTTGGGGGATTTACGCAGGTTAGAAAATGAATGTTTCGAGGTGGATGCCTGGCCTCTGGTAGATTTATTGGCTATGCTGATGTTTCCAGGTATCGTCCGTTTGAAGGCGGTCGTAGACGGACGCCTGGCAGGGATCATCGCCGGTGATTTACGGCGGGGACAAAATTTAGCCTGGATTGTGACCCTTGGTGTTCGACCTGAATATCGCCGGCAGGGAATCGCTCGAGCGCTTTTGCACGCTTGCGAAAACAGGCTCCCGATCAAGACCATAAAGTTGAGCGTCCGGCGATCAAACTGGCCGGCTATCCAATTGTACGAAAATGAAGGGTATCATCAGGTTGATGTTTGGAAAAAATATTATGTGGATGGTGAAGATGCATTGGTGCTTGAAAAGATAAATGTTTCATAAGAGTAAGTTGACTTTCACGGGGAGTCGGGCTATTATTATTAAGAAGGATTTCCAGGGAAAATACGCTATGCGAGAATTGGTAACATATCCGAGAGCTATGCTCTGATCGTGGGCACGCAATATATCCGCGTGCCTTTTTTTCTACTTTTTGCGTGAAAGGAGAAAGTGTCATGGATTACGGGATGATCGGTAAGAGAGAGAAAGCCAGACGGTATGCGCAAGAACGCGAAAGGGTGCACTTTCACAGCTTCACAGTCTCTTTGGATGGCGAGAACAATCCGCATATTGTCGGATACGACCATGGGAAATGGTCTTGTGATTGCTCCTTCTTTAATACCCGCGGTGTGTGCAGCCATACGATGGCGCTCGAGATCCTCCTGGAAAATATGATCGCCGAGCCGGTTAGTTGAAATAGGAAAAATTTGGAAATAGCCCAGCCTAAGCTGGGCTATTTAGTTTAATTCATAGACTTATCGGTGTCTTGGGAACAACAAGAAAAGGTTAATCTCGTATATAGTCATGCTTGATTGTCAATAGAGGTTGAGATTTTTACGGATTCCTCAGGAGATGGTGAATTGTTTCCGGGACGTTCATTTGGATTGTGGCTAAAGTGGGTCGCAGCCAATACCCTGGGAGAGATGATAGGGTTGGGAACAACAATTGCTGTCCTTGGACTGGGACTGTCGGTAATCAACGGCATCTCTGGTGTCTTGGGAATTTTGGCGGGGTATGGGCTGGCCATTATCACTGGTATTTTAGAGGCAACTGTGGTGGGTTGGGCACAATGGCGTGTCCTGAATCCATGGCTGCCGAAAATCACTTTCAAGGCCTGGTGGGTGGCAACCCTGATTGGTGCTCTAATTGCTTATTGTCTGGGTTATTTACCTTCCACCATTATGAGCCTGCAAGATCAATCGACACAATCCACAGCGGTGGAATCTGAGCAGTGGGTCATTTTTCTGCTGGCAGCAGGGATGGGATTGGTGGGTGGGCTGATTCTTTCCTATTACCAGTGGCGGGTTTTACGCAAGCATGTCAATGGATCCAGGGTCTGGCTCCCGGCAAATATGCTGGGCTGGATGTTGGGGATGCCGTTGATATTTTGGGGGATCGACATGGCACAAAAGATCACAGATCCTGCCCCGCAAATCCTCCTTATGGTTGGAGTGCTGCTCGTGACGGGAGCAATCGTTGGAGCGGTCCATGGCGTTTCCCTGGTTCAGCTGGTAAAAAAGCCGATCCAAGCGGAATTCGCCAGAACCGGTTAACGGATGCTGGTTTTCAATCTCATGGAAGGAGCGGATTGACGGCTGCCTGCGCGCCAATCTATAATCGGATTACGGATAATAAATACAGAACAGGTAAAATTCCCAAAAATCGGAAGCACAGCAATGAAACAAGTAGAAATCGAAGGCGTTATTCTTGATCTGGATGGGACCATTTATCTGGGCGAAGCTGCGCTCCCCGGCGCGGTCGAAACCTGCCAGGCGCTGCGCCGGCGTGGGAAGCGCTTGCTGTTTGTAAGCAATAAGCCGTTAGAAGACCGGGAAGCGTATGCGGTCAAACTAACACGGATGGGGATACCCGCTGCCAAAGAAGAGGTGATTACTTCGACCCATGTGATGGGGCTTTATCTCAAACGGACCGCTCCGGCTCTGCGGCTGTACGTCATCGGTGAGGAAAAAAACCGCGATGAACTGCGCAGCCACGGTTTGACCGTGGTGAGTGATTATTTCGACCAGGACCCCAAGGAAGTGATTGACCCTGCGGGCATCGATGCAGTAGTGGTGGCTTTTGACCGTACCCTCGACTACCGTAAACTGAACACCGCCTATCAGGCTTTAATGCGGGGGGCGCACTTTTATGCCACAAACGCTGATAAGGCCTGCCCAGTACCCGGTGGGGCGGTTCCCGATGCAGGTGCGACCATTAAAGCCCTCGAACATAGCACCGGGCGTACACTTGACTTGGTGGCAGGGAAACCCTCGCCGTTGATGCTTAAGGTAGCCAACGAATACCTTCAATTGCCTCCGGAGCGATGCATCATGGTCGGCGACCGTCTCGAGACGGACATGCTAATGGGGGTGGAGGCGCGCATGCATACCGCTCTGGTGTTGACGGGAGCAACCAGCCGCGAGGAGGCGGCGATTTCGGCGATAAGGCCGGAATTCATTTTGGAATCTCTGGCAGACCTGCTGGAAATTATCTAACCAGTTGCCGGCTGCATTTGAATTTCATCGTGGTCGGGCAGGCGTTGTTCCACTTCCCGCAGGGATGGGATGGTATAGGCAAGGATGGCGATAACAGCAGCAATCCCACCCCCGAGCACAAACATTAATCCCATACCAGCCCCTGGACCAGTACCCACCAGGCTGCCAAACACCTTGCTGAGGGTACCTTCTGACTGCATGGCAGGTTCGAATACCTGATCTGCCAGCGGTCCAGCCAGCGCATTCGAAAGCGGCAGCACGAACCAGGCAATTAAGCGGCGCATGGCGAACACCCGACCCTGAAGATCGGGCGGTACCTTGCTCTGCCAGATGGCCTGGTTTGACCCGTTAATGACAGGAGCGAAAATTGTACCGACAACACTGGATATGATCCAAATGAGGGTCGTTTGTCCAATTCCGAAAATTACCACCCCTACCAGACACGAAGCTGCCCAACCCGCCAGAACACCATGGATTCTACGCTTCGGACCGCCCCAGACTCCCATGAGCAGACCTCCAACGAGACCACCGATGGCTGCTGCAGACTGGACGCTGCCAAAGATGATCTGGTTGTTGTTTGTCCTGGCCAGGATCATTGGAGCGCGGACAGCCATTGGGATGCTATAAAAAAAGTTGCATAGCAGGAAAAGCACTTGCAGCTGGAGAAGACTCGGACGCTGCAGGATATAGCGCAGTCCAAACATGGCTTCCTTGAAAATATTGCCGCGGGCGGATATACCTTCGAGGCTGATTTTTGGCTGCGGTATCTTTACAAAGACCAGGGTCAGGATGGCAAAAGTTGCAGCAGCCAGATCGATAATCAACAAACCTTTAAGACCGACCGGTCCTATGAGGGCGCCTGCCACCATGGGGGCAAAGACGCCTGAAGCCGGGCCAGCCATTTCCAGCATGGCATTTGCACGGGCGTAATGTTTCTTGGGCAGCATGGTGCTGATCGCGGCGGAATAAGCCGGCCAGTGAAAACCCTGGAAGACGCCGGCGATCACCGCGGTAACATATAGATGCCAGATTTGCAGACTGCCGTTCAGCAATAAGATTAGCACCAATAGGGAGATCAGCGCGGCTGAAAAATCGCTCAGCATCATCATTAATTTGCGATTGTACCGATCGACCATGACCCCGACAAACGGGCTGAGCGCCAGCATCGGGACCATATAGAAGACACCGATCAGCGCCAGCGGGGTAGCCTTGCCGGTGGTTTCGTATGCCCATAAGGTGATCCCAAATTCAGCGACAGCGCTGCCGAAAATGGATAATATCTGTCCAACCCAGATAATGATAAAAATAGAAAAATTTTGTGGTTTTTCGTTTTCGGGTTGCATATACCCTGCGAGATTAAGGAATGGCAATTATTTTATCTTCATTTGGATCATTGGTGGGAGAGTTTGAATTGCAGGTTAATTAGGGCGACTAAGAACGGCCATATTAAAATTCCTGCCCGTGTACTAAATCGCGGATTGGGATTTGTTTCTGAAGATGAATTTCTTACCCTAAAAAACCACCCGCGAGGTTCAATACGGTAATATTGGGTTAACCGTTTATGATTGAGGATGAGCTTATGGAAATAAGGGAAATCCTTTCGCGTGAAAAAGGAGTTAAAAAATGGATATCTCGATCATGATCGAAGGGCAAAATGGATTGAACTGGCAGCGCTGGCAGCGAATCGTGAAATTGGTGGAAGACCTTGGGTTTTATGGTCTATACAGATCGGATCACTTCACCAACAGCAACCCCCCCGACCTCGACTCGCTGGAATTGTGGACGTCGCTCACATGGCTGGCGGGCAACACCCGGAGAATCCATTTTGGACCGTTGGTTACACCCGTTTCCTTCCGGCATCCGGTCCTTACAGCCCGTATGGCTGCGGCTGTCGATGATTTGTCGGGAGGTCGTTTGACCCTGGGGATCGGTGCCGGCTGGCAAGCGCGCGAACACGCAAATTTTGGGTTTGATTTACTCCCGCTCAAAAACCGCTTCGACCGTTTCGAGGAAGGGATAAAGATCATCAGGTTGCTGTTGCAGCAGAAAGACCCAGTCTCCTTTGACGGGGATTATTATCAATTACAGGATGCTATTCTGTTGCCGCGACCGCAGCGTGCGGGCGGTCCACCGTTGCTGATCGGGGGATCTGGGAAACGGCGCACCATGCCCCTGGCTGCCAGATATGCCTCGGAATGGAACGGAATCTTTCTGACCCCCGAACAATTCAAGGACTTGAGTGCTCACCTGGATGGGCTGATGCGCAGAGTTCATCGGGAGCCATCTTCCATTCGCCGGACAGTGATGACCGGGCTGGTTTTCGGCAAAGATCAATCCGCTTTTAATCTGCGGTTATCCGCAGTCGCAGGTGGAAAAACCACCAGCGTTGAATTGAAACAGCGCGGCTTGATCGTGGGAACCCCCGTCGAAGTGATAGCCCAATTACAGGCTCTAGCTGAGGCTGGCGTCGAGGGTGTGATGCTGCAGTGGCTGGATTTGGACGATCTGGCAGGGTTGGAGGAGCTTGCAAAAACCGTGCTGCCGAGGTTCGCTGCCCAATAATGGCTTCAAACAACGGTTAATTCAAGGTTTTTCGATATATTCGCGACCCGATAGATCCAAAAATATTATTTGAGCGTACCTATGAACAGGTGAAATTTACTGGTTTCCACTAAAAGGAGGTATGAAATGAAAGGTTTTATCTGGTTACGGATCGTATCTATTTTGGCAGTTGTGGTTATCGCTGGCGCTGTGCAGGCACTCCCGGTTGCAGCGGCAGTTATCGAAGCCGGCGATCCGGGCGGCAGGCCAATTTTTGTTGTCCTGTCTGGCGCTGAAGAAGCTCCGGGTCCGGGTGATCCGGATGGCAGCGGCACAGCCTTTTTCACGCTCAACCAAGGCCTGGAGATGGTATGCTGGGAATTAACAGCACAGAACATCGATCCAGCTGCCGCTGCGCACATTCACCGGGCACCTGCCGGTTCACCTGGTCCGATTGTGGTTCCCTTAAGCCCGCCGACCAGCGGCATGTCAAGCGGGTGTGCAGCGGTTGACGCTGCCCTCATCATGGAAATCCGCCAGTTCCCCGAAAATTTCTATGTCAATGTGCACAACCCTGCGTATTCCGCGGGTGCTATAAGGGGACAATTGAGTAAATAACGCTTTTCGTTTGAAACCGATTAAGGAAGTGACGCAAACCCAGCCGCTGCGGACGTATCCAACGGCTGGGTTCATTTATAAAACCCTATCTGGTTTTGGATATATATCCCTATCCAACCACTTGTACGGATCCCCTCGAAGCTACCTTTGGGCAGGACTATTCCCCTAATTGAGAAATTTGGACCTCAATATTTGATCTGTTCCCGACAATGGGTTCACCATGACCAGGGCTAAGAACCTGAACCGGCAGGTCGGCTAACTTGCGGGCGGTCTGGAGTGCCTGGTCGGCGTTCAAGGCAAGCACACGCATATATAACCAGATACCGGGTTTTGTGTGAGCGGTTTGCTGGGTGGAGAATAAAAAAAAATAAAAGAGGTATAATTAGTCTTAATAATTGACGGATAACAGATCCGGTTATGAGAGGAAAAGGTTTAATGAGTTTGGAAATTACAAAAGACACCCGAGTCTACGACATTCTGAAAGAATACGGCGATATTGCCGATGTGATGGAGATTTTCGGTGTAAAAAGGGTGGGCAAGTATTCATTGCGCACCTTTGCCACCCGGGCGCTGACAGTCGAATGGGCAGCGCGAATTCACCATGTGCCCCTGGATGAGTTCCTGGATATTCTAGAAAAAGCCGTCCAACCTGAAGAGGGATCGATCCAGCCCTCCGCCTGACCGCGCGGTCTAAAGGATCGAATTCGTAAAGTGAACAATAACCCGACCCACGGGTTATTATTTTAGTAGAGTTGGTCTGGATCGCACGCTCCTTGTTTGTGGTTCTTCAGGATCTGAGATATCCCTTCTAGCCTTAGCTAATTTCGGTTTAAGATCAGGCTTTTTGTTTATTTCCATATAAATTCATTTTTCTTTTATTGTCTCCTCTCCATCTGGGAGGGGAGGGAATTCAAGGTTGTCTAGAAGCGCCAACCCGGCGGCGCAAAAGCGGTTCGTTAATCGCTTTTGCATCCAGCTTGCCCGCGCCAAGAAAAGTGACGAAGCGAGAAAACCCGCGGGCCAATGCTTCGGCAAATGCTTCGTTATTACCAAGTGCTGGCTCCTCTAACCAAAAGCCCAGGATGATGAAGGTATTGGTTGTACGGTCGAGCTTGCTGTCGAATCGGGCGACTAGCTCGTCACCCCACATTACCGGCACTGTGTAGTAGCCAAACTTGCGCTGGTGCTCAGGCTTGTAAACTTCCCACACGTAATCGAATCCAAACAAAACTTTAGCCCGCCCACGCGCACTAACGGGATCGAGTGGTGAGAGGAAGACGACCTCTTCAGTTGTGGTCGTCTCCAATGGGCTCCACCCCTCTGGCGTGCGTCCTGCGTTCAAATCGTCCAGCAGCTTTGAATCACTGGCGAGTGCATAATGGACTGCCTTCCAGCCTTCAACTTCCACCTCGATGACTTCGCCATCAGCCAACATTTTCATGAAGACTTGCTTCGCTGATGGTCCAAACGGCACTCCGCGAAAATATGAGTCGGCTGTGCGGTTTAATCGTGAAAGGCCTGAGAAGCTGATTTCTTTATGGATCAAGAAGTGATCTGCCTCAGCTTCGTCGCTTTCCTCAAGCAGATGGGCTGGCGCGACTGTTTCAGTGAGTGCATATACACGCTCGAAATTCTCGCGATGGTGCATCATGACTTCACCGATGCGCCATAAATAATATAAAGCCAGTGCGCTGTCCTTACGGCCGCGATAACTTTGCGTGCGGGTCCGCTTCGCCATTTCGAAGTCGCGGTTGCTCACTGTTCCGCGCTCACGCAAGATAACCCGCATTTCGCTAATGGCATCGGCATGTTCGGAAGCCAGGCTGATTAAACGCAAGCTTTCCTCGCGCTCACGGCGCATGACCACTCGCCAGTATGGCAGTTCGTCTATTGGCCGGACGGCCAGCCAGCCGCCCCAGTCGAAGAATTTGCGCTGTTTGTAGGCCAAATCTTCCCATAAACCAGGCGTGTAATCAATAATGCGGCTGTGCAGCTTGATATCCTGACTTCGCGCGATGATTTGCAGCGGATCGAGCTGCAAGTACTCCATCGCGCGCATAGCCTGCTCTGTGCCCTGGATTCCGCGCCAGCGCCGCCCAGGCCAAAGTCCTTGCTTGCCGAGGATGAAGCGGCGGGCAGTTTCGATATTGATCGTTAACATAAGTGCCTTACTGTGGATTGCCCACAGGGATAAATCCGAAATCGATTGATATTCAATCTCATTCAGTCTCGGCCCATTGTCTACAATGTGCCTTCCTTCAGCATAAATTTATCGGGGAAAGCCGAAAGGTATCCCCAACCGTCCACCTCGAGAGGGGTGTACCCAAGGCTGCTGAGGATTGTGGTGATGTTCGTTCGGTGCTCGATACCATGATTGATGATCTGGATAAAAAGTGCGCGGGCTTCGTAATCGATAAATTTGCCGTCCTCCTCCTCATGGACAATGTGGGCGGGTGAGACGCGGCTGGCAGCATCAAGAAGCGCGGCAGCTACCTGGCTGGCAAAGGCGGCCAATTCAACCACGCTTGGACCATCCTCCCACATAAAAGGTGGTTTGGGTCTATTGCCGGTTAACCGGCCTACATAGGATGCTTCGGCATGGATTATGTGCCCGAGGGTTTCGTGAATCGGACCATAAGTGCCGGGTACGGTTGCTCTCAATTGTTCCGCGGGCAGCTTAATGCAAGCCGCGATGACCTGCGCATTCGCCCAGTTGTTGTAGCGGATGAACTCGATGAAGATCGTTTCAGCGCGGTGTTCCATTTGATGAATCTCCTTAATCCTGTTGGCTAATTGACTAGGTTAACGGGTTGGGTCTGTTTACTATATCTTTTCAGCAACCAACCATAGGATAGTACTTCTGGAGCGGCTTGGATGTGTATTTCCTGAACACGGCTCCAATATCCGTATCGGGAGGAATATTACCCTGACTTACGCATCAGAAATGCCAGGGTTCGTTCCCAGGCCAGGTCGGCTGCCGCCTTATTATAAGCATCTGGTCGGCTAGGTTCCCAGAACCAGTGCCCGGTGCTGCTGTAGCGATAGAATGTCACAGGACGGCCGGCACGTCTTAGTGTTTTCTCCAGGGCATCGACGCTGGATAGCGGTTCGAACTCATCATTTTCGGCAAAATGACCGAGATAAGTTGCTTTTGATGTGCTGTAGTCACCATCTCCCGTTCCGTAAAAGATGACGACAGAATGGATAAGGTCGGGTTCGGCTGCAGCCAGGTCAAGGGCGTAGTAAACCCCCAGCGAGAAGGCTACGACAGCAAGGCTGCCAGCATGGCCGCCTCGTTCGTTGAGAAACCTGGCTGCCTCCACGATTTCAGCCTGTGCCTGGATGTAATTGGTGTCGAGTTCACTGCCAAAAGCTTCCGCCTCCGGGATGGTGTTTGCCACCTTGCCGTGGTAGAGATCCGGGGCGAATGCGGTAAACCCGGATTCGGCCAGTCTTGTGCAGAAGGCTTTTAAATTGTCATTCAAGCCCCACCAGGCGTGCAATACCAATACGCCTGGTCCGGTACCAGCAGGCGGGGTGGCGAGAAAACCTTGCGGTTGAGATTGGTTCATTTCGACTCCTTTAAATAAGAAAACCCTATAATTACATTACAATAACGATCAAATATATCCAAAAATAATATTATACAGCGTAATTTGTCCAATCAAAGTCAAGCCTGAACTTATGCTGGTTATGGAGATTATATAGAATAGGTTTTCAGCAATGGCTCAGCTTGGCATGGCATTTGGCGAAAGACCTGCGGGTTGTGGGTGATAGGCTTGCAGGCTGGCTTTAAAATGTACACGGATCCACGCCGGTATTCAAGCGAGGAATGAAGCGCGATGTAGGCCAAATCCTTGAGCAGCACCTGGGCAAGTGGTGCAATTGGCTGCCTCCTGCTCTTGAGGGGTGAAAACGATATTTATTTTTTTAACATCTTTTGGTCTATATTCCTGCGAATAAAAATAAACGTTAAGTAGAATTGTGGAAACTTTGAATCCATACCCGGGGATATTATTTGTAGTTTCAAAAGGTATCAGCCAGAGTTTCAGCCAGTTGGTGTGACATTCTTTCTGTAAATTGCTGAACCTTAACAAAGTGGTGAGTCAGAAGTATCCTTCGAGTTTGTGAGGACAAGGAAGGAGAACTAAATGACTCGCCAAAAAATTATACCTTTGCAAATGATCTGGCAGAAAAAGGATTGGAAGCAGTTCCAGAATTGATGCGCGTGTTGATCAATAATGCCATGCAAGTAAAAAGATCGAAATATTTGCAGGCAGAAGAGTATGAGCGCACCGAGGATCGGAAAGGGCACGCCA
>JAJZTR010000215.1 GCA_021848775.1 Chloroflexota bacterium | reverse complement strand
ATCTCCTTGTTTCAAATTAATGGTTTGCCTTACAGTGGAATCTTACGCGGAATACAGTTCCTCTTTGAGCATTTTGCCAAGACGGGATATGCCGTCATTAATTTTCTCTGGATTGCAGTAGGAAAAATTCAATCGCATCGTATTGGTAACCCCACCCAAAGGATGGAAACTTTCTCCTGGTACATAGGCAACTTTATTCCGCACCGCCGCCGGGAACATTTCTGTGGTGTCGCAGACATCAGGGACGCGCACCCACAAAAACAGGCCACCTTTGGGACGTGTCCAGGTGACGCCGTCAGGCATGTGCTCTTCCAGTGCGTCCAGCATTGCGTCACGTCGTTCCTTATAGACTTCGCAAATATGTTGGATGTGCTGGTCAAGGAAACCTCCATGCCCCACTTCATAAGCAACGTATTGATTAAAAGTGGCTGTGTGCAGGTCGGTACCTTGTTTGGCCATGACTATTTTAGAAATCACTTCGTCTGGAGCGACGATCCAGGCCAGGCGTAAACCTGGTGACAGTATCTTCGAGAATGTGCTCATATAAATTACATTCCCGGTGTATTTTCCATTCTGGACATGTAATTTCGCGTCCAAAGCATTGACACCAGGGATATGCTCACCCTCAAATCTTAGCTGCCCGTATGGGTCATCTTCTATAATTGGGACACCGTAACGGTCAGCCATTTCTACCAGCTTGACCCGGCGATCCAGTGACATGCTGACACCCATCGGGTTTTGGAAGTTAGGTAAAACATAAATAAATTTTGGCCCTGTCCGCAGAGCTTGTTCGATTTCTTCTGTCACCATACCGTCGTCATCGGTACTGACGGTCACATACTCTGCACCATACTGGTTCCAAGCCTGTAAGGCGCCAAGGTACGTGGGTGACTCTAATAAAATTCGATCACCGTGATTGATGAAGACTTTTCCGATCAGGTCTAGTCCCTGTTGAGACCCGGAGGTGATGAGGATGTTTTCTGGTTTAATCTCAACCCCTGATCGACTTGTGTGCCGGGCGATCATCTCCCGCAAAGGGAGATACCCTTCTGTGGATCCGTATTGCAGCGCAGCTGCCGAATGATCGGTCAGTACACGGTTGCAGGCTTCACGAATTTGCTCTACGGGGAATACATCGGGGGCGGGAAGGCCGCCAGCGAAAGAAATGATTTCAGGATTCTCCACCAACTTCAGTAACTCTCGAATCGCCGATGCTTTCATCCGTTGGGTGCGCTGAGCATATCGATGATCCCATGGGGTCTGCATATTTTTTCATCTCCTTTTCAAATTCTGTTTCCAACAGGTTTAATCAGGGTTGTGCAACGAAAATCTTAAATCACGTGTTTCTTATTATCCTTCTCCATTCTAAACAAATATTTTTAGGACATTAATTTATCAAAAGAGTTTTGTTCAAAAAAGAGGTGTGCTGGATTTACCAGCACACCTGATTTTAACCGTTATTTCGGGAAACGGCTAACAATGACTGCTGCTGTCGGCAGCGTAATTCGATCTCCTACTGTCAGCTCGGCCGGAGTTTTACCAATTGAAGTTGGCGCCCCCTGATAGATGAATATTGGGGTTCCTTCTTCGGCCAATTTAACATCTACTGAAGCCTGCCCGGTCAAAAACCCTTCAGAATCGATTGCGCAACTGGTGACGACACCGACTGTCTTACCTTTTTTATCGATAATCGGGTCGTTATGATGCGCCATGCGAACTCCCTTTTCCGTGAAGCGGAAGCGGACTACAACTGTATTTCGGGCGGCTTCACGAGCCAGGTAGGCTGACCTTCCTATAAACCAGGGTTTGTATGTTTTGACAAAGCTGCCGAAATTGGCCTCCGCGACCCCTAGATTAAGATCCCCACCCATTTCGTGACCATAGAGGGGCAACCCGGCTTCAGTGCGCAGCGAGTCGCGTGCCCCAAGCCCGCAGGGTTTCAAACCCAAAGGCCCGCCAGCTTTCATTAAACCGTCCCATAATTCCACGGTTTTGTCAGGGTGGACAAATAACTCGAAGGCCATCTTCTCGCCGGTATATCCGGTGCGGGAGACAACCAGCTCGATTCCACCCACCACAGCCTCGCAAAGTTCGGTGCGTTTCAATGCCATGATCTTTCGACGATCCGCAGCGTCAACTCCCAAAGCCAGCAGGATTTCACGTGATTTGGGTCCCTGCAGTGCGATATCGACACGCATATCTGCACCAGCTTTGGGATCCCGCAAGTTTCGGAAAACCACATTGCGTCCGAAACCCCGGGCGGCAGGATGATCGTTATCGACGCAAACTTTACCTTCTCGGACGGCGGTTAACCATGCCCAGTCTTTATCGTCGTTTGAGGCGTTTACAACCACCAGGTATTTTTCAACTCCGCGGCGGTAGACCAGCAAATCGTCGACAACATCAGCATCCGGGGTGAGGAAGTGTGTGTAACAGGATTCCCCAACCTCAAGAGCGCTTATATCGTTTCCGCACACACTATCGAGGAATACGACGGCGTCAGGTCCTTCAGCCTGGTAGACACCCATGTGTGCAACATCAAATAGACCTGCTGCCTGGCGTGTGGCGAGATGCTCTTCAACCACCGAGGTATACCATACCGGCATTTCCCAGCCCGCAAAGGGGATGATTTTAGCCCCAAGCTTCTTGTGGGTTTCATAAAGCGGTGTACGGCGCAGATGATCGGATTCTTTTTCTTCCCAGACAAATTTTGGAAGTGCTGGAGCTTCTGTGGCTTTTGCACCAATAACGAAGGGCTTTTGCGTTGGTTTAACCGAGCCGTCAACTTTTACTCCTGGAGCGTCGGGTGATTCGACGACATAAATCGGCCCAGGAGCACGCCGCAACAGATCCTGATCGAAATAAACATATCCATCCGACATCTCGCGCAGCCATGTGGCAGCCAAGGCTGCTTTTCCAGCAGGTACAGCGAACCGGAACCTTTGCGGATCGACACAGGTGATTACACCTTCGATGGTTTCCTTCGGTGTATGCAGTAAGGTTTTTTGGTGCTCTCCCGCCTTTAACAATTCAACATCGCTGGCGAATGCATAATTTACGAACGTGCGAATGCCATGCCCTGTAAGGTCGTAGGCTGCCCAGTCCCCTTTGGTGGCTGGTTTTTCATCGATAAAGAAATAGTGCGGGTAGCCAGAGTGCCGGGTTGCATCGCCATCGTAACCGGCTGATTCAGCCAGCTTGCGAACGCGGATTTTCGCATCTTCCAACACCGCAAAATCGACTTTTGCCCGAATCGATTCTCCTTTGCGAGTTTCCAATGAATAGGGGGTGATGGCGTGCAGCACGTCTGCGATAATGTCGCCAAGCTCTACCATTTCTTTTTCACCCAACCCGCGTTGGGTAATCCAGGGTGTGCCATACCGGATGCCGCTGGCAGCCATTGCAGTTTTGTCACCGGGGATTGTGTTGCGGTTAACCACGATCCCGGCAATATCCAAAATACGCGCAGCCATATCACCCGAGAGGGGAGTGCCGTCAGGGCCGACAATGGATTTGCAATCCACATTGCCAAGATGCGTGTTGGTGCCGCCGTAAGAAATCCGCAGACCACGTTCGGCCAAACGGTTGGTGAGTGCGGCGCAGTTTTTAACGATCTGGTGCTGGAGCTTTCGGAACGAATCGGTTTTGGCTAATTTCAGCGTGGTTGCCAGAGCCGCTATCGCGTGCATGTGCGGGCCCCCTTGTTCGCCGGGGAATACAGCCCGGTCTAGTTTTCGACCCAGGGCCGGGTCAGTCGTCAAAACAACAGCACCACGCGGACCAAGTAACGTCTTATGGGTGGTAAAGGTGACGACGTGAGCAACCCCAACCGGACTCGGGATGGCCCTGCCTGCGATCAAACCGGCAATATGCGAGGCATCTGCCAGGAATATGGCACCGACCTTATCAGCGATCGAGCGGAATCTGGCCCAATCTGGAACAAATGGATAGGATGAGTAGCCAGCGATGATAATCTTTGGTTTGTGCTCGAGGGCCAGGGCTTCGACCTGGTCGTAATCGATTTGTTCAGTTTCCGGATTGACGGTATAGTGAACAACGTTGAACAGTTTTCCTGAGCGGTTAACGGATGAGCCATGGGTTAAATGACCGC
>JAJZTR010000214.1 GCA_021848775.1 Chloroflexota bacterium | reverse complement strand
AGGGATCCCTGCCAGCCGTTTGCGTTAAGGAGGCGGGGGACGGGGGAAGGGTGTTGGGGCGGGTTGTCATCGCGAGGGAGCCCCGGCGAGGGGCGACCGTGGCGATCCGTGCTGGGTGGGAAACGCCCTTCCGTGGAACACACAACCGACCGATCAGCGCAGATTGCCACGCCGCTGCGCGGCTCGCAATGACCGAATAACGCCCCTCAATCCGATAACCGGCAATATTTTCAAGTGTCACCCGTAGGGGCAGGGCTTGCCCCTGCCCGGAATGATCTACCCGCGTAAACACGATCCGTGCCCCTACTTCGGGCGTGCAAAGTTCGCAAAGGTTGCCCCTACGGAAAATCAACCCAACCTAAAGCGCCTGTGAGGATTATTAATCAGGACATCCATCACCCGCCAGGGGTGACGAATCATCCTATCCGGGCGGACCGCCGCGGGATATCATATTCATTGGGATGAATATGATTAAGCAAACCGAATTAACCGGCATTCACGACGAGGAAGTACGGCTGCTGCGCCTGTTGGCGCACCCCACGCGCCTGGCGGTGCTGCAGATCCTGCGCGTCGATGAGGAATGCGTGTGCCATATGGAAGCGATTCTCGGGTTGCGCCAGGCGTACCTTTCGCAGCAGCTGGCGGTACTGCGCGAGGCCGGCATGGTGGCCGACCGCCGTGACGGGTGGAATATCTACTACCGGCTGGCTGACCCGCGCTTGATCCCGCTGCTGGATGCCCTGGCAAGCGCTACCGGCGCGGACCAAATAAAAGAACATGCCCGCGGGGTGGGGGAGCGCTGTCCGTGCCCGCGGTGCAGCGAGACCCGTGAACGCGCTGCCAAAGCGCAGGCTGCGTAGACATTATCATCATTCAAACGAATAACCGGAGGGAAACGTGTTAAATATCAAAATTTTGGGCAGCGGCTGTGCCAACTGCAAAAGGTTGGAACAAATCGCCCGCAAAACTGTCAGCGACCTGGGTTTGGAAGCCGAATTTGAAAAGGTCACCGAACTAACCGAAATTATGAAATGGCCGATATTGTCCACGCCCGGTCTGGTCGTGAACAATAAACTGGTGTCCGCCGGCAGAATCCCCAGCGCAGCCGAAATTGGTCAATGGCTTAAAGCATCGTAAAGAAGAAACCAGGCAGCTGAAGGCTGCCTTTAATATCGCTTAAATAACATTCAACTTAATGAATATTATTCGGGTTTAACGAGAAGGTTTAATGGATTCAGTCCTCAACACCATCGGTACGTTGCTCTGGTCCGGCTGGACCGGCCTGTTGGATTACCTGGCAGCCCATGTCTTGCTGTGCCTGGTTCCGGCTTTCATCATCGCCGGGTTCATGAGTACCATGATTCCAAAAGAAGCCATCACCCGCTTCCTGGGTCCCAGGGCTTCCAAATGGATCAGCTACCCGGCCTCGGCTTTCGGCGGATTTATCCTGGCGGTGTGCTCCTGCACCATCCTGCCCCTTTTCGCCGGCATCTGGAAGCGCGGGGCGGGGCTGGGTCCGGCGATCACTTTCCTTTTTGTCGGACCTGCCATCAACATTCTGGCCTTGACCTATACCGGCGCAGCCATCGGCTTCGATATCGCATTCGCGCGATTAATCCTGTCGATCCTTTTTGGGATCGTCATAGGCCTGATCATGGCCTGGATTTTCCGGAAAGAAGAAAATATTCGTGCCGCTGAGATGGAGGCAAACGGTATATTCGACCAGACCGCCAGAGTAAAACACGCGGTGTGGGGGCTCTTCCTGCTGCTGGTCGCGATTTTGATCGTCGGCACCTTACAAGTCGGCCTGTTCACCAATGTTTTGACCAGTATTAGCCTGCCCATAGACCTCTCGGGCGGGCTGGGCAGCCTTTTGACCACCCTGAATCTGACTTTTCAAGGTGCCCTGTTGATCGTCATGCTGGTCGTGATCGGCATTACCGCCTGGAAGGGTTTCGAGAATATCCTGGACGGTTTCACCGGTTGGACCTATGCCGCCATCGCCTTTGTCGCACTCACTATCCTCATCGCTTCGCCGCAGGAACAGCCGGGTTCGACGGCAATTGGCCTGAATGGGCGCCTGATTGGCGAATTTATGCTGCTGATCGCGATCGGTATTGTGGCCAAACGCTACTTCACCAAAGATGAATTGAGCGGATGGATTTGGGAGACCTGGAAGTTCGTCAAACAGATCTTCCCGCTGCTGATCGTAGGTGTTTTTGCCGCCGGAATCGTCAGGGTGATCATTCCCGAGACCTGGGTGCGCACGATCGCCGGGCAAAACACGATCTGGGCGAACATGGTGGGGGTCTTGTTCGGCGTATTTATGTACTTTCCCACGCTGGTGGAAGTGCCGGTGGCAAAAATGTTTCTCGACCTGGGCATGGCGCGCGGTCCATTACTGGCGTACCTGCTGGCTGACCCGGAATTATCGCTGCAGTCCATTCTGGTGTTGAATGGCATCATGGGTAAAAAGAAAACCGCCATCTATGTTTCTCTGGTAGCCGTGATGAGCACGCTGGCGGGGTACCTCTTTGGATTAGCGATCGCGAGCTTTTAACCTAGGATCAATAATCCGGCTGTAAAGAAAGGGGAGTTACGGAATATGGCTTATCTGTGTGCGGTGTGTGGTGGTAGATTGGAGCGGGTGGATACGACAGCCGTGTGCACCTTTTGCGGCCATGAGTCAGCGGCGCGGTATCTGTGCGCCGCCGGGCATCACATCTGCGAGGATTGCCAGCTAGCCGAGTGGCCGCAGGTGGTGGAACGGGTGTGTGAGGGCTCGCGCGAGACCGACCCGGCAGCGATCGCGAACCTGATCATGAAGCACCCGATGTCGATCATGCACAGCCCGCAGCATCACATCATGGTCGCGCCGGTTGTACTGGCCGCGATGCACAACAGCGGACAAGTCCCGCTCAAACCCGGGCGGCTGACCTCAGCCATTGAACGCACCAAGGGAATCCCGCTGGGCGCGTGCGGTACACGCGGTGAATGCGGCGCGGCAACCAGCGTTGGCGCGCTGGTGTCGATCCTCACCGGAGCCAACTTTCAAAAAGACCGCGAACGTTCGCTGGCGCTGCAGGCTACGGCTGAAACGCTTTTAGCCATCGCCGAGGCGGGTGGTCCTCGCTGCTGCAAGCAAAGCGTGTATTTGGCGTTGGAGACAGCCTCAAGGTTCCTGAAACGCGAGCTCGACATCGACCTGCCCGTCGAGCCCAACTGCGAGTTTGCTGCGCGCAATGATGCCTGCAAGAAAGAACGGTGCAAGTATTATGTTAACTGAATGGCGGCTGCTGCAGGACGGCATCACGGATGCGTATCTTCATTTTTCCGTGGAAGAAGCTCTGGCGCGGCTGGTAGACGAGGGTCACACGCCCCCGACGCTGCGAATGCGGCGGGTACGGCCGGCCGTGTTCGTTGGCGTTTTTCAGAACACCTGGTCGGAGGTGGATGTGGCTTACTGCCAGGCGCATGACATTCAGATTGTGCGCCGGCCAAATGGCGGAGGGGCTGTCTATCATGAAATGGGCAGTTTCTGCTTTTCAGCTTTTTTCCCGCGGGAACTGTTCGCGCAAAGTGATGAGGATCTCTACCGCTTGTTTTCCAACCCGGCCATTCGCACCTGCGCTGACTATGGCGTCGAAGCGCGCTTTCACGGCCGGAACGATGTGCTGGTGGGGGAGCGTAAAATCTACGGTTCAGCCCAGCTCGCCTGGTACAGCGCGTTTGTCCAGAGCGGCACTTTCCTGGTCAACATTGACATCGATGCGATGGAAAACGCCCTGAGGCCGCCGGCGCTCAAGTTCGAGGGCAAACCCGCCCGCTCGATCCAGAAAAGGGTGACAACGCTTTCACGCGAGGTGGGGCGCGAGCTGGAAACAAGAGAAGTCATGGAGCGCTTCGCCGGTCACACCGCGGATGTGCTTGGAATCAGCCTGGTACCGGGTGATTTGACGCCGGAAGAGCACGCGCTGGCCGCTGACCTGCTGGCGGTTAAGTACAGTACCGACGCGTGGAATCTCGGTTCGCGGGCGCAATACCAGATCACGGTTGCCAGCCGGACGGACGAGGGCGTGATCTCCCTGTCCGCCGATTTGGCAGGAGCGGTGATCCAAACGGCGCGGCTGACCGGTGATATGCTGCTCAGCGACCGG
>JAJZTR010000213.1 GCA_021848775.1 Chloroflexota bacterium | reverse complement strand
TATCAACCCCGGGAACGACGCCCTCGTCGTTCCCCTATTTCTCGTCGTTCTACTTTGCAATAGGCTGGCATGCCGGGCAAAAATACACATTCCCTCCCAGGTAAGCCTGCCGGATAATTCCCCCGCCGCATCGAGGACATGGCTTGTCCAGGGTTTTATTGGATAAAATGGTCGAATACCCGCCGTTGTTTCCAAACAAATCCTTCTCGGTATCCCGCCCGCCTTTGATGGTCATATCCTGCAATGTCTGTTTTACACTGTCAAAAAGGCCGGTTTTTTCAGCCTGTGACAATGCCTCGAGTTTGGTTCTTGGATGGAGACGGGCATTGAATAAAATGTCCTGCAAGACGCCGTTGCCCAAGCCGGGAATGCGCTGCTCAGTGGCCAGCAGAGCCTTGATGCTCAACGTTGGTTTGGCGCCGGCCAAAATCCCCCGGAAATAATCCGCGTCAAAACCATCCGATAATGGACTTGGTTTTTCTCTGGCTACCCGATAATATGGATTGTCATTTTCGCCAGTTTTGAACGCCCATAGCATGCCGTACATTTGAATGGTACAAACGATGGATGAATCGTCATCGAACTCGATCCGCAGTTGGTGCTTACCCGGTCCATTTTCACCCCCAGCAAAATAGCGCAGGTTGACACCGTCACTGAGTACCAGACGCATATTCCCCGCCGATATTTCAATCTGACCGGCCAGGGGTTCGGCAGCGGTCACCTGCCTGCCAACCAGCAGACCGTGGTAGGCGGCCGGATCCCCCGAGAAGAAGGCGAACTTGTGCGGCGATTTATTCGCTTCCACCATTCGGATGGTTTTGCCAACGATGGTACCCGACAATTGGCCAGATGTTACTTTGGCTTCTGGTAGTTCGAGCATTTGTCACCTCCCCAGGTTGATATCCAAATGATACAAAGGGTTTGCCAGAAAATTAATTTGTAAGGCTATAAATGAAAATTTGTTTTCAAAGGATCCTTTACACTTGCTTCCACATCACAGCCAGTGAATAATGAATTGCAATAATGATGGCTGCAATTACCGCCGGTGAAGTTTTTTGAAGCTGCCACAACATGCCTACGCCAATGGCCATGATGATTAATTTGACAATCAGCAACCACGGCATCTGCAATCTGCGACCGCCCCTGGGTGCCAGAAAGAAACCCCAGAACATCGCCATAAGCACCGGCAACAGGACAGCGAGCCCATATCGCAGCGGTTGGGGTGAACCGTCCGGCAGTAGATGGTAGCCAAAATAACCGTAGATACCCAGCATGGCCATTTCGAGCAAGAATGCAATCCCCAAATTAAAAATTTTTAAATTTTCCATCACAAGGACCCTGTTTAATGTTGGCTGGCGCCCGGTTCACTTCTTCAGCAATGTAATTGTTTCAACATGGTAAGTCTGCGGGAAGAGGTCAAATGGGGTGACCTGTTCCAAATGATACCCGGCAGCCACCAGCCGCTTGACGTCCCGCGCCAGGGTAGCCGGGTCGCATGAAACATAGACAATGGTTTGCGGCTGCAAATGGATCAACGCGTCCAGCGCCACCCGATCGATGCCGGCCCGCGGCGGATCGACCACCACAATGTCCGGGTGGACGGTCAACCCGGGCAATATTTCTTCCGCCGCCCCGACATACAGCTCAACATTGTCAAATTCATCCAAATTGACAGCATAATCATCGCAGGCGGTTTCCGACAATTCAACCCCGATACAGCGCTTGACCCGCGGTGCGATGAAGGCCGAAAACAGCCCCACTCCGCAGTACACGTCGAGTACGGTTTTATTCTCATCCAACTGCAGAATTTCCAGCATATGCTTGACCATGGCCTCGGCCTGGGCCGTGTTAACTTGAAAAAACGACTCAGCCGAGACTTTGAAGACTCGCTCGTTAACTTGCATCAGCAAATAATCATCGCCAGCCAGAACCAGTTTTCCTGCCGGGCTTAAATGCACCGCTGACAGCGGGAAATCCACGCTGAACTCGGGAGCAGTAATATCCGAGCTTTCCAGCGCCAGAAGCACTTCTTCCTCAGCGCCCAGACGCAGGTCAATCCGTTCGATCCCCGGCAGCGGTTCCAGATCCAGTTGCGGCCAGATTTGATTGAGCGCATCCTCAGGCAGGTGGCACTCGGTGATTGGCACCACCCGGTGCGTTCCCCAACCCTGGTAGCCAATTTTTCCGTCCGGGGTAATATGAAACTGGACGGTATTGCGGTAGTTCCAGGCTGCCGGGGAGGGCACAACTTCCTCTACCGGAGGGTTGGCGACGCCGCCGATACGTTCAAGCTGGTCGCGCACCACCGTTCGTTTTATGATTAATTGAGTCGCATAGTCGGTATGCTGGTAATGGCAGCCGCCGCACACGCCGTAATGCGCACAGCGCGGAGCAATCCTCTCTGCCGCAGGCTGCACCACCTCCAGCAACCGGGCGCGGGCAAAACCGCGCTTCTCTTCCACCAGTTCCACCCGCGCTTGTTCGCCGGGCAAGGCATAGGGAACAAAGACCGCCCGACCATCAGGCAGGCGGCCAATGCATTCTCCACCGTAAACCGGTGCTGTGACTTCGACCAGTATGGGTTGTTTTGTTTCACTCATGGGGCAGTGATCCGCTTTCAGTGGATGCCTACCCCCGGGATTATATCATGTGCACCCAGATGTAATCTTCCAGGCTCTGGATAGTGGAATCCTTTTCGGACATGATCTGCCGGATCACATCCCCGATGGAAATCACGCCGACCAGTTTGCCATCCTCCAACACGGGCAGGTGGCGGAAGCGCTTGGCAGTCATCATGGCCATGCAGGATTCGACCGACTGGTCGGGGGTCACGTAATACACCCCGCGCACCATCAAGTCACCTACCGGCGTGCCAAGATTGACTTCCGGCAAGAGCGCTTTGCGGGCAAAGTCGCGCTCGGAGAAAATACCTACAATTTTTCCGGCCTCCACAACCAATACGGCACCGATCTGCTGTTCGGCCAACAGTTTCAGGGCATCAGACACGGTTGAAGTCGGGGTGACATACCAGACCTGTGTGAATTTTGCTTTGAGCAAGTCTTTTACCGTAGCCATCGGAAATCCTTTCTCGATCCCTCGCCAGATCCGTGTTTATCCGCTGTAGTCCCGCCCGAGAATGTAATTCTCGAGCCCCAGGATGGTGGTCTCTTTATCGGACATGATCTGTTTGACCACATCGCCAATGCTGATGAGCCCCACTAACCGCTCGTTTTCCATGACCGGCAGGTGGCGAATTTTCTTAGAGGTCATTAATGCCATCACCTCTTCGACCGTTTGAGTCGGGCTCACATAATAAACAGAATGGGTCATCAGGGTATGGATTGGCTCTTCGAGGAGCATGGAATCCTTGCGGGAAGCATGCCGGGCATAATCCCGTTCGGAGAAAATCCCGACGATCTTCTGGTTTTCCATTACGAGAACGGCCCCAATGTTCTTCTCCCCCATCAACCGCAAGGTCTCCCTCACGGTACTGTCTGCCTGGACTGACCAGACATCCTTCCCTTTATGGAGTAACAAGTTGTTCACCGTCGCCATCAGCTTGTTCCTTTCAAATTATTTTTCGGAAAATAACAAATGGAAAATCAGTCGGTTGCCCCAAATGAGCCAGACACAAATTTCTACAAATAAAGTTGCAATGCCTTTGGAAAGTACCAGTGACTACCTTCATTATCGCAAAAAGTGCCGGATTGTCAAGTTTGAGGACATTCTTTATCGGGTTATTTTTAAATCACCCGAAAATAGGCTGAATCTTAGACCTCTTTAATGTATAATGTCACCAAAGGTGGGTATGAATACCGTTTAGATAAATAATTATGCGCAATGGTAAAGGAGATACGCAATGAAAAGAATTATCGCTGGAAGTCTCCTTATCCTGGTTTTGGCTTTAATCCTCGGGCTGCTGGTGAACAACGGCTACGCTTCACCGGATGTAGAAATCATTCGGGGGGCTCAACTTTATGATGATTGGACGAAGCTCATTTCACCGGCGCCAACCCTTACAGGTAACCATCCAATCTGGGACCAGCAGGATACCGCCACCATGAGTGGTGTGGACACCTGGCGCTGCGTCTCCTGTCACGGCTGGGATTACAAAGGCAACGAAGGCGCTTTCCGCTCCGGTCCGAATTACACCGGCTTCCCGGGGATCTATGCCGCC
>JAJZTR010000212.1 GCA_021848775.1 Chloroflexota bacterium | reverse complement strand
CAGCGGTTATCTCGTCATGGGCGCTTACCCGGAAGCCCTGCAGCACCTGTTGCGCGCTCTTACCATCTACCGCCAGCTGAAAGATGTCACCGGCGAAGCTGCCACACTTTCCAACGTTGGCCGGCTTTACCTGCTGCTGGATGATGCCCCCAAGGCGCTGTCACACCTCGAGCAAGCGCTCGACCTGGCTGAGCGCACCAGCGACCGGGCATTGGAAGCTGAAGTCCACGTCAATCTGTGTAATGCCTTGCGCATGACCGGGCAGAACCGTTCCGCGGGCACGCACGGCCTGCGCAGCGTCGAAATTTATCAAGAATTGGCGTTTCATGCCGGTGAGGCTGAGGCGCTCAGTTCGGTTGGCGACCTGTACCTGGAAATGGGGGACTATACCCAGGCACTTAACTTCCTCCAGCTCACTGCCGAGGTCTCACAGAAGATCGGCCGTCGCAAGGAGGTTGCCCGCGCCTTACGGCGCATTGGCACCCTGCACCTGCGTGAAGGCCGGATCGAGATGGCGCTCGGCTATCTGCAGCGTGCTCTGGAAGCCGCTGACGAAGCGGAAGCCAAACGCGAGCATGCCAAATGCCATGCTGCCTTGACCGACGTTTATAAGCAGCTTGGGGATTTCGAACAAGCCCTCGACCATTTCGAAAAGTTTTACCTCAACGAACGGCTGTTGTTCGATGAAGAATCCGACCGCCGCCTAAAAACCATCGAGACGATCCATCAGGTCGAGAATGCCCGCAAAGACTCCGAGATCTACCAATTGCGCAACGTGGAACTGCAGCAAGAGGTGGAGGAGCGCAAACGCGCTCAGGCCGCCCTGGAACATCTGGCGACCATCGACACCTTGACCGGGCTGGCCAACCGGCGCTACTTCCTGGAACTGGCCGAACGCGCCTTCTATCAGGCCCAGCGCTATAACCGGCCGTTGTCGGTAGTGATGATCGATGTGGACAACTTCAAGCATATCAATGACACGTTTGGTCATGCAGCCGGAGATCAGGTGCTGCGCGCTGTTTCCAGCCGGATGCAAGCCGTGCTGCGCCGCTCGGACATTCTCGGCCGCTACGGCGGTGATGAGTTTGTGGTGCTCCTGCCCGAGACGGGTCAGGAGGGTGCCCGGCGCATGACCGAAAGATTGCGAGCGTCTGTAGCGATGATGGGCGAGGAGGTAGGCAGCATCGACGCGCCGGTCAGTTTGAGTATCGGTCTGGCCAGCACCTTCAGCATGGCCAATATCACCCTGGACGCGCTGCTGCAGTATGCCGACAAGGCCCTGTACACATCCAAGCAGGCCGGCCGCGACCGTGTCACTGCCTACGAAGCTGACCTGCGGCTCACCTCCGACCTGCCCGTCACCGATAAAGAGCCATAAAGCAGCTCAAACTTCCTGCCTATTCCCCTCGTCCACAATGCTTTATTCATTATCTATCGCTGGATTGCGATGAAACGCCAACCCGCGGTTTCGCGGTGCTTCACAATCACCTCACCTTATCATGGTCGACTGTAGGTTTGTAATTTTCGTTAACCCCCTATGCCAAAAGGCTGATTTCTCCTTATAATGAATATGTAGTGAAAGGAGCAGCCGAAATGACGGATCGAGACGAATGTAGTTTTCCGTACGCCCTCTTCTTCGCCCTCATTGGATTCCTGGCTGGCGTGTTAACATTGGTTCTGCGCAGCCGCCGAAACTTGACGATGTCAGCCACACCATCGGTAGCGCAGGATGCTCCCTCCAGAGCGATTATCCTGCCCGAATCCATGCCAACCGGCACACTGCCATCCCCCGAGGACCTCACCATCATCGAAGGGATTGGCCCTAAAGTTCAGGCGGTACTGCGTGCTGGGGGCATTCACAGTCTGAAGCAGCTCTCGCGCACACAACCCGCCAAACTCAAAGCACTGCTGGTCGCAGCCGGCAACCGCATCTCCAACCCTGATACCTGGCCGGTGCAGGCAGCGCTGGCTGCAGCTGGCAAGATGAACGAACTCAAAACGATGCATGCCGGGCTTAAAGCCAGGCGGAAGTATTAGACTGTAGAAAAATATTGTTTCACATGATTGTGTACAACTACGTCGTAAAATGTGTCATAAAATACATAGATATACGGATTACAAACCGAGGATTAAACTGATAAAATTTAGCTAACTTAGATAAGGGGAGAACGATGTCTAGGTATAGTTGATCGTTGCAATTGATGTTGCTGTTAATGGGGATGTGATGATCCGGCGGATCAAACCATATTTTATGGTCGCCAAGCCTGGGACGCCAGGCTGATCCACCGGGGAGCAAGTGGCGAAACCGGCCTTGAGTGGGTCGGTTTTTCGTTAAGTTTTTCCGATTATTACCCTTAATTACCCGCTAACGACGCCGGTTGGCTTTTTCTACCATTTCCCGCAGTGATTCTTTAAAAGGCGGGTAGGCAATGCCCTGTTCGGTGATGATGGCAGTGATATATTCAGCCGGGGTCACATCAAAGGCGGGGTTATAGGCAGCAGCTCCCTGTGGGGCAATCGATACCTCGTTGACCTGGGTGATTTCATCGGAGTTGCGTTCTTCGATTGGGATGGAATTCCCGTCGGGGGTATCGAGGTCGATCGTCGAAGTTGGACCGACAATATAAAAGGGGACATTATGCGCTCGGGCTACGATGGCCAGGTTGTAGGTGCCAATTTTATTGGCAGTGGCACCATTCGCCGCTATCCGGTCACAGCCGACGGTGACTGCATGAACTTCGCGAGTCTTAAGCACATGCCCTGATGCTCCATCCACAATAATCTGGTAGGGTATTCCCATTTGCTCCAACTCCCAGGCAGTCAGCCGGGCGCCTTGCAGGCGCGGGCGTGTTTCATCCACATACACAAAAACCTTTTTTCCAGCTTCGTGGGCTGCCCGGATCACGCCCAGGGCCGTTCCATAATCGAAAGTTGCCAGCGCGCCGGTGTTGCAGTGGTGCAAAAATTTGACCTCATCAGGCCATAAAGACAGCGCATTCTGACCAATTTGAAGGTTATTTGCTGCTTCTTCAGCCGCGATGTCGTGGGCTAGGGTTAATACGTCTGAGCGTAGAGTTTCCAGATTCTTAAATTTGTTGCCTTGAAGGTGCTTGAGTACTCTTTCAACTGCCCAGGTCAGGTTTACCGCTGTGGGACGTGCTTCAATCAGTATCCGCCCTGCCTGCTCGAGGTCAATTTGGGCTTTGTCAATGGAGGAATAAGGTTTTCCAGCCTCCAGCGCGAGCCCGTAGGCAGCTGTGACACCAATGGCTGGAGCTCCCCGAACGGTCATATTGCGGATTGCCTCGGCTACTTCAGCAGCAGTGTGAAGCGTGAGATATACCGTTTTCTGCGGCAACTGCCGTTGATCCAGCAACACCAGAGCGTTATTTTTCCATTCAATCGGTTTATAGATGTGCATTTTCACGTCCACGAGAGTTTTTATTATTGATTATAGCCCGGCAATCGCTGCATGGCCTAAAAGTTGCACACTTATTGGTCATGAATATGGTTAGGTTTTTAAAGGGGCGATACTTATGACCACAGAATCAACAACCTCCCCCAATTTTCCACAGACTGTGCAGCGTCCGCGGGTTCGCTTTCCGCTGCGCGCTAAGATCACCATCCCCTATTTACTGTTAGCGATCGGGCTGGCGATTGGGGCAGGTTATGTCGTTATGCGGATTGTTTTCGATACCACCGAGGAACGGTTCTCGAACCAGTTAATTGAAATTGAAAAATTAAGTTCTGAATGGATGGTTCGTGAGGAAAATCGTTTACTGAAAACGCTGCGGATGTTGTCATTCACAGAGGGCATGGCTGATGCTATGCAAGATATGGATTCACAGCGGCTGGGTGAACTGGCGATCGGGGTGGCTGCGGCTCAGGGTGAAGAGGAAGTCATCCTCCTCAATGCTCAAGGTGACGTCGTTCTTGGTATTCAGAAGGTTCCCGGTGGTTCCGCCGCTGATTTCAGCCTTGAATATAGCAACGGCGCTGATTTTGCCTCACTACCATTTGTCAATAAAGTTCGGTCTGGGGCACTGGATGATCAGGGAGACAAATTTAGCGGTGTTGCTTTCCATAATGGTACTTATGTGTTTTATGTCAGCGGGCCGCTGCGCAATTCACAGGGGCAACTGGTTGGGGTTGCTCTGGTTGGAAAAACATTGCATACCAT
>JAJZTR010000211.1 GCA_021848775.1 Chloroflexota bacterium | reverse complement strand
TCGCATCCAGGTGTGTTTGTGGGCATCCATGTCCGAGAGCAGCAAGCGACCGCCCGGGCGCAGCACCCGCATCATTTCGCGGATAGCAGCCAACGGGTCCGGACAGTGATGCAGGTACATGTTGGCAAACACCGCATCCAACGCGCCGTCCTCGAAGGGCAGCTTCAACCCATCTGCCTCGTGGTAGGTGATATTGCCAAAATCGGCCAGGTTCTTGCGAGCGGCAGTCAACATGGCCGGCGAGCCGTCCACCACATGCACCTGAGCGACCCATGGCGCCAACCCGGAGCTCATAAACCCGGTGCCCGCGCCGATGTCTGCGACAATCATGTCCGGATGCAAATAAGCCTTGGCAATGACCGCGTCACGCACTGCCTCGGTGAAGTAGGAGCCACGGATTTGGTCCCACTGCTCTGCCACAGTCTCAAAATAGGGTTTGGATGGGTTTTGGGTAGTCAATGTAAGCCTCTTTATCGTATTTTCACGATCAATAATTCCCTAAAAAAACACCGTGAGGTGCTTTTCCAGGGTTCGCCTATGCGTCTGGGCTGCCAGAACAGCAATCGGGTAGCCAGCCTTCGATCTGATTTTTGAGCCAGCGCACACCGTCGGGATCCAGGCAATAACAGGTGGCTGGTCCCTCCACCTCGCCGCGCACCAATCCAGCCTCGCGCAAAACCTTCAAATGTTGGCTGACAGTCGATTGCGCCAGCGGCGTGGACTGCACAATCTCATAAGTCATGCAGGTCTGGCGGGCGGCCAACATTTCCATGATTTCAAAACGGATAGGGTTTCCCAGCGCCTTGAGCATTTTCGCCAGGCGCAGTTCGGTCGAGTCCAGGGTTTTCGCTTGCAGCATGGGGTTATTCCTTATATCGTAATTTTACGATATAACACCTCCGATGTCAAGGGAATCACCTGAGATGTAAGAACTATTATTTTGAATTGCAATCAAATAGGGTGAAACATCCAATAAAATTGCCTATTGACATTCCAGTAACTGGAAGGTCTATAATATTATGCGAAGAAGGAGGTTGCCTTGAAAATTCAAGAGTTATCACAGGCTACAGGCGTGTCTGCCAAGACCATTCGTTATTACGAAGAATCTGGCGTGTTGCCGCTGCCGCCGCGTAAGCCTAATGGTTATCGCGATTACGACCAAGTTGATGTTGATCGGTTGCGGTTGGTGGCAGGAGCGCGCCGTCTGGATCTTTCTCTGGACGATATTCAGGAAATACTTGCGATGAGAGATCAGCGTGAAGCGCCTTGCCGTACCTTGTTGGAACGATTGCAGGCCAAGGCGGATGAAGTAGCTGAACGAATTGCGGGGCTCCAAAGGCTTGAAGCTGAACTTCGGGTTTTGCACACTTTGGGACTTCAATTCCCTACCGATGATGTGGACGGTAAGAATTGTGTTTGTCACCTGATCAGTGAAAAGTAGACTCTGGTAGGTCAGGAGAAAAAATAATGGCAAAACAAATAATCGAACTTGACATTCGCGGGATGACATGCAGTTCATGTACAATCCATGTAAAAAAGAGTTTGCTGTCTGTTCCCGATGTGGAAAACGCAGATGTACCCGGATGGCAATCCGGAAAAGCCACAGTGGTGACAAAAAATGAAATTAAAGCGGAAAACTTGAGTAACGCAGTCGGTAATGCGGGTTATCAGGCTTTGGTACGATCGGTCAAAATTCTGGAAACTTCGTCGGGTTCAGAAATTGGCACTCGAGGGAATTACGATTTTGATCTGCTGGTAATCGGCGGTGGTTCAGGTGGTTTTGCCGCTGCAATTAAGGGTGATGAACTGGGTCATCGAGTTGGCATGATTAATGGTGGAACAATTGGCGGCACGTGTGTGAATGTTGGCTGCGTACCGAGCAAAACGCTCATCCGAGCGGCAGAAGCCTGGCATACCGCCGGGCACCACCCTTTCAATGGTGTAAAAACAACGCAGTTAGCACTTGAATGGTTGGCGGTTCGAGGCCAAAAAGATGCTCTGGTTTCCGAGCTGCGTCAGAAGAAATACGTAGATATTTTGGATGCTTATCCAAATATTACTCCTGTGGAAGGGTATGCCGTCTTTACTCAAGACGGTTCAGTACGGGTGAGTGATAAAACTTACCGGGCGCGACGTTATGTCATCGCTGCAGGTGCACAGCCGCGTATCCTGCCAATTCCCGGCCTTGCGGATGCCCAACCGCTCACCAGCACCACGCTGATGGACTTGGATGTGTTGCCCAAATCCCTCATCATATTGGGTGGCCGCGCAGTGGCTCTGGAATTAGCCCAAATGGTGGCTCGTTTGGGCGTGAAAGTACTCATCCTGCAACGTAGTTCCCGCCTGGTACCGGAGCACGAGCCAGAGATCGGGCGTGCCATTCAGGGATATTTGGAGCAAGAAGGTATCACCATTCTCACCGGCGTGCAAGTCGAGCGAGTGAGCCGTAACGGAGAAACCCGCACCGTACATGCCAGGCTTATGGGGCAATCCCGCGCGTATGAAGCGGAGCAAATCATGGTCGCACTGGGACGGCATCCCAACACCGCTGGCCTGGGACTGGACCAGGTCGGGGTCAATTTAGACGAGGATGGAGCGATCATCGTTAACGAATACCAACAAACTTCCAATCCCATCATCTACGCATCCGGAGATGTGACCCCAAACCCCGATTATGTTTACGTGGCAGCTGCAAGCGGCGCGCTGGCAGCCAGCAATGCATTGAATGAAAACCAGAAACCGCTGGATCTATCCGCTTTACCAGGCGTCATTTTCACCGACCCGCAAATTGCAACCGTTGGCCTTACGGAAGCACAAGCAAAACGTCAAGGGTACCAGGTAAAGGCAAAAATCCTGCCGCTGGAGTACGTACCCCGCGCATTAGCGGCAAGGGACGTTCGCGGTCTGATCAAGATGGTGACGGATGAAACCTCAGGGCGCATTTTGGGAGTTCATGTTCTGGCAGCTGAGGCGGGCGAGGTCATTCAAACAGCAACCCTGGCAATCAAATTTGGCTTGAAAGTATCTGATCTAACGGATACGCTTTTCCCATATCTGACACAGGTTGAGGGGTTAAAACTGGCAGCCTTATCTTTCACAAAAGACGTTGAAAAACTTTCCTGTTGTGCTGGTTAGCAGGTCATCCAATAAAAGTTGTGTTTGAAAACCTCGCTTACGAAATAGAGATACTTGGACTACGATTTGCATTATTGCCTGAAATTTATGGGGCAAAAATGCTTCAAAAATTTTAGGCAATAAACACGTTGTAAAATGCAGCCATAAAAATCATAATTTGGTTATTCTACATCCAAGCTATCCCATTTGATCTCAAAGAGGAGTACATGGACACAATATCTCTAAAGCAAGAAACTGGCTTTTCCAATCCGCCTTTTGTCGACAAGTTATTCAATAGCAAACCCTGGTCTCTTTTATGGCTGATCGTCCGACTGTATGTCGGGTACGAATGGCTTTCGTCCGGAATTGGCAAACTGAGCAACCCTGGCTGGGTACAGACTGGTGATATTCTCAAAGGTTTTTGGACCCGCGCAGTTGCCATTCCTGAAGCTCCTGCTCGCCCACTTATTGTCTTTGACTGGTATCGCGCGTTTCTCCAGGGGTTGTTAGATAGCGGATCTCAGGTCTGGTTTGCAAAGTTATTGGTGGCAGGAGAAATTCTGGTTGGATTGGGATTAATCCTCGGTTTATTTACCGCCATTGCGGCTTTCTTTGGGGGCTTCATGAACTGGAATTTCATGATGGCAGGAACAGCCAGCGCGAACCCGGTTCTCATTATCCTTTCGATCTTATTGATCCTCGCCTGGAGAACGGCTGGATACTGGGGATTGGATCGCTTCGTGCTAAAGCTGCTAGGCACCCCTTGGCAGCCTGGTACCGCTATGAAAAGTGATAGACGCTCGTAGCATCAGGTTAATTATGAACCCTCGCTTCCCAGAAACATCAGGAGCGAGGGGTTTATTAATTAGTCCTTCACGCATCCGCGCTTTGTGAGCGAGCGAAGCGAGTTGTGAGGTATGCCGACCGGGGTATCAGGATATGTGCCGCGAGACACAATTTGTAAACCTGATACTTGACACTTGATACGTGACACAAGGGGTATTAGTGCCCCCACGCTCAGCGCGCCCGTTGGGCGGAGGAATTCGAATCCTCGTTTTGGCCTTAATTATCCCTCGATGGGATGAGAGGGACAAATATTTTTGTGCCCCACGCTCA
>JAJZTR010000030.1 GCA_021848775.1 Chloroflexota bacterium | reverse complement strand
ATAAATGTCGGTCGCGGGGCGCCAGGTACGGTTATTTACGTTTTGCCGGTAACTCCGGCTTCCAGAAAGATAGAGCAGCGGGTCTTCAGAAATAAACTTCCCTGACCTGATGGGTCTGGATTTGAAAACTACGGTGATCATCTTACTTAACCTCCACGGTAATCCGCACTGACGAGATCAGACCAGTTTTCTGGCAGCTGCCAGTACAGCTTCATAATCCGGCTCTACCCCAATGGCAGGCATGTAAGCGGCGTACGTGACAGTATCTTTTTTGTCCACCACAAACACTGCCCGGCGCAGCACTCCGATCTCCTTCATCAGAACACCGTATTTTGGTCCGAAGTCCTTTTGCAGATGGTCCGATAAAACCAACATCTGATCGATCCCGGCGGCACCGCACCAACGCTTTTGAGTATATGGCAGGTCTGTGCTGATTACTAAAATCGCAATATCATCGCTCAAATTGGCGGCTTCCTGGTTAAACCTTCGAATTTCGGTATCGCAAACCGATGTCTCAAGAGACGGTATCGCGGCGATTATCCGAACCTTTCCAGCCGTGCTTGCCAACCCTTGCACGGGTTCCCAATCCTGATTTTGCACTTCGAATTCTGGAGCAAGATTTCCGGGTTTTAAGTCTTCACCGATAATAGTCACATCTCGATTGCGAAATGTTATTACACCCTTTCTCTCAATCATTGTTCACTCCTTTATAACGCTAATCCAACAGCGCCCCTGGTGAGACTCGAACTCACAACCATCGGATTAGAAGTCCGGTGCTCTGTCCATTGAGCTACAGGGGCTTGCGATATGGACATCCACGCCTGAAAATAATTATAGCACCAATGTTTGGGCGCAAAATATCCTGCGATTGCTGCCCGGAAGTTTTCCACATGCGCCCGAATTGGTTTTACCCCTGAACTGGGCGGATCCCTTGATAAACCCGTGGTCCAGAAAGTGTGCGCAATATTGTGTCTGCTGACTTCCCTGTGAGTTCGGATAGTTCACTTGGAGAAACCGGCTTGTTTCCATTCGCCAGCAGTACTCGAAAAACTGCATCGACCAGTGTTGTATTTGAAGTTACAAATTCTGGCTGGACCGCGCAATGTGTAATTAAAGTGTGCTGAAGACCATCAACTTGATTCACCTCAGCTGTCTGAAGGTCAACCCAATCAATCATAGATTGGTTACTGACATTTTCGAAAACAACCTGGTGTTCTGGGCAAAGGAAACTATAAAGATAAACCCGCCAGTTGTGGTCATGGGTTTTCCACCATTCAAAATCGATTTTAAAGGGGGTATGAATGGTAGGTTTAACCAGGCTGAATTTGCCGGTCGCGCTCATCCTGTCACTCCTCCAATGCCGGCTCGCCTAACCGGAAATATAAATCGCCCTGGTGTGTGACCTGCGGATAATTCGCGAGTACCTGTAAGATAACGCCAGGCGGACAGCGGCGAATAATATTGACACCTGCATACAATTCCTGGGCATGAACATGCCCCTGAGGGGATAATTTAATCAGCTCACGCATAATCTCGATAATCGATGACTCAATGCTTCCACGCGCCCGGCCGGTTTGTTCCCAAAGTTTGTCGATCGAGTCCGGATCTGGAACCATGATTGCCATGCGGTCGTCCAATTCATTGCTGATTTGCTGTTTGAGCATAGTAAACACGATACCGCCGTCCGCACCGACCAGAACTGTGCGAATCCAATCCTTGACGGGTCGTTTTTTCAAAGCCTGGATGAGAACTTCGCCGGGTCTTTTCCCTTGCTTGATGACAAATAGACTGCCGGGAATCAGATTTTTTTCCTGATACCATTCTTTCAGACCATATACATACCGGTTAGGACGGACGACCCAGCCTGAATATCTTTTTCCGGTTTCCTCGTCCACAAACTCAAAATTCACCCGCGGAGCTTCATATGCTGTAGGGAACAGCCGCGCGATCTTCGCGGAAAGCGGGATGGTCCCACTGCGCCAATGAGGGTAAATCAGGCTGACGGTGATATTGTTGGATGCATTTGTTTTGTCAACTTCAGCTTCCAGTTCGTCAAAAACTAGAGCATTCAGTTTCGCCGTTTCGCCAATCGACTCACTTTGACTGATGGAAGGCGTCAGGTACCGGAGATGGAATGGCGGATTTTGCACTCCTTCCGGCTCAAGCCGCTGCAAAAACCACATGGTTTCACCTGAAGGGCCGACTTCATCGAAACGACTGTCTTCATCCAGTGCCAGGTTTAAGGAGAATTCTGTAAGTTTCAGGTTGACATCCGTTGGCAGGTCAATCTGCTCAAGGATGGCTGTGGTCGGTAATGGGCCGCCACTGGCGACTTCGAGCACCGCTTCCGCCAGGTTGAGATGACCCATATTTATATCTACCAGCAGTGAGCGGGGAAACCAAGCGCCAGCAATCTTTACCAGGTCGGGGACACTCTTGAACTTTTCAGTTAATTTATGTTCGATGGAATCGGCGTACTCGCCCACTACATTTTCCAGGGTAACCGATGGATCGCTGCTGTCAATTGTGGTGGGTGAATTTAGCGCATGATCTTCCAGGCCTGATGCAAAAAATCGTTTAACCTGGTTCTTGAACTCAACTTCAATCACTTCAAAGGATGGGTATTCGGGGTTTATGCCAGCCCGAGTGCTGACGACTCTGCCCTCATCCCATTTGAAAGCGGGGAATCGCAGAGTATCACCAACTGCGTAATGTTCTTTTGGTAAGTAAGTTGCTCCATCGCCGATTTTCTTCTCAATCGTTTCGGTTTCAACCCGAAGGCGTTCCCTAATTAGCACTTCAGCCAACTCCCGTGAAGTTAGGGGTGTTTCTACATCGAGCAGATGGTTGTAAAGGTATTCCAGGTCATCGTCCTGGATTTCTAAACTTTCCCAATAATTCTCTTGCAAAGTTAATGGAGCAATCGACATCTTAATGCAGTTCTCACCTTATGGTTTGGCTCAACCCGTTTTTGGGTCGTGGAAAAATATGCGTATATTATACCTTACCTTTAAGGAGCGGCAAGGTAATCATCAGGGTACAGGGTGTCAAGCCAATCCAGGGGTTCAACCTGTACACCATTCGCCCACACTTCCCAATGCAAGTGCGGTCCGGTCACCCGTCCGGTTGCACCAATTTCACCTATCAACTGACCCGCCTCGACGAAGTCACCCACCTCAACCATGGTTTTCGATTGGTGCCAAATCCCGCTGTAAATACCCCATCCATGATCGATGATGGTCGCGAGACCGCGAACCGTGAGCTCATCACTGAAAACAATTTTTCCGGGAGCTGGCGCGTAAATATTCAGGTTCGCGCAAACCCCATAATCTACGCCGGTGTGGAAATAAATAAAAGGACCACCGTTATAAGAACGACGGTTACCATACCAGGATTTGATGCAGGCAGGCTCGTCCACGGGCTGCTTGAAAATTACAGACCAATACCGTTCATCAGTTGCGGGTGTAACCAACTCGCGGATTTTTTGATCTTCCGGGCCAGTGAATGCCGGATCAATGGTTTGTTCGTCAACATACAACGCAGGATCTTGCGGGTAGTACCCCGATTCAATCAGAATCGCTTGGTCAAGGCGGAAAGTCTCAACTCCTTCTGAACTGACCTGAATTTTGAAGTCCGTCAAACCGGTTAAAGCCAACGCATGCATGCCTTGAATGGTCACATATTCATTATCGCCAGTATCTTGAAATATCAACGGCACCCCATTCAATTCACCAGAAAGCGTAGCAGGCGCTTTGGTTTTGACGGTTATTACTTCGGTTTTACCCTGTACCAACGGCAGCGGACTGATGTCGATCGACTCGACCAGATCTGAGCTGAACTTGCTGCCCCCGGGCGAGTTGGAGAGAGCATACAGGCTCTCGCCAGGCACCAGCGACAACGATGCTGTTTCATTATTGGTCAGAATTAACTCCCAGGGATTCAGTCCATTGGACACCGCTTTTTCGAACAAAGACTCGCCTTCATCCAGCGGTGAAATCGGTGACAGTTCCAGCGATTCTTCGAGGCTGGGCAATACCAGTGTCGAACCGATAAAAATTTCTGCAGGGCTGGTAATACGATTCAGTTTTACCAGAAGGTCTACCGGAAATTGATATTGACGACTAAGCCCGGTTAAAGTCGCTCCCAGCCCGGCAACATCCGTGGTCAGGGTTCCAGAAAATCCTTCCAGCCCCGGAATTTTGAGTGCTGTTCCAATATTGAGAATATCCGGATTTTCTAAAGAATTGGCATTGAGCAGATCGGTGACCGATATTCCGAATCGAACGGCAATCAAATTCAATGTATCACCGGGCTGTACGATATAGACAGGTAATTCGGTGCTTGATTGAGCAAGAACAGGCTGAAATGGGAGGATCAGCAGCAATATAAGAATGGAGGTAAAGAATAAATTTTTAAACATCGATAAAAGAAACCCGATCTCCAATTTTATACTGGATTGCTTGAGAAACATGTGTTTCTAGAACATAACGTGCTGGACTAGCCGGGAAATAAGCCGGCCTCCATCGCCTGGCAATTTTAACATCGATAACTTCGTAATTGTTGTTAAGCCAGATCACACAAATATCAAAGCGCATTAAGAACATATGGATCGAAGAATTGACCTTGCTTTCACGATCTTCGACCAATACTGCGCCCTGATCTGGCTGGAGGGGGGGGTGCAGCATTAATCCCCTGAATTTGCTCCAAAAATCATCGCAGTATTTAGCCCTGATAGGCTGCGAATTAGGATTGTCCTTATTTTGAACTTTAATCATTCTGGTCATATGCCAGATTCTACACGATGAATAGCTTAAAATTCTTAATTTGGTCCCAAGACTTTGTCTATACTGTCTAATAATTCCTGAGGTCGAAACGGTTTGCAAATATAATCGTTGGCTTTGGCAATCTGCAATCCGAGAACTTTGTCGATTGCCTGGGCTTTAGCGGTGACGATGATAACTGGTATATCCTTTGTATCTTCGTTGGATTTCATTTGCTGGAAAATATCCCACCCGTCCACATCCGGCATCATCAAATCAAGCAGGATCAAATCAGGTCCTTGGGTGTTAATATAATCGAGACCGGCAAGCCCACCCTGAACACCCTTTACTTCAAACCCGCGTCGACTTAAAATCATAGACACGAGATCAATCATTTCTTGATCATCTTCGATGTACACGATATTCCGGGGATCGTGAGAACTCAATTCGAACTCCTGATTGGTGTTCCCCGTAAAATCATTAATTCAATCGGGGTCATTGGGATTGGTTAAAAAAGTTTACCACATGGGAACTGGATTAATTCTATGACATCTCTAAAAATTACAACGTGGAACGTCAATGGTTATCGAGCGGTGCTGAAAAAAGGATTCGACAGCTGGATTCGCCAGGATCAGTCCGATGTGATCTGCCTGCAAGAGGTAAAAACCAGGCCTGACCAGGTGGATGAAGTATTCCGGTCCTGGGATGGATACGATGCTTACTGGAATCCTGCTGAACGCCCGGGTTACAGCGGGGTGGCTGTATTCACGCGAACACACCCCCTTGAAATTGGCTATGGTTTGGATGACGCTCGTTTTGATTCTGAAGGACGTGTTATCTGGCTGCGCTTTTCAGACTTCACGCTCTACAATATTTACTTCCCAAATGGTCAAAGGGGAATGGACAGGGTCGCCTATAAACTCGATTTTTATTCACGCCTGTTGGAAATTTGCAGCGAACGCCACAGCAGAGGAGAGCGGGTCATCCTGACCGGGGACTTCAATACCGCTCATCAGGAAATCGACCTGGCGAATCCGAAACAAAACAGCCACATCTCCGGCTTCCTGCCAGAAGAACGCGCGTGGGTTACCCGCTATCTTGAAAACGGATTTATCGATGCATTCCGGCATCTTTACCCTGACAAAGTTCAATATACCTGGTGGACATACATCACCAATGCCCGGGCTCGCAACGTAGGCTGGAGGTTGGATTATTACCTGGTTTCATCCGCCATGATGAGTGGCATCAAAGATGTGGAGATACAGGATCAGGTAATGGGATCAGATCATTGTCCGGTAAGTATATTTTTGTAGTAATTGCGTGTAGGTTAACGGATTTCCAAAAATCATTAACCTCGTCAATAATATCTGATATACTCTCAACTGGAGGCAACTAAAATGGGAAAACAGCGACTTGTACTGGTAGATGATCACGAGGTTGTTCGGTTGGGATTGAAAGTGCTGCTTGAACACCACCCCAATTTCGAAGTAGTGGGCGAGGCGGGCAACGCCAAGGATGCGCTCGACCTCGTCGCTCAGCTTCATCCTGATGTCGTTCTCATGGATATTCGCCTCCCTGGGACTTCTGGAATCGAAGCTTGTGAAGAGATCACGCAAAACTACCCGGAAACCAAAGTGATCATGTTGACCTCCTACGCCGAGGATGAGATGTTGTTTTCTGCCATACGGGCTGGTGCCTCAGGTTATGTGCTGAAACAAATCGGGGGAGAGGACTTGATTCACGCGATTGAAGCTGTCGGCCGGGGCGAAGCTATGCTGGATCCGGGGGTTACGCAGCGGGTATTTCAGGAAGTACGCCGCGCGGTCAAAGAGGAAGAGGCATCCGCTTTTGTCAACCTTAGCCAGCAGGAACGTCATGTTTTGCTGCTGGTATCCGAAGGAAAAACCAACCGTGAAATAGCCAAGGCTTTATTTCTCGGAGAAGGAACCGTTCGGAATTATGTCAGCAGCATTCTGTCCAAGTTGGGCGTGTCGAACCGCGCTGAAGCCGCTGCTTATGCTGTTGAACACAACCTGAGAGAGTATTTATAGAACCTTGACCGCCTTCACTGGGCATTTTCAGGTCTGGGTAAATATACCCAGACCTGTTGTTTAATAGATGATTATTTACGTAGCCAGTCACGAATCATTTCAGCTTTTTGGGTTCTCCCCAATTTAAAATAAGCCTGATATTCATATTCCAAACTCATGACTGGTACTCGCATCCCATTCACATCCAGCCATACCCTGTAGGTTTCGACTTGAACCGGCTGTTCCCATTCAAGGTTTTCAAGCCGTTTCTGGATGCCGCCCATGATTTCAACCTTAATCCCGTCAATTATCAGCATTCCCAGAAGCGACTGTATACGTTCAGATTCAACAAAACGAACGGGTTGGACAGAAAAATTCACTAACGCACGCTCGATGATGTAAGCGCCGTCTCTGTCTGTTTGCAGATCGATGTCGTGAACTTCGAGAGGCATCCCCTGCAGCGCCATGCCAACACTGCCTGTGACGACCCAAATGACCGCCTCGTCCTTAAGACCTGCCGTGATTTTCTCCAGGGCCTGGAAATACTCGTCCGGGATCAGCGCCCGTTCCGTTTTCATGAATCCTCCACGAAAGCTAGATGCTTTCCCAGACTTGTTTCATGTAACGCGAATCCTCTTCCATGATCGGGCTTTCGCACAAGATTCGTCCACTGCAATTTAACCTGGAAAGCGCCTGAAATAAGCCTTTCAAATCGAAATCAGATTCTGCAATGGGCAGGTGATTCTTCTCACCTTTTTCACCGTATTCTATCCCGGACATATGGATATGAAGCTGCTGCAAGGCGGCTTTGCCCAATGCGTCTGAATATTTCTTCAACACCGCGATCCACTCGTCCTCCGTATTCATGCTGCCATTGCCGGCACGGGCATGAAGATGCGCAAAATCAAGACAGGGTACTAATCTGGGAATTTCTCTACTCATCGCCAGGGTGTCTTCCAGCGAACCCAGCATGGCAGATTTTCCCATGGTCTCAGGACGGAGAGTAACAGGGTTATTGTTTGTTCGAAGTTCTTCAACACATTCTCGCAGGCGGGGGATGGCAATTTCCAGGACTTGCTCTGGAGGATTGCCGAAATAAGAACCGGGGTGGAAGATGATATCGGTGGCATTGGCAAGGTGGCCGTAATAAGCTGCATCCATCAAGCGTTTACGCGACTTTGGCCACTCCTCTTCATTCGCGTTGAGGTTAATAAAATAAGGGGCATGGACGCTGATCAATACGCCTGTTTCCAGGCTTGCATTTTTAATCACCGCGCAGGTCTCTTCGGATACGCGGACAGACTGCACCCATCCCAATTCAAACGCGCCCAGTGCAAGGGCTGCTATCTGCTGGATGGCTCCTACGCTGCCGCCCGGTTTCTTGGGGGTTGAAATGGGTGATCCGACAGTACCAAAATGAAAAGGGGACATAACTCCTCCAAAATTCGTTGAAATATGTTACGGCGTGAGGCGGCGAATCAGAGGCGGCAAAAGAGTTAATAACCCTATTCCGATACTGATCATTGCGCTAATCAACACGGCTGCCGCACTGACATCTTTGGCAATTTTTGCCAGCGGGTGCGGCTGAGGGCTTACCAGATTGACCAGCGCCTCCAGTGCGGTATTGAATATCTCAGCCGTCCAGACCAATCCAATTGCCAATAGCAGGATTCCCCAATCCTGGAAAGATAATTCTAGAAAAGCAGCAACGACGATCACTGCAGCCGTAATGGTCGTGTGAATCCAGGCATTCCGCTGGGTGACAAGCACATACTTCAAACCTGCAAAGGCATATTTGAAGGAGAAAAGTCGACCGCGTGTGAAGTTATTCATGGATCATTCGGGCAATTGGTTAATTTGACAGTCCAGGTCGGTTATTATTGCAGCCTGGGCTGCCCACATTTTTTCTTTTTCATCAGGTTCAGCGTGATCATAGCCTAATAGATGCAATGTGCCGTGAACGACGAGAAGCTGAATCTCATTGATGACCGAATGCCCGGCATCATTTGCCTGCAGTTCTGCGCGTGGGAAGGAGATGATGATATCCCCAATATAGGGTGCCTGCTCATCCGGGTCGAATTCCTCGGATGGAAATGAGAGCACATCGGTAGGCGAATCGATACCGAGAAAATCCCGGTTCAACTGCTGCAACTTTTCATCCTTTTCGATTACAACACTAAACTCTGCGGTTATATCGAAGTTTTCAAGAGCCAGTGTTCGAACAGCAGCACGTTCAAGCAAATCTGCAGGGACAAAGTTTTCAAACTGAGGATCTATATAAATGTGGATCATTCGTCTTCGGCTTGTACCGGTGCCTGGATGGGTACGGTTTCAGATTGTTTAGCATCCACTACTGAAGGCAATTGACGAAGTTCCGGGTAGCGGATACGTGGATGGTAGGTGTTGATCAGGGTTTTAACAAAGGATTCGGTGACCGTGCTCAAATCCCGTAAGGTCAGGTTGGATTGGTTTAATTGTTCTTCTCGTAAACAATAATCTATGACTTTGCGGGCAATTTGGCGTAATTCTTCCTCATCTTTAGGCAACTCCGAACGGGAACGGGCTTCCATGCCGTCCGCAAGCATGAGCAAAGCGGTCTCACGTGATTGCGGTGTAGGACCAGGGTAACGGAACCGTTCTACATCAACCAGGGACGGATCTCCGCCTGCAGCCTCGACAGCCTGAGTATATTGGTACCTGGTAAGAAGGGTGCCATGATGTTCCCGTACAAAATCCTGTATCCGCGGTGGCAACCGGTACTTTTTGCAAAGTGCTACCCCATCATGGATATGCTGGATGATGGTCGCGGCAGCTTCAACCGGATCGAGTTCATCATGGGAGTCAATTTTTCCTTGAACCTGATTTTCGATGAAAAATGACGGATTAACCCCTTTGCCTGCGTCGTGGAAAATCGCACCGACCCGGGTCAATAATGGGTCGGCTCCGATTGCCTCGGCAGCTTGCTCAGCCAGGTTAGCGACCTGTAGTGAATGCTGGTAAGAACCGGGCATATTTCGCAGCATGAATTGTAATAATGGATGATCTGGCCGCAATAAGTCCATCAGCTGCAGGGCCGTGGTAACACCTAATAAATGCGAAAACAAGAACTGCAAGAGCAGAGTAATACTGGCGGAAGCCAGACCATTTGCAAAAGCCGTGGCGATTAATGTAGCCAGTCCCACCCAATCGGTTATTGCATCCGGCAAGCGGTAAGCTAAAATCACTGCGCTGCCTGAAACGCCAATTGCCAGACCGGCGGAAAAATAATTCGCGATGCGCCGACCTCTGCCAAGAAATAGCACCCCAACCAGTCCAGTGACGATATAGTAGATCGTTAGATCCAGGCTGTATGACAAGCCGTATGCAGCCAGGATACTGAGTACCAAGGGAAAAATCAAACCGGCTTCAACGGTATAAAGCGATGCTATGGTGAGGGCAAAGGCCGCAATTGGGAAAAAATAGGGCAATATGGTTCGATTGGGGATAATAACCTTTGCCCCATAAAGAAAAACCAAAAAAATGATGGATAAGAGAACCAATTCCCGGAAGCTCTTAAAGGGGGCGCCTTGGTGCCGATAAAAGTACATGGCCAGCAAAATGCTCATTAAACCGACCAATGCCGCAGCTGCCCAAATTTCTTCCTCGCGGTTATCTGTTTCGATCAGGTTGAAAGCGACCAGGGCTTCCCAGGCGACAGGTGTAATGATCTGCCCGCGTCGAATAATCGTTTCCCCGGCAATGTAGGTGCGACTCACTGGCTCGACTGCCGCTGCCGCTTCCTGACGTGCTCTTTCCGTTAATTCCTGGCTGTAAAGACTGTTAGGGATAACAAATGGTTCCACGATCTTTGTGACGATTTCCGCCTGATCTTCAGGTAACGAGAAATTAATCAAAGTCGGAATGCTTCGACGGGCATCTGCCACTTGATCCGTGCGAATTGTGCGCCGCATCACCTGTTCCAGCACCGAGAGCGATTCTTGTTGGATCGTCTGCCATCGGCTATCGCTAAGGTTGAGAATGCTGGTGATGGTTTTAGTGTCGAAAGTTACAAATTGTAAAGCTGAAAGATCTTGAATCTTTTCATCCAGCGTGGCGAATGAATCATATCTGACAGCCGAAATGTAATTTTGGGTAATCCTTAATTTTTCTAATTGGGAACGCGTTATGGATGGGTCGGTCGAAAGAAAAACCGGCTGAACCTTTTCCCGAGCAGCTTCTTGTGCTTGATTGGTTAAAATCTGGCTGGTATAGGTGAGGGTGCGTGGAGCTTGCACATCCTGAGCCGCGACGTCCCCCTCCGAAATGCTCACGCCTGGCTGACGGATTGCGATCGGCAACACCAGAGCGCCCAGTGCCAAAAAACTGCATAGGACCAGTAAACTAATTCGTGGTAACAGTATCTTGAATTGGTGCCAGGAACGCTCTAGCGAGTCATTGATTTTCATGAGCGGTTTTGCAATGCCTGACGGGCAATTAGACTCACTTTATCCCCGGGGGCACGCCCTTGAACTTTCGGCATAAGGATTTTCATCACTTTGCCCGTATCTGACAGGCTAGACGCCCCTATCTCGTCGATAATCTTATTCGCCATCAGCAGGAGTTCCTCATCGCTAAGTTGCGTGGGGAGCAACTCCTCGAGGATGGAAATCTCGCGTTTGCTGATCGCAATCAGATCTTCACGTTGGGCTGCCACAGCACCTTCAAGGGCTTCCCGCCGGATTTTGACTTCTTTTTGAATGATGCCGAGGTAAGCGGCATCGTCCAAAGAACCGCGATTTTCCACCTCAGCCAGTTTCGAGGCAGCCATAATTAGCCGAAGTACGCGTTTTTGGTCCTCGTTGCCTTCTTTCATGGCGCTTTTCAATTTTTCGCTGACGGTGTCTTTGAGGCTCATCGTCTACAACTCCCTGTTTATGGGTTGTCCGAAACCGTAATCAGATCCTGAATATCTTCGAACAACCCTGGCCCAATTCCGGGCACATTTTGGATTGCCTCTATTGTATCAAATGCGCCGTTCTTTTGCCGATATGCAACAATATCCGAGGCTTTGGTGGGCCCAATGCCTGGCAATTCCTCCAACAATTCACTTGACGCTGTGTTGATATTGATTATTTCGCCAATTACCAGCGATTTGGATTTTTCATTGACCACTACAGTAGGCGGTTCCTCACCTGGGACCGGAATGTATATGGTTTGCCCATCGGTTAATAAGGCTGCCAGGTTAACAGCATTTCGATCGGCTTTATCCCCCCAGCCTCCGGCGGCCTGAACCGCGGATTCAACCCGGCTTTCAGCGGGCAGGACATAAACTCCCGGATTTTGCACCGCTCCGGTGATATAAATGGATATATCGGCTTTTTTAGGCGTGGGCAGCAAAGTCACTGGTTCCCCATAGCCGGGTGCCGCGACAATTAATATCAAAGCTGCTGCCAACAATCCGGCTAACAATCCGAAAATTAGAATCTTAATATTATTGAGCATTGCTACGCCAGACTCCATGAAAGCGATAATTCATTAACAGTATATTCGCTGAATGGGGTCTGTCAAGGCGGGTTAACTTGATAAAGTGAATTTGTGTAAAAATAATCCCCGAGTTTACACTCCTCGGGGATTATCTGAATAACGGCAAATTTATTGCTGGGGTTCTGGTATGGCTTCCTTTGTCACAGACTGAACTTGCTGAGTAGCAGTTCCCGCGAGCACTGTTTCTTGCTCCATCATGGCATTGAAAGAAGCAATGCTCACTTCCAGCATATCCAGAGAAGGTTCGCGGGTGGTCAGACTTTGCAATGCCAGATTCGGTTTAATCATCCAAAGAATTAACGGGTTATCCATATGATTGGCAGTGAACCGGATGTATTCATAAGCAAACATTGAAAGAACAGGGATCAAAACGATTCTGCTCAATATGTGCCATACCGGTGATAGGGAGCCCATCATGGCAAAAACAATGATCGAAATAACCACCAAAGTTAACAGAAAAGCGGTGCCGCAGCGCGGATGTTCCAGGGGGAATTTTTGGACCACTTCTGGGGTAAGCTCTACACCAGCTTCGAAAGCGTTGATCGTTTTGTGTTCTGCTCCGTGGTAGGCATATACTCGTTCTATTTCTTTCATTTTGCCAATTCCCCAGATATAGAGGATGATCCCGATCAACCGGATGAGCCCTTCGATCAGGTTCATCGCCAGGGCAGAAATTCCACTTAAATTTTGGATCCAACGCCCCAAAGCGGCCGGCCCGACGAAGAAAAGCAGCACTGCAACCAGGAGCGACCCGGCCAGGGTCAGGTATAACGCAGTCCCTTCAATTTGCTCATCTTCTCCGCTCTGAATATTGGCAGATTTGGTGAGAAAGCGGGTTCCGAGCCCCAGACCATCCCAGAGTAAAATCAAGCCGCGCAAGAATGGGATTTTGGCCAATTTACTGCCATACAGTCTGGTCAATGGTTCTTTGTCGATGACGAGGCTACCATCTGGGGCGCGATATGCGGCGGCGACCCCGTACTTGCCGCGCATCAGTACCCCTTCAATCAATGCCTGTCCGCCATAGGAGGGCAATTTTAATTTATCAGTACTCATATTGATTAATTCAACTCCATACCATTAAACTTGTCCGTAATTGTAGAAGAAATGGATAAGTGCCTGAATCCCTTTATACCAGGTAGGCAAATGTAGTTTCTCGTTGGGTGCATGAACATTGTCGTCTGACAGGCCAAAACCGGTTAGCACAGATTCTACCCCCAATAAACGCTGCATATCGCCGACGATCGGGACACTGCCCCCTTCACGCTTATAGAGTGGAGGTGTGCCCCACACTGTTTCGAGCCCGCGTACCATTGCCTGTGTAGCGGGATGGTGGATATCTGAGATGGATGGACGACCGGAAGATAGATTGGTGATTTCCCAGCGGACTGTATTTGGTGATTTTTCCTTCAGGTAAGTGATCAGGCTCTCTTCAACCTCTTTTGGATCCTGATCGGGCACCAGGCGCATGGATATTTTTGCCATGGCATAAGCTGGCAGTACGGTTTTTGATCCGACACCGGTGAATCCGGACAGCAGTCCGTTCACTTCCAGAGTGGGGCGTGCCCCCACTCGTTCTGCCGGGGTATACCCTTCCTCGCCATACAGCGCCGAAACCCCGGTCTGGTCAAGAAAATGCTTTTCATCGAGCGGCAAACGAGCCAATTCAGCACGCTCTTCCGCACTCAATGCTCGAACTCGGTCATAGAATCCGGGAAGAGTTACCTTTCCAGTGGCATTATGCATTCCGGCAATTAATTCACTCAGCACAACGGCCGGGTTGTGCACCGTGCCTCCGAATAGACCTGAATGTAAATCGTGTTCCGGCCCGTACACGCGCAATTCAAAATATGCCAGCCCGCGCAGTGCATACGTGATGGTAGGGGCGTCCGGACCGATCATGCCGGTATCGGGATTAAGGGCTACGTCGCATGCCAATAAATCGACATGTTCTTTGATAAATGGGACCAGGTTGGGGGAACCGATCTCTTCCTCGCCTTCGAAAAGAAATTTGACATTTACGGGCAATTCTCCAGCTTGCATGACGGATTCGACTGCTTTTATACTGGCCATCACCTGACCTTTCATGTCAGAGGCACCGCGGGCATATAAATTGTCTCCGCGTTGAGCCGGTTCGAAGGGATCCGTAGTCCAAAGATCGAGCGGATCAGCCGGCTGGACATCGTAATGGCCGTAAATCAACACCGTAGGCGCATCTTTCCTGGCGCAAATGCATTCGCCGTAAACCACCGGATGCCCCCCGGTGGGTAGAATCTGGATGTTCTGCATGCCGATCCCTGCCAGCTGCCTGGTTAACCATTCGGCGGTTTTCAGGATGTCCGATTTGTGCTCAGGTGCAGTTGAAACCGATGGTATTCGAATGAATTCATTAAGCTCAGCCAGGAATTTTGCCTGATTGTTTTTTGCAAATTCCAGCGCTTTGTTGCGATTGTCCATGATACTCTCCCGTTAGCCCAAGTTGGCATGATTATATGCTAATTTCAGAACTTTTCCAGTTAGCCAAAAATACTGGGTCAAAAAAGATGCCTGGAACGCTCGCTTTATGCTAAAATACAATCAGGGTTCGGTGGTCAGCCCAAGCATTTGCTTGACTGGCGTCGGGTTGAAAGAATTGCTGCCCGTCGAAAAGCGCCGCCTTCCTTCTCCACCGATCCTATGATAGCTAATCTTAATTCTCTATTGAAAAACACGCATCGAACTGATCATCGCCGCCTGTATATATTTAATGGCGGGGCTTTGTACCGAAAGTTTTCACTTTCGGCTTTTGTCGTTTAATGGTGGCAAAAAGGAGTACAAAGATGATTATTACGAACGGAAAAATTATCACCTGGGAGCAGCCAAACCGGATCCTCGAAAACAGCGCAATACGGATCGAGGGGACGAAGATCGTGGAAATCGGTCTGCAAGCGGAAATCCTGGAAAAATATCCACAGGAAGAGCGTTTGGATGCGCATAGTCAATATGTGATGCCGGGCAACATCTGTGCTCACACTCATTTTTATGGCGCTTTTGCTCGCGGCCTGGGAATTCCGGGCAGTCCGGCAAAAGACTTTCCGGAAATTCTCGAAAAATTGTGGTGGTCGCTGGACAAGTCTTTAACCCTGGAAGATGTCAGATATTCCGCTTTGGTCTGCCTGGTGGATGCGGTGAAACATGGCACGACCACGTTGATCGATCATCACGCATCTCCAAATGCGATTGCTGGCTCCCTGGATGAAATCGCTCAAGCTGTTAAACAGGCGGGTGTTCGCGCATCCCTGTGTTACGAGGTAACCGACCGTGAAGGGGAGGGGGGAACGCGGGCAGGTATTGCTGAGAATGTGCGTTTTATCAATTCAATCCGAAGTGATAAAAGCGGTCAGTTTGCTGCCACCTTTGGCTTACATGCCAGCCTGACCCTGTCAGAAAAAACCCTGGAGGCTTCCCGGGAAGCCTGTCCGGATGATGTCGGTTTTCATATCCACGTGGCTGAGCATCCGGTTGACGAATACGATAGTCTTGAAAAATGCGGTGAACGGGTCGTAGACCGTTTATTTCGCCATGGGATCCTTGGTTCCAGGTCGATCGCGGTCCACGCTGTGCATGTAGACGCCCGTGAAATTGAATTGTTAAGCCAGACGCAAACCTGGGTGACACACCAGCCGCGTTCCAATATGAACAATGCCGTGGGTATGTCTCAGCCGGAAGCGATGATGCGTTCCGGCATCAAGGTCTGTCTTGGGAACGACGGATTTTCCAATCAAATGTGGGAGGAATGGAAAACAACCTATCTGGCGCATAAATTATGGAACCAGGATCCGCGTAGAATGTCTGGAACCGATGTTGTTCAAATGGCGGTGTACAACAACGCGCAACTCGCTGAGCAGCAATTTGGCGTAGGTCCGATCGGATCGTTGATCCCGGGCGCTCAGGCTGATATTATTTTTGTTGACTACCATCCTTTCACCGAATTGAATACCGGAAATCTTCCATGGCAAATCATTTTCGGGTTCCACGAGAGCATGATCACGATGACCATGGCTGCGGGTAAAGTATTGATGCAGGACCGCCAGCTTTTGACTCTGGATGAAGAAAAAATCGCCTTTGAAGCAAAAAAATTATCCAAAGAAACCTGGCAGCGATTCAACGCCTTGTTTTAACCCATTATTACTGGAGCCATTCATGACAGACAACGAAACTACAATGAAATACACTATCGGGATTATTGGGGGCACGGGCAAGGAGGGGAAAGGACTGGCTTATCGCTGGGCAAAAGCTGGTCACCATATTTTTATAGGTTCGCGCCAGGCTGTCAAAGCCGTTGCAGCCGCGAAAGATGTAGATGAATTGCTGGGAGGCGCGGACATCGTTCATGGTGTCGAAAATGAACTAGCCGCCTTAAAAGCCGATATCGTGGTACTGACGGTGCCATTCAGCGTTCATGTTGAAATGTGTGAGTTCTTGAAGCCATTTGTACAGGGGAAGGTATTTGTGGATGTTACCGTGCCGCTGGTACCACCGAAAATTACCCGGGTACAAATGCCGCCAGAAGGCAGCGCAGCCCAACAGGCTCAAGCCATTCTTGGAGAAAATGTCCAGGTGGTGACTGCGTTTCAGAACATCTCCTATGAGCACTTGCTCAATGATGAAGAGGTAGCCTGTGATGTTCTAGTATGCGGTAGTAAGGAAGCGCGTGAAAAGGTGATCGGTCTGGTGAAGGATGCCGGACTGGTTGGTTGGAGCGGCGGTCCTATCGAGAATTCAATGGTGGCAGAAGGTTTAACCTCGGTTTTGATCGGATTGAATAAGCAATTCGGTGTGCAGGATGCAGGTATTCGAATCACAGGCATCCCGCGGTCGTAAAGTCTCTGTCTGAACACTATGCAACCCCTCGTTATTACACCTCTCCCCGGAATTCCACTCATTCAACCAGGAGACAATCTGGCTGAAATCCTGCTTGCCTGCCTGAAGGAAACGAAAATCTCGCTGCAGGATGGGGATATCCTGGTACTTGCCCAAAAAATTGTCTCGAAAGCTGAAAACAGGCTGGTAAACCTCAATGATGTTATTCCTTCGCGGCGTGCCAGCGAAATTGGCGAACAGATCGGCAAGGATGCCCGGCTGGTCGAATTGATATTGCAGGAGTCAGTCAGCATTTTACGCACAAGACCTGGGACGATCATCGTGGAGCATAAAGCTGGGTTTGTCTGCGCAAATGCAGGGATTGACCACTCCAATGTTCAGGGCACGTACGGGAATCCGGAAGACTGGGTGCTTCTGCTCCCAGAGGATGCAGATCAATCAGCGGCATCCATTCGAGCAGTGGTGGAAAGCGAAACGGGGGTTCGAATTGGTGTCATGATTATTGATTCGCACGGTAGGGCATGGAGAAACGGGGTGGTAGGTGTGGCAATTGGTTTTTCGGGAATGCCCGGGTTGGTGGATTTACGCGGGCATTCGGATATGTTTGGTTACCATCTAAAAGTAACCACCGTCGCAGCGGCTGATGAACTGGCAGGCGCCGCCTCGCTGGTAATGGGCCAGGCTGATGAACGTGTGCCGGCAGTGCATGTTCGCGGATTTCCGTTTGCATTGCGCGAAGGTAAGTTTAATGAATTGCGTCGACCAACAGAACTTGACCTGTTCCGGTAGCGGAGGGGAAATGTATGCGATTATTTCAGAATTAGACCATGCTGCACACCTGGCGATCGAAAAACTCACAAATGAAATTATGGCTGGGTGTAATATCAATGGTCCCCATATGAAATGGCCTTACCATTTATCCTGGCAGGGAGCCCGTTCTTATGCACTTGAGGAAACAGAAAACCGGGCCCGGATGATAGCGAGAACTTTTGCGCCAATCGAAACACGAATTGATGGACTGGGTATTTTCACAGGGAAAGAACCCGTTTTATACCTTACAGTAACTCGGACACCGTTATTATCAGCACTGAACGAAACGGTCTGGGAAGCCTTGCATCCACTCGCCGAAGAGGTAAATCCATATTTTTCTCCGGAAGAATGGGTACCGCACATTTCAATTCTTTATGGCGATGAAAAATCTGCCTCTGCCATGAGTTGCGCTGTAGAAAAGCTGATCCCCAGGCAACTGCGAATTAACATCCGAATCGATCATCTCAGCCTTGGATTTTTCCAAGGACAGGATCATGGGGTGGTCTTTCGCTATCCGCTTACCGGGGGAGGTACATGATTTTCAGATTAGTCGAAGATCGATTTCTAACCCTAAGGTATAATTCAGACGGACTATTTTACTTGGTAAAAACCGTCAATAACGAGGTTTGATTTCTTTGAAATTTGTGCACGTTGGCAGGAGGCAAGGCTCTTTATGGCAATTTGGGCGATTGTGCCGGTAAAACCGCTACGTAAGTCAAAACCCCGATTATCCGATGTGTTGTCAGAAGATGAAAGAGCATTATTGAACTTTACCATGTTGGGCCAGACATTAAGAACCTTGAAAAGTATGCCGGCTATTGAACAAATTTTAGTTGTCAGCAGAGATTCTTCGGTCTTGGCATTAGCACGCGAATATGGCGCACGAACAGTCCAGGAAGATGGTCAACCCGATCTCACCCTTGCATTGCGGCGAGCAGTGGTTGTGGCAAAAATGTACAATGCTGAGAGTCTGCTCATCTTGCCAGCTGACTTGCCATTATTGTCCGAACGGGACATCGAAAAAATGCTTTTGCTGGCTAAAGAGCCTCCGTTTATGGTCATCGCACCGGACCGGCATAATGATGGGACCAATGCTATTTATCTGAATCCCCCTGATATTATCGATTGTAAAATCGGAGCCGGGTCTTATGCCTACAATATGCAGCAGGCAAAGAAGAAGAATGTTCCAGTAGAAATCTGCCAGCTCACGTCACTTGGCCTTGACATTGATTTACCTGAAGACCTTGATTTGCTCAATCAAATCGAATCCTCTCAGGTAGATACATGAAAACCGAACCCGAATTAACTTTACAGAAAATTATCATTAACCCCAGGAGGTTCTCATGAAAGAAAGGGTTGCCCTATATTTGCAGGATGCCCACGATTTGCGGGATGGACTGGATTATGTTCAATATGCCGAGAAACGCGGTTTTGAGGCGGTCTGGCAGGCTGAAAGCCGGCTGGTACGCGATGCAATTGTTCCTATGGCTGCTTACGCCGCAGTTACAGACACATTGAAAATTGGCTCCGGTGTAATCAACAACTGGACCCGAAATATCGGTTTATTGGCCTCCACTTTCTTAACTTTAGATGATCTGGCACCTAATCGAATTATTTGCGGGATCGGCGCATGGTGGGATCCGCTCGCTAAAAATGTCGGTATCGATCGGCGAAAACCGTTAACCGCAATGCGTGAGACCGTAGAGATTTTACGCCGTCTATTGAATATGGAACGCGTTACCTTTGATGGTGAGTTTGTGCATGTTTCCGGTATTGAACTGGATGTCGTGCACGGACGGCGTGAACCGCGCAATGTTCCGATTATGATCGGTGCAACCGGCGACAACATGATGGAACTCACCGGTGAAATCGCTGACGGTGCGGTCTTGAACTATTGTGTAGAACCTGAATACAACAACAAGGCGCTGGAATTGCTGGATAAAGGCGCTAAAAAGTCAGGTCGCCGCGTCGATGACATCGACCGCCCGCAATTGATCGTCTGCTCGGTGGATGAAGATCGTGAAAAAGCGATTGACACCACGCGCGGATTGCTGACCCAGTACCTGGCGCAGCAGCCGCACATCGCCAAAGCCTCAGGAGTCTCGCAGGATGTGGTCACAAAGATCCAGTCCATCCTCGGGTGGCCTGCCACCCACGAGCAAATCGATAGTGCCAAACACCTGGTTCCCGAAGATTTGATTCACCGCATTACAGCCTCAGGTACGCCTGATGAGGCGCGCGCAAAAGTTGCTGAATACCGTAAGAATGGCTGTACTTGCCCAATTCTGTATCCAGTAGGCGGCGATGTCAAAATGTTGATCGATACATTTGCTCAATAATGAGGCAGAAACAGCCAAATTCCAAAAATTGTTTTGTTTGTGGTATCGAGAATCAAAGCGGGCTGAACCTTGCTTTTTATGATACCGCCCCGGGGTGCGTCGAGGCAAATTGGACAGCCCGCTCCTCTCATCAAGGATTTCCGGGAATTGTTCACGGGGGTATTATTGCTGCCTTGCTCGATGAGGCTGCCACGCGAACCGTCTTTGGCGCGAATGGATCGGCACGTTTGGTGGTAACCGCTTCGCTTGAGATTCGGTACCGCAAGCCAGTTCCGGTAGGTGCTGAATTAATGATCACCGGCACTTTGAAAGAGGATAAAGGCGAGATTATTTTAGCTGCGAGTAAAATCGAAGACCACAATGGACAAATCCTGGCAACTGCAAACGCGGTAATGGTGGAAACCCCACCAGATCTGGCCAAAACATTGGAATTGTCACCTGATGATTGGAAAGTATATCCTGACGGAGTTCAAGAATGATCGAAGCATATTTTAGGCCGAAAGATCTTGACGAAGCGGTTGAGATCTTATCCCGAAAAGACGGAAAATACCTGCCTTTGGGCGGTGGAGTAACACTTAGCAGGGGTTCTGACGATCCTATATCACTGGTCGATCTGCAATCATTGGGTTTGGATGGGATTAGTCAGGAAGGACAATTCCTTATTATTGGAGCCACGGCGAAACTCCAGGATCTGGCTGAGTTCACCACTCTTCAACCAGATCTAAAATGTGCGATTTTATCGGAATCGAATATTAATTTAAGGCGGCAAGCTACTGCAGCCGGTGCTTTGGTAACAGCCAATGGACGCTCTACTTTTGGTACAGTGCTCCTGGCACTGGACGCGGTTCTGAAATGGCTTCCTGGCGAATGGGAACAATATCTTGGCGAGTATTTTGCCTTGCGGATTCCTCCTCGTGACGCCAGGCTGGTGACCAAAATCCAAGTACCGTTAAATTGCGAAATATCGTTTGAAAAAGTAGCGCGAACTCCAGAAGATTTGCCTATTTTATGTATCGCCTTAGCGCGTTGGCCTTCCGGTCGGACCCGTATCGCCCTGGGCGGGTATGGACCAACCCCAATCCTTGCATTCGATGCACCTGAACCCGGCGGCGTTGAGGATGCTGTGACTGATGCCCTCTCGCGCGCTGAAGATGCCTGGGCAAGTGCCGCTTACCGGCAGGATGTGGGAGCAAAACTCATCCGGCGGATGATGAATCGATAAGGGAGTAATAAATGAGGATCTACTTTACGCTGAATGGGGATCTTATCGAATGGGAAGTTGACCCTTCGGAAACATTATTGTCGGTGCTGCGCAAGCAAGGTTTGTTCGGGGTCAAATCAGGGGGTTGCAACAAAGGGGAATGTGGTGCATGTTCCGTAATAATTGACGGAAAACCGGTTAACTCCTGCACTTTGTTGGCTGCCCAGGTAAGCGGCCATCGCGTCGAGACGATCGAGGCCATGGGTCAGCATCCGGATCAAGGTTGGAGGAAAACCAGCGGTTTGCATCCGATTCAACAAGCGTTTGTTGAAACAGGCGCGATTCAATGTGGGTATTGCACACCAGCATATTCTCTGGCTGCACGCGCATTAATCGACCGCAATCCTAATCCGAGTGAAGCTGAGGTACGGGAAGCGATT
>JAJZTR010000210.1 GCA_021848775.1 Chloroflexota bacterium | reverse complement strand
GAACCCGGCCGCTGAAGCACCCGGTCTGGCTAAAGCCTACGGTCTTCAGACCGGCTTTATCTATCAGCACGCTCTGAAAGGCATGTCCGCGGTTGTGCCGGCCGGGCGGCTGGAAGCCCTGCAGCACGATCCGCGAGTGGCCTATGTGGTCGAGGATTTCGAGCGCAGCATTAGCGCTCAAACGGTGCCCACCGGCATCCGGCGCATCTTTGCCGACACCAACCCGGAAATTGGAATCGACGGCAGCGATGATACCCGCGTTGACGTGGATGTGGCTGTCATTGACACCGGGGTGGACTTTCAGCACCCGGACCTGGTCGTAGCCGGGGGAGTGGATTGCACCGGGACCCCCGTTTCCGCCGTCTGTGTCGCGGGCGGTGATGATGACCATTACCATGGCACGCACGTGGCCGGCACCATCGGTGCCATCGACAATGGGGAAGGCGTGGTAGGGGTGGCACCCGGTGCACGTCTCTGGGCGGTTAAAGTCCTCAATCAACGCGGCAGCGGCTACAGCTCGTGGATCGTCGCCGGTATCGACTGGGTCGCAGCCAACGCCGGTACCATCGAGGTAGCCAATATGAGCCTTGGCGGCGCAGGCTTCAGCCAGGCTGAGTACGACGCCATTCAGGGGGCGGTGAACGCCGGTGTAGCCTTTGCGGTGGCGGCTGGCAACGAGGATGATGATGCCAACAACTACAGCCCGGGCGGTTTCGACAATGTGCTTTCGGTCAGCGCGCTGGCTGACTTCAATGGCCTGCCCGGCGGCGGCGCTGCTCCCACCTGCCGCACCGATGTGGACGACACCCTGGCCGATTTCAGCAACTGGGGGCCTGAGGTGGACATCGCTGCACCGGGGGTGTGCATCCTTTCAACCTACCCGCTGGAGGAAGGGGGGTATGGCACGATTAGCGGCACCTCCATGGCCAGCCCGCATGTAGCAGGAGCTCTGGCGCTGCTGGCCAGTGCCAACAACCCGGCGAATGCCGTGGATGTATATGCGCTGTATAACCAGATCACAGGCGCGGGGAATTTCAACTGGACAGATGACTCGGGCGATGGAATCAAGGAACCGCTGCTGGACGTGAGCAATACGACCCTCTTCAACCCGGTGCTGGTGCCGGGCAGCGGCGGGGGCGGCACCAATACCCCGCCCACCGTTAGCATCAGCAGCCCGGCGGATGGCGCCAGTTTTGCCAACGGAGCTGTGATCAGCTTTGCCGGCTCTGCCCAGGATGCTGAGGACGGCGACCTCACCAGCAGCCTGGTGTGGACTTCAAGCCTGGATGGGCAGATCGGCACCGGCGGCGCTTTCGACGCTGTTTTGAGCGCGGGTACGCACACCATTACCGCGTCCGTCAGCGACTCTGGCGGCCTCGCCGGGGATGCTTCCATTACCGTGACCGTGGAACCGCCAGCCGGTGGTGAGATCCTGCTCAGCGTGCGGGCCTACATGGTCAAGACCAACAAGTATGCCGAATTGACCTGGAGCGGTGCCACGTTCGACAGTGTGGATGTGTACCGGAACGGTGTCAAAGTAGTGACCACGCCCAATGATGGCGTGTACGTTGATAAACCATTAAAGTCACTCACTTCAGCCACCTACAAAGTGTGCGAGGCGGGAACAAGCACCTGCTCGAATGAGGTCACGGTTACCTGGTAGACAACACCGTCGCCTGGTCCTTAAATGCTGCGGCTGCTGCCCACAAGGGCAGCAGCCGTTTTTGTCGATCAGCTTCAGCTTTAACTTTCGCCGCTCCAAAGCGGATGGCAAATCCCCTTAAGAATAGCCCGTCCTGGGCTCACTCCTGCCGTGATTATCCACAAACCTCTGCCTGTACTGTGCCCTGGGGATTACCAATCGATAAAGAATCCGGGCTGGACCGGCGTAATGCGGCATAAGCCCTTTTTATCAACTTGCCCCGGGTGTTCGCTAGGTATTCTTCACGCCCTTAAAATTTCAACCTTCCCCAAGGATCTCCTCGACCGCGGTCCTGGCATAATACACAGCCTGCCCTTGCCGCGACAGCTTGCGCACGCCGTCCAGATGGTTGCCCAGCGTGATAATGGCCGGTTCTTCGGACAATTCTCCCGGCTGCGTGCCAGCCTGACCCAGTCCCACGGTCGCCAGCAAGCCGTTGCAAAGGCAGCGCTTTCCCTCGGTGTTGAAGGGCATGCCGCGCTTGCTGATATAGTCCTCGACGGGTTCAGCCGGGCAGCGTTGAAACACCCGCCGCAATCCGTCTGCTCCCGGCTTGTTAAACCCACGCTGGCGCAAGAACCCCAGGTCACAGAGTCTGCGCCGGTCGGTATACACCTCTTCCTCCGACAGCGTCCCCTCGAGTTGGGCTACCTTGAACGGAAACCCGGTGGGGGAGAAGAGCGAGGTCTGCACCAGTTCGGCGTCGCTGCTTCCTTTTCTTAATTCCTTGAAAATGGCAGTGCGGTAAGCAGGACTCATGCCCGATTCTTCAGCCAGGGCAAAAATCGAACCGGACTGCACCCCGGCAGCCCCGGCTTGCAGCGCTCTTTGCAGCCCATCGCGGCTTCCATATCCGCCTGCCAGCCAGAAAGGAAGCCCTTCCTGCCGGATGGCAGCCAGGTCTGGCTCATCCAATTCGCTGTACACCGGCTGACCCAGTTCATCCTTTTTGAGCGGTCCTTGCGGCGCGGCATTGTGACCGCCGGCAGTGTGGTGTTCGATGATAAACCCGTCCGGCGGCTCACTTGGTCCCTGGGCCAAAGCGCCGACCAGATTCTCCAGCGATACAATCGCCAGGAAAGCCGGGCGTTTGAGCGGTTCCTGAGCGAGTTTCCCCTCCGCGATCTCGCGGGGATCGAAGGACAGGTGGAAGGTTTCCCCCATCTCGCTGTACAACATGGATATATCGTGGCTCACGGGCGCATGCTCAGCCAGACTCGAGCGTATTGCCGGCAGCCCGTAAGGATTGCCGGCCCCCACCACGATTCCATCCACGCCCGCCAGCATGGCGCCGTACATGGTAAATATCAGGGGCAGTTCGACCTTTTTGAGGAAGTTGATGAAGATTTTGCCGGGATGACCCTCCTTGGCCAGCCACACCTCGGCGAAACCGCAGGCAATCAACAGCTCCATCAATTCCTCTTCCAACGTGAAAGTGATCGACGCCGCGTCTCCAGTTGGTTTGGAAAATGCCCGCGTACCGTCCTTCGCGCGAGCGGTTTGCGGCGGACCATACTTGAAGCGCTCTCCGGGCGCCTTGCCGCCCTCGATGAAGTAGCGATCGCAAATCTTTTTACCGATATCGACCCCGAACAGCGAGTCAAACGCTGCAAAAGCGCGGCGCAGGTGACCGCCTGGGTCGCCGAGCTGCAGCAGGCGCACATGCACAACATCCAGAGCCGTGCCGGACACCGTCCCCGCGGTGATCCCCGGTTTTTCCATGGCGACAGCTTTTGCCAGGCGCCAGTTGGAAATATATACCCCCATCCCTCCCTGGATGAGTTTAATTTCTTGCAAGAAATTCATGTTTTTACTCCATAATAATTTGGGTAAAGTTTGTAACCCCATGCTTGGGGTCAAGTTATGGAGTAAAAATAGCGGGAAAATATTTGATCGGACAGCCCTTCACAATTGTTAATCTGCGAATCTCACTTACCATCTTCACAAGGGACCCAATGCACTGATGTTATTCAATGTGACGGCGCCTTTTTTCTAGTCACTTTATTAACGTTTCCATTCTGGTCATAGGTAGTCCATTCACCGACAGGTTCGCCTTGACTAAAATAACCCGACCTTTTTAGTGTGCCGTCGATGCTACACCACTCCCAATATCCTTCCGCTTTACCATCGATGATTTTTCCCTTGGACCATCGGGTTATTCCATTCGCAAGGTACTTGATGGTATAGCCGTCTAAAACTTCCGACTTTTTATTCGGAACCGTATTTTTTGGCATAACCTGGCCATTTTCCTTTCTACCGGCAGCACCTTCTTATACGATCTACCTTTAATTTTGTCTGGATCAAAAATACCTGCTGTGCCCCCCGAGCCCTGCGGGTGTACTCAATTATAAAGGAAGCCGAAAAACACCTTCCACCAACGGAAGGTGCTTTAACAGCGATATTAATTTCGAGAAAATATTACGCCCGCGTCCCCAGCCGACCTGTTTCCCCGTGACTACCCCTCAGCTCACTGCTTTCTTCACCAGCGCGCTGATCTTTGCCTCATCGGCGGCTGTCAACGCCTTCAGCGCGAACGCGGTCGGCCACATGGC
>JAJZTR010000209.1 GCA_021848775.1 Chloroflexota bacterium | reverse complement strand
TTTTGGCATCATGAACGTCACAAACTTTGCCCACGGTGATTTTGTGATGCTTTCCATGTATCTCTCGTTCGCCGTTGGATCCGCGCTAGCCTGGGACGCTGTGGCAACACCATTAATCACAGCTCCTCTCATGTTCTTATTCGGCATCATTACCTATTACCTGCTCATTGACCGAACGCTGCGCCAGATGTATGTCGTTCAACTGGCAGTAACTGTGGGTCTCCAGATCTTAATGCGTTCGGTGGCATTAATTATTTGGCAGGCCCAGCCCCGCGCTTTGCAGTATTCGTTCATCCAGGGCAATATCCAAATCGCCGGTTTCGAGATCCTGACCTCCCGCCTTTTTTCGGCGGTAGTCAGCCTCATTTTTATTGCTGGTATGGCTTATTTCATGAATAAAACCTGGGCAGGGCGGGCCATGCGCGCCGCTTCGGACGATCTGGGCGCGGCCTCGTTGATGGGCGTCAATTATCATAAAACTTATGCCCTCACCTTTGCGATCGGTTCCAGTATCACGGCCCTGGCAGGCGGTTTGGTGATGAGTTTCCAACAAACCGACCCGGTTGGCGGCATCCGTTTTGGCCTGTTGAGCTGGGCCGTGCTGGCGCTGGCAGGTTTGGGCTCGCTCCCCGGACTAATCGTAGCCGGCATCATAGTCGGCGTCGTTGAATCGCTGACGGTGTCCTTCTTCGATCCCCGCAGTCGGTTATTGGGCGTCTATGCAATCTTCATCCTGGTACTCTGGCTGCGGCCCAGAGGGCTCTTTGGGAGGCGATAGTGAATGTCAAAAATTTATTTAATCCACGGAATATTCTCATCCCAATCGGGGTTGGGATTGCGCTGGCAATCCCGCTGATTTTCAATACAAGTCAATATGTGATGTTGTTGATGACCACGGTGCTTTTGTATGCCATTTTGGCCAGCGCCTGGAACATCATTGGCGGGATGGCCGGCCAGCTTGACCTGGCGGCGGCGGCCTACCTGGGCCTCGGCGCCTTTACCACCGGTACATTGTTAATCCGCTGGAACATCACCCCCTGGGTTGGAATGATACTCGGAGGCCTGGTTGCAACTGCCCTGGCGATGCTGATCGGGTTTCCTTTATTCGGCTTCAAGGTCAAAGAGTTGTGGTACGCCCTTTCTTCGTCCGCGCTGGTAGTTGTGATGCAATCACTGTTCATGATGTGGAACGAAGTGGGCGGACCCACCGAAAAATATTTACCAATTGGAACCTCGCCGTGGTACAGCCTGCGTTTCAACAATTACATGCCGTATTACTACATCATGCTGATCATCCTGGTAGTTGTGCTGCTGGTCAACCGGTGGATCCGCTACTCAAAACTCGGGTATTCCCTCCTGGCGCTGGGCGAAGATGAAGACGCCGTGGAGGTCCTGGGCGTTAATTCCCAATCATCCAAACTCAAAGCGCTGGCCATTTATGCATTTATCTGTGGTGTGGTTGGTGGGATATTTGCCAGCATCTACGGCTACGTTCATCCCGCTTTCTTTGACACCTCCATGAGCATGGAGATTGCGATTCTGGGTATCGTCGGCGGAATGGGATTTATTTATGGACCTGCGCTGGCAGCGATCGTCATGGTCAGCTTTCGCGAGGTTCTGCGCGCCAGCCTGGGCAGCCAGTTGGCCGGACTATACCTGGCAGTCTATGCGATCATATTGATTGTGGTTGCGTTGTATCAACCGCGTGGGATCGCGCCTCTTGTCGAACGTGGGATGAAGAAAGCTCAAACCTATTTTGTGGAGTTAACCCGTGGACGTAGAGCCGATATTAAAAGTCACTAATCTCACAAAGAAGTTCGGCAACCTGGTCGCTGTAAACCGTGCCAGTTTCGAGGTGAACCGCGGCGAGATCGTCGGGTTAATCGGACCGAATGGTGCCGGAAAGACGACGCTCTTCAACGCGATTTCTGGCTTATACAGACCCGAAGAAGGCACGATCTTCTTCAAGGGAATGAATATCACCAACTGGCTGCCGCATAAAATCTGTAAGCTGGGAATGTCGCGCACCTTCCAGGTAACGCGCGCATTTACTCACATGACCGTGGAAGATACTGTCCGCGTTGGCGCATATAATCGCTTCAATGAAAAAAATGTGCAGGATAAGGTAGACCAGGTGGTCAAAGTTTGCGATTTGGTCGATATTCGCGAACGGGTCTGCGGCGATTTAGGACTTGCTTCCTTACGCAAAGTCGAGCTGGCGCGGGCGCTGGCAACCGAACCAGAGATGCTCTTGCTGGACGAAGCGGGAGCCGGCTTGAATGCCACCGAGCTGTCAGCATTCATGGATCTGATCAAGAAACTGAATCAGGAAAGTCAGATCACTTTCTGTGTGGTCGAGCACGTCATGCAAATGGTAATGGGATTGTGCCAGCAGATTGTCGTGCTTGATTCCGGCGAGATTATCGCATCCGGCACTCCCAATCAGATCAGCACCAATGTGAGAGTCATCGAAGCCTACCTTGGAAAGCGAGCCGTCCATGCTAGAAATCAATAATCTGAATTCGGGTTATGGAAAAGTGTCGGTCTTGCGGAATGTGACCTTCCATGTCGATCAAGATGAAATGGTCGCTATTATTGGACCCAATGGAGCCGGAAAAAGCACACTGCTTAAAACGATCTCTGGCTTGGTACGGGCGCAATCGGGGGAGGTTAAATTCGAGAACGACAATATCTTCTGTCTTTCTCCGGATCTGGTGGTGCGGCGCGGCCTCGCTTACGTTCCGGAAGGCGGGCGCGTCTTTCCGAATATGACTGTTCTCGAAAACCTGATGATGGGCGCATACAGCAACCAGGGCATTCTCAAAACCGGTATTCTCGAAGAGATTTACGCTTTGTTTCCGATTTTGAAAAATCGCAGCGCCCAATTTGCGCGCACCTTGAGCGGCGGCGAACGCCAGATGCTGGCAATTGGGCGCGGTCTGGTCTCACGCCCCAAGCTGATCATGCTCGACGAACCCTCGCTGGGGGTTGCCCCCAAGCTCGTCGATGAAATCTATGAAAAAATTCGCGCCCTGAAGCGCATCGGCTTAACCGTATTACTGGTTGAACAAAACACAGGCTATGCTCTGGAATTGGCTGACCGCGGCTATGTCATCGAGAATGGCCAGATCGCAATGGAGGGCACTGCTTCCTATCTGTCATCCAGCGACCATATTAAGAAATTCTACCTGGGCCTTTAGATCCATGTGAGTTTAGGATAGAGAAGATTGCAATGTGCCTGACATTTTCTGTCAATGAGTAACTGGAACTATACGTTTGCGCCACCTTCCATCAACGCGGGTGGAGAGGTTAAAATTCCTCCTAGCTTAACCCAACTTCATTCTTAACCAAGGATTTGAAAAAATCCCCAAAAAAGGAGTTGACATGGAACAGACTTACGCAAATTTACTCAAACAAATTCCTCTTTACCGGCCAGGAAAACCCCCTTTAAGCTATTTTGTTAGCAACTATATGGAAGAATTCGAGAAGACCTGGCATCGTAGTTGGGGCGGTCAATCGAGTTATGCCAGGCTACGCGCGGTTATTGTGCATCGTCCAGGACCGGAAGCTGCTTTTGGAGAAGAGGATCCCGATTATCTAAACCTACCTTCCGGTTCAATTAACCTGCAAAAGATGCAGGCACAGCATGATGAGTTTGTCCGGGTTTTAAACGAAAATGGCGTTGAAACAATTTCGCTAAATGCTGCACAGCCAATCCTTGGGACGTACGGTATTCCTCTTCGTAGCGCAACATACACTCATGAAACCCTGATGGTCAAAGGGGGCGCAATTATTTGCCGTTGCGTCCCTGGTTATAAGCGGGGTCTGGAATATTATCAATCAAAAGCCATCGGCGGTTTAGGTTGTCCGATCGTATATACAGTGCATGGGATGGGTTTCTTTGAAAGTAGCAACGCAGTTTGGTTGGACAAGAAAAGTCTTCCGTTGGCAATAAGTCAACGTTCAAATTTGGCGGGAGTCCAACAAGTGGCTTCGATAGTCCGCGAATTTGGTGTAGAAGACACTCACATTGTCCATTTACCCGGTCCACTTAATACACGCAAAGCCCAAACAGGCAGTGGAGGTGGAGCATTCCACCTGGATATGGTCTTTGGTGTAGCGGCGCCCAGGGTTGGGGTAATCTACCCGTCAGGCGTGGGGTATGAATTCATTGATTATCTTCTTCACCAGAAAGATTTCGACCTTATCGAAATCCCGGAGGAGGAGGTAAATGGGTGTCCATCCAACTTCCTGGTATTAGAG
>JAJZTR010000208.1 GCA_021848775.1 Chloroflexota bacterium | reverse complement strand
ACCGAAAAATTCGTCTGGCGCCGGTTTATAAAACTGGTGGTCTCCAGGGTGCAAACCCCGGCGGGGGGCAGGTTCCGATCGCAATTCAGCGTGACTTTCCTGCCAAACACCAGCAGCATCAAAACGCTGGCACCGAGAAAGGAGACTGCCAGGATTAACAAAACCAGGTCGGGGGAATGGATGGTGATATGCTGCGGGGAGTGGCGGATGACTCGCATAAAGACCTCCAGGATAGGACGCGGAATAATATATTTTACAATCTGTTAAGTTGAGCGGCTGAAAGAACCATCCAATTTATGCTGCTGCACAAGGCAATAGTGAATTCGTGTTAATCCCCGTGACCTTAATTGCCTATTGATAAATATAAATGGGTTAAATACAGGTCTACACTTTTCCCCAACCCTCACGCAGGCGGCGGTACGTGTCTTCCAGAGCCTCGGGCAGCACCCGCGTGCCCGCCAGCGCGGACATAAAATTCGTGTCCCCCGCCCAGCGCGGCACGATATGCATGTGAACATGCGACACCACCCCGGCCCCGGCCGCCGCACCGATGTTCACCCCCACATTAAATCCCTCCGGGTGGTAAATTTGTCGTAATACTTCAATTCCGTGAGATACCATTTCCATTAATTCAGACCGCGCCGCCGGTTCCAGCATTTCCAGCGAGGATTGGTGCGCATTTGGCACCACCATGATGTGCCCGCTGGTGTAGGGGTAAAGGTTCATCATCGCAAAGCAGTGTTCCCCGCGGGCAACGATCAAACTGGTGGCTTTATCTTCATGCGCCAGCGCATCGCAAAAAATACAACCGTTGTCGGGCTCATGCTGCATAATGTACTCCATTCGCCAGGGCGACCAAAGGTGCTCCATATTGCTCCATGAAAATGGTGAGTTTAATTCGAGCCTGACACTGGATGATTTCCGTGCCGGACAGGTTGAGTCTAATTGTAACAAAAAAGCCTGTTTTCAATGGGATGGTTAATATTCCAATACGGTTGACACTGTTCATGGTTGAAGGTATCCTAAACTTGCTTATGGAAAAGCCGCAATTGTTTGGTCCCCGCATCCTTTCCGTGACAGACCTCTCCCGCTACCTCCGTGCTTTAATGGAGAGTGATGAGATCTTGCGCGATGTGTGGGTGAGCGGTGAAATTTCCAACCTGTCGCGCCCGGCATCCGGGCATATATACTTCACGCTCAAGGATCCGACAGCAGGATTGCGCTGCGTGATCTGGCGTACCAACGCTGCCCGTTTGATGGTCAATTTAAGAGATGGGCAGGCAGTCGAAGCGCACGGTGCGATCAGCCTGTATGAACGGGACGGAACGTACCAGCTTTATATCGATTCTCTGCGCCTGGCCGGCGAGGGCTGGCTCTATCAGGAATTTCTGCGCCTTAAAGCCCGCCTGGAAGCTGAGGGTCTTTTCGATATGGAGCGCAAACGCCCCATCCCGGCTTTCCCGCGCAAGATCGGCATTGTCACCTCAGCTACCGGAGCTGCCCTGCAGGATATCCTCAACACGCTGACCGGACGCTTCCCGCTGGCGGAGGTGATTCTATCCCCTGCCGCAGTCCAGGGTGACGAAGCCCCGCCTGCGCTGATTCGCGCGCTCAAGCGGCTCGAATCCGCCAAACCGGATGTGATCCTGGTCGCACGCGGCGGCGGCTCACTGGAAGATTTGTGGGCTTTCAACGACGAGACGGTCGTGCGTGCCATTGCCGCCTGTTCAATACCCATCATCACCGGCATCGGTCATGAGACCGATTTCACCCTGGCAGATTTTGCCGCCGATTTACGCGCTCCTACACCGACCGGCGCGGCTGTGCTGGCTACACCGGATGCAGCCGAACTGCGGACGGCACTTGGCTCGCAATTGCTGCACCTTGACAGCGCAGTCTCGGCGATATTAACCGCCAGCCGCCGTGACTCCTCAGACATGCAGCAGCGCCTCGTTCGCCTGTCTCCACAGCGCATGGTGCAGGAGGACCGCCAGCGTCTGGACGACAATCTCGAACGCGCCCGCCGCGGATTGGCAGCCTCAATGTTGTTGCGCCGCGCACGGGTGGACGGACTGGCATCGCGGCTGGGAGCGCTCAGCCCGCTGGCCGTGCTGCAGCGCGGTTACGCTGTGGTGCGCGCGCCCGATGGGCGCATTCTGCACACCGTACAGCAGGTCCAGCCTGGTGATGAAATTACCGCCACCGTACATGACGGCGACGTGACCGCCCGGGTGCAGAAGATTTCACCATCCCAGTGAGAAAGGGATTTCGCATGGACAAGAAACAGCCCAAGATCGAATCGCTCAGCTATGAACAAGCTTTTCAAGAATTGGAAGACGTGGTCTCAGCCTTGGAAGCCGGGCAGCCCAACCTGGAAGATGCGCTGATGTTATTCGAGCGAGGACAGGCGCTGGCCCGTCACTGCGCCAGCCTGTTGGATACCGCAGAACTGCGGGTCCGGCGGCTTTCGGACAGCGAACCGGTTTTACCAGTGGAACCGGACGCCGAGGAATAATCTGGTATGGCTGATTTGTTCTCGAACCAGGTGCTGGCAGCTGCTCTGCTTGGCTGGTTTTTTGGGCAGTTCTTGAAGGTGCCCTTCGAGTACCTGGTTAAGCGGCGCTGGAACTGGGCTTTATGGTTCAGCAGCGGGGGAATGCCCAGTTCGCACTCATCATTGATGGTTTCCACCACCCTGGCCATCGGCCTGTACCACGGTTTCGGCACGCCGCTCTTCGCGCTGGCGTTTGCCATCTCCATGGTGGTGATCTACGACGCCACCGGCGTCCGCCGGCAGGCGGGTTTTCATGCGCAAAAAATCAATATTCTGGTCGATGAGTTGTTTCACGGGCGACCCATCCCACAGGAACGCTTAATCGAGGTGTTGGGGCACACTCCGCGCCAGGTACTCGGCGGTATGGCCCTGGGTGTGGTGATCGCCCTGTCGTTGTACGTTTTTTGGCCGCCAGTGCCCTCACCGTGAAGTTCACATCCCAATGCCCTATTGACGGGTTGAGTTTAAGGGGGGTAAATGACAGCCGGTATGGTGACAGGGAATCAACTCTGCAGCCCACCGTTGGTGAGTTTTGGAATCCCGATTGCACAGTCGAATGCGCAATCTACACCCCATATAACTCGCCGGCAGGATATTCGCGGTCTGGTCGTTTCTTTTCTTTTCCTGTCAACTCTTCCCAAAACCGCTGATCGTAGCGCCGCGAGCGCACCGGCAGCGGCATTTTGACGCCCCAGCCCAGCAGCAGCACTTCTTCCTTGGGCTGCAGGCGTGCCAGCATGCCGCGCAGCGAGTCGCGGCCGGCCAGGCCGGAGAGCACCGCCGCGATATCAGCCTCGTCGCCCAGCCAGCCGGAAATGCGCGTCCCCAGCTGCGACATGACCTCGTCGTAAATTTGCGAAGGGCGTTGGTCGATGATTAGCAGGGTGACATAATACTTGCGCATCTCGCGCGCGATGGTGCTGAAGGCGGTCTGGGCCGCCATTTCCCGGTTGAGCAGCTTGTGCGCTTCCTCGACCACCACCACCAGCGGGCGCGGCTCTTTGGCATCACCGGTGCGGAAGGCGTTGGTGTGTTTCTCCCAGGTCTCACGGATGCGGCGGGTGAGCAGGTTGGTGACCAGCAGGTAATCCAGGTCGGAATCAAAATTACCGAAGGAAAGCACCACATGTTTTCCCTCATCCAACGATTTTATGATGTCGTCCAGGGCATTCTTGGGCGGGTCGGGGACGATGTATGGGCGGTTGAAGACGCGCCCGAGTTTGCTGTGCAGTCCTTCAGCAGCGGCAACATTGACGCCGGTCTGGTTGGCCCAGGCGGCTACGCTGTTGGCGGCCGGGACTGTTTTTCCGTCGTCGGTATGTTCCACCGCACCATTTTTCAATGCCTTAAAGGCGCTGTACCAGTTGGCAGCCCCGAAAGAGTGCAGCAGCGCATCCAGCGTGGTGGGCGTGGTCTCTTTGAGGTTGAGTTCGCGGGAAAGCATTTCGATGTCTTCCGGGCGCAGGTCTTTTTCCCCCAGCACCAGGTTGAAATCCGGGGATTTGTCGCGGATGGTAGCGCCTGCCCCCAGCCCAACCACCCGCACTTTGGTGCTGAATTTGGTATGCAGGCCGGTCACTTTCTCACCGGTGTCGGATGAGGTATCGTCGTAAGCATATTCATTATGCATGTCGAATACCAGCAGCGAGGTCTTGTCGTAGTGGATCAATCCGGCAAGCAGGATGCGGGTCAGGAAGGATTTGCCGGTTCCGGTGGCGCCAAAAATGC
>JAJZTR010000207.1 GCA_021848775.1 Chloroflexota bacterium | reverse complement strand
AAAGTTGTCTATGTGCTGAATCGCGGCGGACGGTACCAAGACTTTGCCAAAGGTTATAAAGGCAAACTCGTAGCAAATAAATATGGGCGTCTGGTTAATATTTACCAGGAAAAAACTTCTGGCATTAAGAATAGCATGACTGGAAAAAGTTTGGCCGGTTATGCCAAGTTCATTCCACCACAGCTCGATGTGACTGGCAAACCTGTCGAAGAGGGAGCTGAATATGATTTACAGCTCATCACCTATAAGGACATTACCCAAACCAAGAGTCGTACTTCGGGGAACTACTGGCTGAATGCTCTTATGCCAGAAAATGCTGTCATTATGAACGCTGTAGATGCCCATCGATTAGGTTTGCAAGACCAGGATCGTGTGCGTGTTGTTTCCGCTTCCAACCCCGAAGGAGTATGGAACCTGGGGAATGGAAAGAAAGTTGAAATGGCAGGTAAGGTAAAGGTTGTCCAGGGCATGCGTCCGGGTGTGGTCGCCTTTGCCTTAGGTTTTGGACACTTCGCCTATGGTAGTACAGATTTTGTCATTGACGGAGAAAGAATCCAAGGTGATCCTCGCCGTGCAGGTGGGTTCCATGCCAATGCTGCCATGACGGTCGATCCTTACCTGGGTAATACTCCGCTAGTAGATCCGGTCGGAGGAAGCGCTGTATTCTACGACTCGATGGTGAAAATCCTAAAAGCCTAAGTGATTAATGATCAATTTGGAGGTTTAAATTGCCAATACGTCTAGGACCTACAGAACTGTTCCTTATCCTCGGGATCGTCGTCCTGTTGTTCGGCGTTGGGCGAATAGGAAAAATCGCCGGCGAATTAGGAAGTAGCATCCGTGCCTTTAAAGACAATCTGGACATGGAGCCAGATCGAGGGACCAAGCAAGAAAATAAAAACTAAAAACCGCATAAGTCTCCGAGCCTGGTGACCTAAGCACATCATCGTGTAAGGTCATCAGGCCGGCTACCGTCCTGGTAGCCCCGGCCTGTTGTGGAAACACCCTGGCCTCCCGATACTCTTATCATGGAGTTGACTTGGAAAGGAGACGTCCCATCCAGTCTCTTGGCTTTGGGCCGTCCCTGTACAAGGCGGCCCAAATGTTATTAACAGGACAAATCCAATGAAATCTCTGCATGATCTTCTCGATGAATCCTCTGCATCACATAATCATCTTTGCCCTCGACAGATTTTAGGCGTCCGCCTAGGCCTGGTAGGAATACATGAGTTGGGTTTTTGTGAACCACCTGCCAATAAACGTCTGCTTGTGATCACAGAGACTGACGGATGTTTTGCGGACGGGCTTGCCGCTGCTACTGGTTGTAGCGTGGGACACCGGACTCTGCGTGTGGAAGATTATGGGAAGACAGCGGCTGTCTTTGTGGATACGGTCACTGGCCAAATGCTACGTGTGGCACCCATGTTGGATATTCGGCAAAAAGCATATACATACGCTCCCGGTGAGCCTCGCCATTATTTTGCTCAGATGCAGGCATATCAAACCATGCCAGATCAAGAGATGTTTACGCTGACTGCCGTTGTTCTAAATGTACCGATCGCCCAAATTGTTTCCCGTCCAGGCGTGCGAGTAACCTGCGATGCCTGCCACGAAGAGATTATCAATGAGCGTGAAATCAAGGTCAACGGGCTGACACTCTGTCAGGCCTGCAGTCGCGGAGGTTATTACCGCGAATATGCGTCAAGGAGTCACACAGTATTCTCTCGCGAAACGCTTGCCCTGCCCTTGTTGACCGGCAAAGACTAAGTATGTCCCCTTTGCTCTACTTACTAGTGGGTCAGTTGGCATGGAACTTGCCATGATGAGTGAAAGCGAAAGCACTCAAAAAAGGCAGGGACGAGGCGATGACAGGGCGAAAGGAAGACACACTACGTACATTGACGGAAGAAGAACGGAAATGGCTGGAACGGATCAGCCGATCGCAGAGTGAACCAGCCAGTCATGTTGCGCGAGCAAAAGAAATTCTGGCGGTGGCAGATGGATGCAGTTATACGAAGGCAGCCCAACAGGCTGGTCGAAAATGCGGAGATCCGGTATCGCAACTGGTGGAGCGATTTAACCGAGAAGGGCTGGCGGCTATCCAACCCAAACATGGCGGCGGGCCAAAACCCAAATACACAGCCGTTGAGCGGGAGCGTGTGCTGCAAGAAGCGCGACGCCAGCCAGATGTGGAGCAGGACGGAACGAATACCTGGTCATTGACCACGTTACAGAAAGCGCTGCGAAGAGCAGACGCTGGATTGCTGGAGATCAGCACCGAACGGAACTGGGTGATTTTGCAGGAATCTGGTTTTCGCTGGCAGAAATCACGGACTTGGTGCGAAACAGGACAGGTAGCCCGGAAACGAAAACGCGGGGTGGTGATGGTGACGGATCCGGATGCGGCACAAAAAAAGAATTGATTGAGATGGCATATCGCGAAGGTGAAAAAATGGGATTGGCGGTGTGGGTAGAAGACGAGGCGGGACCCGATCAAACAGTCCCCTATCCGGGCGAAAGCTGGCAACCGGAAAGTCAGCCAGTGCATCAGCCGCATGAATACATCCGAAATGGAACGGCCAAAATGCTGACCTTGTTTCATCCAGCCGGTGGCGAAGTGCGGGTCAAAGGGGTCACCCAATCGACCAATGCCATTTTGCATCCCTGGATCCAACAGCAAGTGATGGAAATCCTGCAAACCCTCCCTGAACAGCCCATTTTGGATGAAGAAACCAACCATCAGATGTGGAAAACTTGGCAACAGGGTTTGTCCGTGCGGATTACCCTGCCGGAGAAGCTACCGCCGTTACGGATGCTGCTCATTTGGGACAACTTGCAAGGTCATTACACGCCTGAATTGGTGTTGTGGCTGTTCGCACACGGTGTAATGCTGCTCTACACGCCATTGGGCGGATCCTGGTTGAATATGGCCGAATCCATTCAACGCATTTTGATCCGCCGCACTTTATCTGGGCAAAACCCACAAACGCCCGAACAAATAATTGCCTGGTTAGAGGCAGTAGCCAGGGTCTGGAACCAAGACCCAACCCCTTTCGAGTGGGGTGGTGCTAGAGCTGCTCGCAGGGAACGAAGTCGAACGCGTCGTTTGGCACTTGGCGGCTCGGGTGCTTGTGTTCTTCGTTCCTCTCGGCCGAAATCCAGTCTGCTTCAGAAATGGCAGCACTCATGCCAACTGACCCAGTAGTATCTGTTTGATGATTTCTCGTAATTGAATAGTCAATTTCAGGCCTGTGAATTTTTTCATGCCATATCACAGACCTCCTTTCCCTGGCTGATAGAAGGAGCAATCGACACAATTTATCGCCTGCCACTGAACGCTATCTCCGTCCAGTGCAAATTGGTTTTGGAACAAACGGATCAGGCTCTGGATTTCAGGTTTATGAGCCAAATCCCCAGTATCTTCTCGGACTAACACGTCCAACAGGTGCCAGACATCCATACCTAACCGGTTGGCTTCATGGGTCAAATTTCCATTGACGGGCGCGCTACCCGGGTTGAACCTTTGAGTTGAGTAGCGCTCGTACCAATGGGGAGAAACATGTTGCACGAGCCAGTCAGGCGCAAGCGATACAAGCATCCCCAGCGCTTCTTTGATTTGAACTTTAAGTGCGTAGAGCAGTGTCACCTGGCAAATGTGATTCAATTCTGTCTGAGGTTCTGCCAGAAAATGGGTGGAAAGAGGAAACAGCCCTAATTTTTTCAACTCAATGAGTAAAAGACCAAATTCTCTCAATCCCTGACTGGTGGAAAGCAGCCCCTGGCGAAATCCGCATAATTCTCTTTCAGATAATCCGGGATGTTTCACGGGAAGAAACAGTGCAAATTTCCAGTCCAGGCGCTGGAAAGTCGCTTCGGCAGCCTGGTTGTCCGAGATGTCCTCTGCCAGTTGAAAACTGGTGGCTAAGGCCAGGCGGGAGAGGGAGAGGGTATCCAGCCGGGAGGTTGGGTCGAATAGCGCTACATCGATCCCTGAAAAAATGTTGTCCAACTCGTCGCCGATGCGCAAATAGATATGTTGAAAATTGTAGAGACTGCGAGCGCTCTGAGAAGTTTCCAGTGGAATAGTGTGCTTTGATTTGGGATCGATATGCATCGTGAAGTCACCTTATTAAAAATAAGGACCGCCTGTACTCCAACTATAGAGCTTTACAGGCGGCGCTAAAACCGTACTAATCAAGGATTTTTATGACCAATAAATACGGATGGGAATTCGTTGACCTCCCTCGGTTTCCGTAGTAATTACGTAGACGAAAAATTTTCCCAGTGAATTGGCGCAGCAGCTTACGGCTTAATCA
>JAJZTR010000029.1 GCA_021848775.1 Chloroflexota bacterium | reverse complement strand
GGCCACACTGCGCCCGATCGGCGATGACGATTTCGTGCATGTGATCATGCCCATGCATTTGGGGTAAGATTTCTGTTTTTAGCCTGATTACCGCCCCACCAAGGGGCGGTTTTTATTTATCTTTCCCGACAGAGACGCAAGGCATGGGGTTTTCGATTTACCCGGGTCTTGAGCAGGTCCCCGCGCGAAGGCGGTTGGGTGTAGAGCACCGGGCGCCACCCAAGCCGGTGAGATGCCGGCTGGCGCAACAGGCCTGGTCTATCAGCGCTCTGTTTATGATCGTAGTGGTACAATTTTTTAACATCCCAATCGATCCAACCATTCCCCATGAGGCCGTTATGGCATTCCCCCTCAGCCATTCCGATAAGTTGATGAATATCTACCTGGCGCTGGCGCAATACCCCATCCTCAGCGGGCGTATTCGCCAACAGATGCGCCGCGAGTTGTTCTCCAGCGGCGCGGTGCGACCCAACGATTTCGAGAACGAGGTGCGCAAACTGGCGGTGGCTTCACAGGAGCGGGAAGGGCTGCGCAATCCCCTTGACGAAGAACCTGCCGAAATCTGGGAAACCCGCATTTCGCGCATCCGGGATCAATTGACAGACCTCCATTTTTCGCGTCACTACCTTCTTGAGGACCTTGAGCACATCATCAACGATGTGCTGGCTGAACGCGGTATCGATGTGGTTGGCCTGATGCTATCACTCAACCCGGAACTGGCGCCGATTGACCTGGTCTTCGAGCAAGCCATGACCATCGAACGCATGCCGGAGGAGGAACGGGCCAATTATGAAGCCCGCCTGTTGGAGACCAAGGTGGTGTTGATCCGTAATCTGATCAGCGATCAGCTGCGTTACATCAATGTCGCCAAGCGATGGTTTTCCATCGCCGATCTGCAGGATATCCGCGTGCGCAAGATCGGACCGGGGCGCATTGGCGGCAAGGCAGCCGGCATGCTGCTGGCGCACCGCATCCTCGACCAGGTCTCGTCCATCCCCCACGAAACTTGCCTGACTACCCCGGAATCCTGGTACATCGGCTCGGACGTGTTTTACACGTTCATGTCGATTAACAACTTATTCAGCTGGAATGACCAGAAATATAAAACCGAATCGGAAATGCGCGCCGATTACCCGAAAATCCTCAAGGACTTTCAGGAGGGCGAGTTCCGGCCTGATATTCTGCAGCGCCTCGAGACGCTGCTGGACCGCATCGGCAAACAGCCGATCATTGTGCGATCATCCAGCCTGCTGGAAGATAATTTCGGCACCGCCTTTGCCGGAAAGTATGAGAGCGTCTTCCTGCCCAACCAGGGTACCCGCCAGGAAAACATCCGCGCTTTTACCCAGGGCTTGAGCCGCGTCTACGCCTCAACCATGAACCCGAACGCGCTGCTCTACCGCCGCAGCCGCGGGCTGCAGGATTACGATGAGCGCATGGCAATTCTCATCCAGACTGTGCAGGGGGAAACCTTTGGGCAGTACTTCCTGCCGCACGGCGCAGGTGTGGCTTTCAGCCGCAACCTCTACCGCTGGGCACCTCAGATCCGGCGTGAAGATGGGTTTGTACGCCTGGTATGGGGGCTGGGAACCCGTGCAGTTGACCGGGTTGGCAATGATTTTCCACGTCTGATTGCGCTCAGCCACCCCCTGCTGCGCCCATCCACCGACGCAAAATTGATCCGGCGTTATTCACAGCAGTATGTTGACCTGATCGATCTGCAGGAGAATTGCTTTAAAACATTGCCTGTCGATGAGGTGCTGAACGCCAATTACGAACCGCTGCGTTTTCTGGTTCAGGTGGATGAGGACGGCTTTTTCTCATCGCTGCGCACACGTTATTTTGCTGATGAAAATAAACACCTGGTTCTCACTTTCGAGGACCTGCTGCGGCGCACACCCTTTGCCGAACGCATCCGGGAAATTCTGCGGCTGCTTGAGAAAAATTATGAGGCGCCGGTCGATCTTGAGTTCACCATCAGCATCAAAGAGGATTCAAAGGGAAACCCTGATTTATGCGTCGCCATCCTGCAATGCCGCCCGCAAAGTCAATTACAAATCACGGCGGCAGCAGCCCTGCCCTTCGAGCCTGACCCGGACGATATCATCTTCGAAACGCGCTTTGTGGTGCCCGAGGGGTACCTGGAACGGGTGGATTACGTAGCGTTCATCCCGCCGGAAGAGTACTACCGGCTGACCGATATGAATCAACGCAGCGACCTGGCGCGCCTGGTCGGGCGCATGAATGCCGCGCTCGAGAAGGAAAAGTTTATATGCGTGGGTCCCGGACGCTGGGGGTCCTCCAATTCGGATCTGGGCGTGCCTATCGACTACGGAGACATCTACCATGCCAGCGCACTGATTGAATTGACCGGCGAGAAAATCGGTCTGCCCCCGGAGCCATCGCTCGGCACCCATTTTTTCCAGGATTTGATCGAAGCGCAAATCTACCCGCTGGCCATTCAACTGGATAATCCGGAAAACACCTTCCGGCGGGAATTCTTCTACGACACACCCGACCACTTGAGCGAGTGGGTCAACGAACCGGCAAAACTGGCCAAAAGCCTGCGGCTGGTGAAGGTCGCCGATTACCGGCCGGGGCAGCATCTTGAAATCATCATGAGCGACGAAAAAGGGGTTGCCATCGGCCTGCTGCGCCCGGATAAGCCCGAAGTGGATGATTAAATACAGAACATTTGTTCTATTGTACAGGTAGAATTGCGCCGGGCTGCGCCGCATGATTTAGCGCAGCTGGCATGAAGCGAAATCCAACCTTAAGGCAACCAAAGTCAGATTTCAGGGCGGCAGGGACCCTTCGAACCGGGTAACGCCCTGCCCCTCCATCCGACCTGCAAAACGCTTACCTCACAGCCGGTTTGGCCTGCAATACTGCTTTACTTCGCTTCCAACCGGTCGCCGTAGATATGGATGGCCTTCTGGTATGGCTGGAATCCCGCTGCGACACTGGAATCCCGGGGCGACACGCAGGCCGCCCCCTAAAAATTTGTCGCCAGGCGGGTGGTTAAACCAGGAGAAAACCCTTCCATTGGATGCCCAATGTTTCACGTGAAACATTTATTAGTGCATCTCGACTCCTGTAAATTTTGCAAAACGAAATGCCCGCATCGGATGAGTTAAATTCAACTGCGGGCATCTGGTAACAAATCTTTTTTTACATTCCTCTAAGCGTCTAGTGTTTCACGTGAAACATTAAATTTCTTGCCGGCGGAAGATCCAGACAGAGGCTATCAGGGCTGCCGCTATCAATCCCAGACAGACAACCAAAGCACCCCAGGCCGGTTCCACCGCGCTGCCCAGTGCCAGATTTTGTGCCCAACCCAACAAGCCCCCGGTGAGCAGCTTTCCAGCGGCCGGGATCATCTCCACCAGAGCCAGCAGGAGAATAAACCCCAGCGCTACGGCTCCCGATCCCAACATGGATCGATTCAGGGTACTCGCTAATATTGCCAGCGCAGCATAAACGCCGAAATAGACCAGCAAAAGCCCATTGAGCGCCAACCAGCTGCCAACCGGCAGCGCCTCGAACAGCAGCAGGGTGTAGTAATACCCCGCCAGGGCAGCCAGCGCTGTCGCAATCAGAAAGCTAATGCCCATCGCTGCCGGCTTGGACAGGATAAAGGCCGTGCGGCTGAGCGGTTTTGCCAGCACCATGGTTGCCGTGCCTTTGTCCTTCTCCTGTGAGACCATGCCCATACCCATCAAAACTGTCAGCAGCAGGCCAAACTGCGTTAAATTCTTAATGTACTGAACCACTGCATCCACAACCGTTGGCGGCGGGATGATCAACGAAATTTGCTCGCCGCCGGGGACCATTTTTATGATTTCAGGCGTGAATTTTGCCAGGAGCGGAGAAAGCAATCCAAACAACAAAAATATTGCGCTAACAATCAGCAGCCGGTGTGTCCGCCGCTGTTCCAGCCATTCCTTACCCAGTGCTGTCATCATGGCTGCCTCGTTTCATTGCCATTCTCGACGATCCTGAGAAACACATCCTCCAGCGAGGGTTTGACCTGCTCGTAATGCGTTACGACCAGACCGGCAGTTACGGCGCGGCTGAGCAATTCACGCTGCGCGGTTGAAAGATCCTTAACCGTCACCGTTAGCTGCCGCCCGTCCAATTCCACCGCCCTCACCCAATCCAGCTGGCGCACTTCAGCCGCCAATTGAGGTAACCGGTCAAGATCATCCGTCTCAAGCACCAGCATCGGAATGGAATAACGGGCGATCAGATCCTCACGCCGGGCATGGGTAATCAGCCTGCCGTGATCGATGATGGCTACGGTATCGCAAATCCGCTCCACATCTGCCAGAATATGCGTAGACATGAAAACCGTGCACTTGCCCCGCAGCCCTTCGATCAGGCTCAGCACGTCCTTGCGCCCGGCCGGGTCCAGCGCGCTGGCCGGTTCATCGAGCAGCAGTATCGGCGGACGGTGGATGAGCGCCTGAGCTAAACCCAAACGCTGCCGCATGCCGCGCGAATACCCTCCGACCCGGCGTTTACCCGCCTCGGCGAGTCCTGCCAGTTCCAGCATCTCGTCCACCCGGCGGCGGCGTTCTGTTTTTTCTATCCGGTGGATCTTGCCCATTAACTCGAGCGTCTCGACGCCGGTCATCCAGGGATAAAAAGCAGGTTCCTCGGGCAGGTAGCCAATCCGTGCAGGAATCTCAGCTGATTTCCCCACCTCCAACCCATCCACCCAGGCGTTTCCGCCGTCAGCATGCGCCAACCCTGTCAAAATGCGCAGGGTGGTGGTTTTACCAGCCCCGTTAGGGCCAAGAAAACCGAAGACCGTGCCCGCCTCAACCTCCAGGGATAGCCCATCCAGCGCGCGGATTTTGCCAAAGGCCTTGGTGAGGGCTTCGATTCGGATGGCGTTCATGATTCATCCCTGCCGGCGATCAGGTACACGACGGGTCCAATGATGTTCACCACCACAATGATGATCGCCCACATCCATTTTGGCCCTTTCGTCCGTTCGCGCCGGATCAAATCAGTCAGAGCAAAGACCATTAGCCCCAGTTGAATCAGGACAATTGGGATGAGATAAGGTATGTACGGCTTGATCGTTTCCATTCACTTTCCTTTCCGATCGAACTGCGGATGGGGAAAATCCATCCGCAGCATTTTCATCTGCTGCTCGAACTCAGCGCGGATTTCATCTTCGGCAAAACCCATGGCTGCAGCGTCATTGAAGAAATGCCGGGTAATTTGCCCCAGAGCACGGCGGCGGTGCTCGACTTCCTCGGCTGGCGGCATGTGATCCCAGATATAGGTGCCGCGCCCCTGCTGCGTCGAGATTAATCCCAACTCATCGAGAATTCGGTAAGCGCGAGCTACCGTGTTGAAATTAACCCGCAGTTCCGCCGCCAGCTGACGCACTGTGGGCAGCTGGTCTCCGGGTTTTAGCTCACCGCTGAGTACGCGGTTCTGGATTTGCTCCACGATCTGGGTGTAAAGGGCGATATCGGAGCGAAAATCAATGTGTAAATCCAGTTGGGTCAAATCAAACCTCGACTATTGTATCTTTGTACCATAGTATTATTGTATCATAGTATTATTGTACACAAAGAATTAAGAAAGTCAACTCCTTATTCAATCCTGGGAAAGGTTTCACAAGAAACAAGGAGTGATTGATTAAAATCAATCTGCCGCGGCTATAATAGATTAAAATATCTTAAGTATCCCATTTTCCCCCAATAGGAGCTGCATGAAAATCCCCCTCATCATCGGCATCATTGCCCTGGTCGTGGTTTTGGGTGTGGGTATGGTTGTGACGGAATTCACAACGTATCTGGGCGATGACCCCACCACCTGCAACAATTGCCATGTGATGGATGCGGTTTATGAAGGCTGGTACCATGCCGGACATCAAGCCTGGGCAAACTGCACCGATTGTCATGTGCCGCACCCCTTCTTTGAAAAATATTACATTAAAGCGAAATCCGGTTACAACCACGTCAGACACTTTACGCTGGGCACCATTCCGGAACCGATCCGTGCCAAGGAAGAAACGGACGATATCATTCAGGAAAATTGCATCCGCTGCCACAGCGAAACGGTATCGGCAATCGCGGACGGTCAAATGGACGCCGGGCGCTACTGTTTTGACTGCCACCGGAATGTGGCGCACGGCGAACGCGGCATTTCCATCCTGCCCCATCAGGATAAAGGCATCTATAACCCCGAATCCCTTCAATTGCACGAGGAGAATTAATTTCCCATGAACCGCTCAAAAATGATCCCGATTATCTTAAGCGTCATCATCATTATTTTGGCTGGTGCCGTGGTCCTGCTGCTGATTTTTATGAAGAACCAACCGGTAGAGACGCGCGGCGTACCAGCGCTCATCGAAATTGCCGCCATGGAACCTGACAGCGAGCAATGGGGCGTCAATTTTCCCAACCAGTATTCCACCCTGCTGCTGACCGAATCCAACAACGCACGCACTGCATACGGCGGTTCGGAACCGGTACAAAAATTGGAGGTCGATCCGCGCCTGGTGACCTTGTTTGCCGGCTATGGATTCAGCAAGGATTACAAAGAGGACCGCGGTCACATGAACGCATTGACGGACGTGCGCGGGACTGCGCGGGTGAATGAGACCACCCCGGGCACCTGTTATTCCTGCAAAAGCTCCAGCAACCCGATGCTGTGGGCAGAAATGGGCATGGCTGAATATGATAAGACCTTGTTCAGCGAACTGGGAGCGCGCATCGAGGAACCCATTGGCTGCGCCAACTGCCACGAAGCCGAAACCATGCGTTTGATCGTCACCAACCCGGCATTAGAGGAAGCCCTTAAGGCGCAGGGCAAGGATTGGACCAGCTTCACCCGGCAGGAGATGCGATCGGTGGTGTGCGCCAACTGCCACGTGGAATATTATTTCAAGGGCGAGGGCAAATACCTGACCTTCCCCTGGGCTGGCGGCACCTCCATCGAAGCGATTGAGGCTTACTACGACAACTATGAATTCACCGACTGGACCCACCCCGACAGCGGCACCCAGATGGTCAAAATGCAGCATCCGGATTATGAACTGTTCACAGCGGGCAGCACGCATTTCAACGCCGGCGTCGCCTGCGCTGACTGCCATATGCCTTACACCCGCGACGGCTCGGTGAAATTCTCATCGCACGACGTGCACAGCCCCTTGCTAAATCCAGCGACAGCTTGCGGCGCGTGTCATACCGATGTAGGCTATGTCACCAGCCAGGTGACCATCATCCAGGACAAAGTAGCCGCCACGATGTACGCGGCGGAAGATGCCATCATCGATGCCATCGCTGCCATCCAATCGGCGGACGCGAACAGCCGCTCCGATGGCGCGCTAATCGAAGAGGCGCGGGCATTGCACCGCTCGGCGCAGCTGCGCTGGGATTTTATCGCGGCTGAAAACAGTATGGGGTTCCACAACCCCGAAGAAGCTCTGCGCATTTTGGCCAGCGCCACAGACCTGGCACGGCAGGCGCAGTTGAAGGCTGTTCAGGCTCTGCCGTAATTACGCGAAGGATAACAAAAGAGCGGTATCACCGCCGTTTTTTGATTGACCTTTGAGGGGGACGCGGCTAGGCCGCTCCCCTTCAGGGAATAATTTCGACTACCACGCCGTTTTCAGCCCAGGCATACAACCATTCGGCTTCGTCCAACCCAAGGATGATGCAGCCGAAGGAAGCCGGTTTTCCCAAAATGCTAGCCCACAGGCGCGTGCCGTTCGACAGGGTCGGCAGACCATGGAAACCGTTCATGAAGCCAGGCCAGGATTCGTAAATGCCCAGAAAATGGGGCATGTACAGGTCCCAGACGGAGGCATAGGCCTCCAGTTCATGCGTCTGAACCTGAAAGATACCCGGCTGGGTGGGTGATTTATCGATGCCGGTGCTGATGACGAACTCATCGATCTGGCTGCCATCCTCATAGATACGCAAACGCTGCTCGCCAATGGATAAAAGCATGCGCTTACCCAGCACTACCGGCAGCGGCAGCAAGTCATTTTTCGAAGGAAGATGGATGGACTCTCCAGCCGGAATATTTTCCATATCCAGACCCGGGTTAGCCTGCAGGATCATCCAGAATGGAATTCCGGTGCTCCAGGCAATTTTTAGCAGCGTATCGCCGGGCTGCACATCATACAAGGCCGGTGGATGGCGGATGACAACAGTATAGGCCTCCCCGCTCTGCCAGCGCTCGCTGAGTTTGTAAGCGACTGCCGGGATGATGAAGCTGCGACCGTCGGTGAATTCCTTTTCCAGCGAATCGATGTAAGCCCCAAATCCCGACTCGTCGATGGTCACCTTCAATTCACCATCCTTCATTTCCGGTTGCAGCCAGGAGGAAAGCAGTTCGCGCGGGACGCTCCACTCCAGGGTGTCATCCGATATCGGATCGTAGGCGTGCACCAGCAGCGGGCGGTCCAGCATGGATTGTATTTGGGTAAGCTGCTGCTGGAGTTCGGTCACCGGCGAAGGCACCGGTTTTGTGATCAGCTGCAGATAGCCGCTGCGCAAGACCAGCGCGGGCTGTTCAGCCAATGCCTGCAGGGTGGCTGCAGAATCATACATGATGCCGTCGGCGCCAGGTTTGGCAATCCACTGATCGTTTTCATACGCGATGTACGCCGGTTCCGGCGCTTTTTCGATGAAGGCGCCCCAATATGCCAGCTGCTCGGCGGCCACTTTTGGGCTGAAAACCACCTGCGGCAGGATTTCCGGCGGTTGAGTCCCCAGCATCATCCCCGCCATTTCCGACCAGCGGTTATCGCCGCGCCCGTATTCAAAAGCCTGCCGGGCGGTGGCGTTTGGATCCACCCACAGGCCAAATTCGAGCGGTTTACCCTCCCAGTATTGCTCGCCGTCGCCGACCAGCAGCACCCGGTCGCGGTTCCACTCGTTGTCGATGCGCACCGCCGCCTGTTCGACGGTCAAACCGCCCACTTCGGTGTCGCCCACACGCACACCGGGGACGATGGGACCGGAAACACGAAAATAGAGGTAGACCCCGATCAGCAGCCAGCTGGCAGCCAGAATGACCGCGGCGAGAACCAGCGGCAACACCCAGCGGTTCGGATCGGTTGAGGGTGTCGAGTCTGAGTAGGATGAATCAGTGCGCAAATGCGGTTGTGAAACCAAGTTCATACCCTTAGGACGGTGTGGTCGGGCAGTTGTTCCCGAGATAGGATGCAATCATTATACCGGTTCACCAGCGCACTGGCCGCGGGAAACCGAACAAATTAATCTTCACCGAACGCGGATCATCGGGCCATACTCCGGCGATGCGCGTACCACAGCGCGGACAGGCGCCTAAACCGGTCAGGTGATAGCCGGTGATGGTATAGCCGCGCCGTTCGACCAGCAGTTCGCTGCAGGTGGGGCAGTAGGTGTTCTCCAGCGAACCCACCCTCCCGGGCAGGTTTCCGGCATAGACATAACGCAGACCGGCTTCCTGCCCGATCTCGGCGGCTTGCTGCAACGCCCGGGCTGAAGTGGGCGGTGGATCCGTCATTTTATAGTCGGGGTGAAACGCCGTAACATGCCACGGGATGTCCGTTGATACGGAGGAAATGAAGCGTGCCGCCTCCCACAGTTCATCCGGACTGTCGTTGAATCCCGGAATCACCAGCGTAACCACCTCCACCCATAAGCCCAGGTTGTGGGCGTGCTGGATGGTGTCGAGCACATTTTGCAGCACACCACCCAACTGGCGGTAGCGTTTGTCCTGCATGGTTTTGAGATCGATCTTGTAAGCGGTCAGGTAAGGCCGCAGATAAGCCAGCACCTCAGGGGTGGCATTGCCATTGGAGACAAAGGCGCAGTCCAGCCCGGCAGTTTTGGCCTCTTTGAAAACGCTCACCGCCCATTCGGAGGTGATCAGCGGTTCGTTGTAGGAGGAAACCACCACCTTCGCGCCATGGCGTACCGCATAGGCAGTCAACTGCTCAGGTGAAATCTTGATGATTTCGTCGGTATCCAGTCCGGCGTCCGGGTCGCGCAGCGTTTGCGAGGTAAGCCAGTTCTGGCAGAAATCGCAGTGAAAATCGCAGCCAAGCATGCCAAAGGTCAGCGCGCTGCTGCCGGGCAGCACATGCGCGAAAGGTTTTTTCTCGATGGGATCCATTTGCAGCGCGGCTACATAACCCCAGGGCGCCCGTAATTCGCCGCCGCGGTTGAAGCGCACCTTGCAGATGCCGCGCCGGTCCGGTTTAATCAGGCAGCGGTGAGCGCATGCCAGGCAGCGCACGGCGTCATCGTCCAGTTTTTCGAGCAATTCAGCCGGACGGGTAAGCACATCCAAACGATCCGACAGGGTGACCATCATTACACCTCTTTCTTTACCGGTAAATCCTGTGTATTAATTATACGACTCAAGGGGAACCCCATTGGCTGTGTTATTGTGCTATGAGCCTTGTCGCCCATAAAAAAAGCAGTGTTTGGGGGAGGTTGGAGGGGGCACATCCCATTTGGTATAAAATGAAAGCAAATAATCAACCAATAACCTATATCAGCCATGCCGCCCCGCCGAACAACACCGAAGGCTCGCTTTTTCGCCAGAGAATTGCGGAAAAACATGACCCCCACCGAATACAAGCTGTGGGGAATGCTTCGGTCCAAGCAGCTGCAGGGAATTAAATTCCGCCGCCAGCATCCGATCGGGATTTATATTGTCGATTTCTGCGCTCCACAGCAAAAGCTGGTAATTGAGCTGGACGGGAACCAACATGGGGAAAAAATCAAGGCAGATGAAATCCGGACCAGATACCTGAACTCACGCGGGTACCGGGTCATACGGTTTTGGAATTACGAGGTGGAAACAAATCTGGATGGGGTGTTGATGATTATCCTTGAATCTTTGGGGCTGAGCGAGGATACCCCCTCCAACCTCCCCCTTTTTGACAAGCACAAAAAAGGGGAGGCATAAAAATTTAATTGGCAGAGGTGCATACTCCTTTTTGACAGGCACAAAAAAGGGGAGGCATAAAAATTTAATTGGCAGAGGTGCATACTCCTTTTTGACAGGCACAAAAAAGGGGAGGCATAAAAATTTAATTGGCAGAGGTACATAACCGCCTTTTTTTGACTGGCGGGTTGTACTCCTATGAGGAAGGGAATTTTTACTGTCGGTTCTATTCACGTTCCATGACCCACTGCATGACATGTAATTTCACCGGCCCCCTCTTACCTCCCCCAAAAACAATGTTTTTGGGGGGAGATCGACGCCAGACCAGATAAATGGGCACTGATGTGTTGGCGGTGAGCAGGGTTGGTGCAATATTCGCGGTATAATCCACTCCATATCTTATGGAACTGACACTCCACACATCTTTCCCCGATGAACTCCACCACGAATGGAACGCGCTGCTGGACGAAAGCATCAGCCACGTTCCTTTTTTGCGCTTCGAGTACCTCAGAACATGGTGGCAGCACCGCGGGGGCGGCGAATGGCCGCAGGCTGAACTGGTGCTGGTGACCGCCCGCGAAAAAAACCAGCTGGTAGGCATCGCGCCGCTGTTTTTCACGCCCGATCATGCCGGACGCCCGGCCCTGATGCTGCTTGGCAGCATCGAAATCTCGGATTACCTCGATCTGATCGTGCGCCCGGCCGACCTGCACAAATTTCTCGATCAGCTGCTGCCCTTTTTAGTTCAATCCAACCTGCCAGCCTGGCAGGTTCTAGACCTGTACAACCTGCTGGATTCTTCCCCCACAATGCCGGCACTGGAAACCGCCGCTGCCAAACACGGGCTGGCCTTCAGCCAGACCCGGCTGCAACATTCCCCGTACATACCGCTGCCGGGCGACTGGGAAACCTACCTGGCGTCCATCGACAAAAAACAGCGCCATGAAATCCGGCGCAAGATGCGCCGCGCCGAATCGGCGGAGGTGCCCGCGCGCTGGTATATCGTCGAGGATGGAACCACCCTTGACGCTGATATCGACACGTTCCTGGCGATGATGGAGCAGGATCCGGACAAACAGGCTTTCTTGACCCCCGATATGCGCCGCATGATGCGCGACTTAATCCGCTGCGCCTTCGAAGAGAACTGTCTGCTGATGGCTTTCATGGAGGTTGGGGGCGAAAAAGCCGCCTGCTATCTGGTGTTCGACTATCTCAATCGCCTGTGGGTGTATAACTCCGGGTTTGACCGCCGTTTCCTGGAATATTCGCCGGGATGGGTGCTGCTCGGCTACTTGCTGCAATGGGCCAATGAGCAGGGACGCGCCGAGTTCGACTTTATGCGCGGCGATGAAGCATATAAATACCGTTTTGGTGCCGTGGACCGGTTTGTGCTGCGCGCCACGCTCAGCCGGTAAAACAGACCATGACCACCACCGATCAAATTCTGGAAACCCTGCGCAAGGTAATCGACCCTGAGTTGGGGCATAACATCGTCGAGTTGGGAATGGTGCGCGACCTGAAGCTCGGCCCTGACGGCGAAGTATCCTTCATGCTGGCATTGACCATCCCAACCTGCCCGATGAAGGATCACATGGCATTCAACGCCCGCCAGATGCTCAGCACGCTGCCGGATGTCAAGAAAGTGGAAATCGCTTTTGGCGCAATGAGCGATGCTGAACGTAAAACCGCGTTCGGGAAGGCGCAGCCCATCCCGCCGAAGCTGAATGCCTTCAACGCCATTGGCCGGGTTGTGGCTGTGATGAGCGGCAAAGGGGGTGTAGGAAAATCCTCGCTGACGGCGCTGCTGGCTGTGATGCTGGCTCGCAGCGGTAAAAAAGTGGGCATTCTGGACGCAGACGTGACCGGGCCAAGCATTCCCCGTTTGTTTGGTCTGCCCCCGGGCGGCCTGCGCGGCAGCGCACAGGGAATTTTGCCGGCCATCACACCCCTGGGTATTCGCGTAGTGTCGACAAACCTGCTGGTGCCCGAGGAAGATGCGGCTTTGGTCTGGCGCGGTCCCTTGATTTCCGGCGCCATTCAGCAGTTTTACAACGAGGTGCTGTGGGGCAAGCTGGATGTGCTGCTGGTGGATTTGCCGCCCGGAACGGCCGATGCGGCCCTCACGGTGATCAAGAATTTGCCCCTTTCCGGCGTGGTGCTGGTCACGTCACCGCAGCAGCTGGCGGGGATGGTGGTCCGCAAAGCAGTACACATGCTGCATAACCAGGAAATTCCCATCCTGGGATTGGTCGAAAACTACAGCTATTACCGCTGCCCGGACAGCGGTGTGATTCATGAAGTATTTGGGCCCAGTCATGCCGCTGAACTGGCGGATATGACCGGCATCCCTTTGCTGGCTCAACTACCGATCAATCCGTCGCTGGCGGTTCTCTGTGACAGCGGACAAATCGAAAAGGCGCATGTGCAGGAATTGGAGACAATGCTGGCGTTAATGACCCAGCCGGCAATTGCCCGCTGATAAACCAGATGGCCGATTCAGGATACGATCAAAATCAGGACCATGCTGCCGGCGATGACGGCAAAGAACAGCCCGGATAGAATCGGATTGCCCTGGTTGAGGGCGGCGTACAGGCCAAATGGGGCAAGAATCAAAGCCAGCATGGCAGCTGCGGCAGCATAAACCCCCTTCATTCCCCCAAATTTGAGCAGGTGAAATCTTAATTTCATTGTGTCCCGGTTATGCGGCTTCATGACGTTTATTGTATCCGATACCACAAAATTTCACTTTTTTCACGCGCAATTTAATAAATCTCAGTGACATTTAATGTATGAACAGGTGACAATCGACAAATCGAATGTTTTGCCCATTTGTGCTATTCTATCTTCTGTTCGTACCTTTTAATTTGGTATCAAGAAGGAAAGGAAATTCCCATGTCATACATCATTACTGAAGACTGCATCCAGTGCGGTGCCTGCGAACCGGAATGCCCCGAAGGCGCAATTGCTGAGGTCAACGGCCTGTACGTGATCGATGCTTCGCTGTGCCAGGATTGCGGTTCTTGCGCGGATGTTTGCCCGACGGATGCGGCAAAACCAGCCTGATCCTTAATTTGTGAAAACCCCGGGCAGTCGGTTGACTGCCCTTTTTTGTTAGGTCAAGATCATTCAGTCTGCCTAATTCTTGTCAATGTTATAATCTTTTTATGAGTCAATATCCCACCACTTCCCCTATGTCCGAACAGGATAAGCAGCGGATTCGTCCAAAAACAAACTGGCGGATTCCAGCCATGCTTGCCGGAACCGTTTTGATCTTTGCCATCGGTTTGGGCACAGGTTATTTTCTCTGGGGTTATCCCTTGAACGAGGCCCGCTCTGAATTGGTCAGTGTAAAAGCTGAACTGGATCAGATTCGAGCAGAGGCGCAAACCAGCGAAGGTGAAGCCAGTCAGGCGGCAGCAAACACCGCAGCTGATGCTGAAATTCAACAAGTGACCCGGTATCCTGTCGATGAAGATGACAATCCATCGTACGGACCGGCGACCGCCCCCATCACCATTATTGAATTCAGCGATTATGAATGCCCGTACTGCCAGCGCTGGCATGACCAGGTTTGGCTTAAACTCAAAGAGACCTACCCGGATCAGGTGCGGTTGGTGTACCGCGACTTTCCACTATACAGCATCCACCCCAACGCTGGCCCGGCTGCCAATGCCGCCAACTGCGCCAACGAGCAGGACCAGTATTGGGAGTTTCATGAACTGCTGTTCTCTGGCGGAGAGGAACTTGGCACCGAGGCCTATATGAAATATGCCGGCGATCTGGGTCTGGATACCGCTGCGTTTAAACAATGCCTCGATGAAAACCGGTATGAAGCCGAGGTCACCGCTGATTATGAATATGCGCTCAGCATTGGAATTCAATCCACACCCACATTTTTCATCAACGGCATCGCACTCATTGGTGCTCAACCCTTTGAGGTTTTTCAGGAAGTAATCGAACTCGAACTGGCGGGAAAACTCTCTCAATAAGCGGGGATCCATGAAAAAATTTATAGCAGTCGCCGGGAACATTGGTGTTGGCAAGTCAACATTGGTGCGTTTGCTGTGCGGAAAAATGGGATGGGAACCGTTTTACGAACCGGTGACCGAAAATCCTTATATTGCTGACTTTTATAAAAATATGGATGCCTGGAGTTTTCATTCCCAGGTGTTCTTTTTAACCCACCGCCTGCGAATTCACCAGCGGATTCTTTCTTTCCCTGGCTCAGTCATTCAAGACCGCAGTATTTACGAAGATGCCGAGGTTTTTGCTCACAACCTGTATGTGCAGGGTCATCTAAACGATCGCGATTACGAAACCTACCGGGCACTCTATTTAACCGTTGCCGATTTCATTCCCCCGCCAGATCTGGTCATTTATTTGCGGGCAACTTCGACCACCCTGCAGCAGCGAATTGGTTTGCGCGACCGCGACTACGAACGTAGAATTCCAACAGAATATCTCGATCAACTCAACGAACTATACGAGAAGTGGATCAGTTCCTTTATTCTCTGCCCGGTGCTGACCGTTCCAGCTGATGACCTGGATTACGTAGCTCACCCGCGCCACCTGGATTTGATTCTGGCGAAGGTGCAAGAGAAACTAACCGGCAAAGAAGAAGTGATTTTTTCTGCCGATGAAGTGAGTATGGCAACGGATTAATTTAAGGCTTATTGCCTGTTAATATTTTTGCTAATTCCTTATACCATTCACCGCGGTTCGACGGTCAATTTAATGGCAGTTCGCACTTTTCCATCGATGTCCACATCGACGAATTCGGGGATGCAAATGACCGGGATGCCGTCTTCCGCCAGATATCCTTTGGCCAATACCAGCGCCTTAACGGCCTGGTTTACCGCGCCCGCACCAATCGCTTGAACTTCAGCATGTTTGTGTTCGCGGATCACCCCTGCGATTGCCCCGGCTACTGCAGCAGTACGAGAGTTTGCTTTGACTTTAATGATATCCATGGCTTGGTTTCCTTTCTGCGGTCGTTTCGACGCCAAGCAAACAGCTATGTCCAGGGACAGTATTCGTAAAGCGATTAATTAAAAATTGTACAAGAATCCCAAGTAAGATTCAAGCATCCGAAAAATAACCAAACTATACAATAAGAAAACAATTGAAAAAGTTCACCGTGGGTGACACTCGCTGGTTCATTAATTTATGAATAGTATAAATATGGATTAGCAGTCTTAGTAGGCCTTGTGGATTTGTGGATAAAGGTGAAAAATAGTCGCATTCACCCTGTATGTGGGGGTGACAAGCGAGGTACACCGTACGGGTGGGATAGAAAAGGTGTTTGTTTATCCTGATTAATTGTGGACAAATTTGGCATTTCTTTGGTCTCTTTTTCAGAATAACGAAGGCAAAAAGATATATCGGTAAAATTCCAGGGTGACCTCCATATGTGGGGGTTTCTCCCCATAATTAAATTGAGGAAAAGAGAACGTTTTTTCGGTTTTGTCCACAATTCACAACAGTTATCCACCATTTTTGGCGAGTTATCCACATTTTAAGCCAGGGTGGATTGATTGTGAATCGAATGAAAACCACCATATACAGTTATCTATACGCCATATTTCTGAGACCAGCTATCAAGCGTATCTTCGACCGCGTCCAGGTATGAATCGAGCAGGGACAGGCGCTGGGCGAAATGATCAGCATCAAACTCGAATTCCTGGAGCGCCTGCTCCCAAATCTTTTGGTGTTCACTGCCCGTGTCCAACGCGAGTACTGCGTGAGTCCAGGTGCGCAGCACAAGCCACAAGGCCGCCGGGGTATCTTCTTCGTTTAAGGCGGCAGCGGCGCGTTCGTAATACGAAAAGCGCGCTGCAGATAATCGCGGCGGGATATTTTCACTCTGACTGGCGGTCCGCAGGCATTCTCTCCAGGGTTCAAACCAGCGGGCCAAATCTGCAGAGGATAGGCCCTCGATGGTGAACAAATCCACCAATCCGCCTGCCAACCCCGGCCGGCCGATCGCCGCAGCCCGCTCCGGGTAGCGCTGAATAAAGCGGCGCTCCGTCAGCGGCACGCCAGTGATCGCGCTGATACTGTTGGCTGCATTCTCCAAAGAGCGCAGGTAGAGGTGCATTTTTTCCGCAGGACCGCCGCCGGACTGAGTTTGAATATCAAACCAGCCCTGACGCGCCGCAGATTCAAGTTTTCGCGCCCGACCGATTACATTTTCCGGCTGATCGAACTGCGCGCCGGCGCTTGCCTGGGTGAACTCGAACCAGTGCTGCGTATCGTACAACTGCACCGCATTCAAACACAGGTGAGAGCCAATCCATGGATCGCGTCGCAAATGGCGCGGCTGGTGAAACACGGATTGCGGATAATGGGCAATATCCAGATGGATCTCATCGGAAACGCGCACCACCTCACGCATGAAAGGCGGTGTGCTGGCATGCACATAAACCAGGTCAACATCGGTGGTGCCACCCAAAAGGGGTGCATCGGTTAGCAGTGAACCAGTAAGGTAAATGCAGACCAGCTCACGGTTGCGGCGGGCCGATTTTTCAGCCGTTTCGCGGGCGATAGTGTGAAGAGATTCTCGTGTGATACGCATTTGGTTTCCCCCGGGCGAGTGGAGATTCTAGGCTGCCGACTCTGGCTGATCCTCGTCAGAAGGATTCGCTGAAAGCGGGAGTTCGGGTTGAAAGGGTCCCAGCAGCAAGCTCTGGCGGATGCGGTTCTCGATCCAGTCCAGGTCATCCGGACTGTGGACGAAATCGAGCGTGTTGCTGTCAATCACCAGCACCGGTGTTCTGCGCTGAGGTCGTTTGAGGAAAAAAGCATCGTATGCCTGGTTGAGTTCTTCGATGTAAGAGACTTCCATGTTGCGCTCATAGGGGCGGTCGCGCATGGTAATGCGCTGCATGAGCGTCTCGGTGGATGCGCGCAGGTAGACCACCATCGATGGAGGCGTCATTTTCTCGGCCAGGGCCTCGTGGACGCGGTAATACATTTCCAATTCATCCCCTTTAAGGTTGATCGACGCAAAAAGGGCATCCTTTTCGAAGGTGTAATCGCTGATGAGCGGCAATTCCTGAGCCAGCAGCTGCGGGACATTGCGATTTTGCTGATGATAGCGGCTGAGCAGGAAAAAAATCTGCGTTTGAAAAGCGTAACGCGCCCGGTCCGAATAAAAATTGCTTAAGAATGGATTTTCTTCAAAAACTTCTAATAGTAAATTTGCCGCCATACGCGGTTGGAGCAGCCGCGCCAGTGTTGTCTTACCCACCCCGATGACACCTTCGATCGCAAAGTACATAATTCTCCTCGAGAAACCAGCGAATGGCCTGGTGCTGATCGAATTGACCTGGGTTTAATATACCACAAGAAAGGAGATTAGCTATGCGGCGTGCGAGGCTGACTGGAACGGTTTATAAAACCGTTTGGTGCCTGCTGCATAAAAACCAGCACGCTCAGTCAGACCGATCAGCGTAAGTCGGGCTTGCCGGAAGATTTTTTTTCGGCGGCCTGTGGGAAGGGAGCGGGGAGCGGGAAATGGGCCTGCCAGGCAATCAGATCATCAAGGAAGCGCTTCAGGCCATGGGCTAGAGCCTGGGGCTGCTCCAATGGCAACAGATGCCCGGCGCCGCGAATCACATCCAGGCGGGCGATTGGCAGCAATTCGGACAGGTACTGTGATTGAGCAGGCGGCGTGAGCCGGTCCGCGCTGCCGCAAGCAACATAGGCTGGCGTGGTGATCCGGGCAGCCGCTGTGCACAAATCAAAGCGGCTGCAGGCCAGCCAGTCGTTATAGAGCACACTGGCGCGGGCTGTGGTCATAGCTTTGATGTCAGGATCCAACCCGGCTAATGGCGTCGGTGTATTTGACAGCCGCCCCTGCAAAAGCTGAATCCCTGCCGCGGCTGTTGCCGAGCTGCTTAAGTAAGCGATCATTTCAGCGGGCAGATTGAAATTAGCCCCGGCCGAGAGCACGCCGATCCCAAGGACATGCTGAGGAAAATCCAGCGCCAGCTGCAATGCAATTGCGCCGCCCATGGAATGCCCCACAAACGCGGCTTGAAAAATGCCCTGGCTGGCTAAAAATTCCGTAACCGCCGCGGTGTAATCGCCAATCGACTGGCACCCCACCCCGGATGAATGCCCGTGCCCGGGCAGGTCCAGCGCGATCACTGTGTGTCCGGGAAGGCGGCGAAATTCGACCGGCCACATTAAATGACTGCTGCCCGCACCATGGAGCAGGATAACGGGCTTTTGGTTTGCCTTCCCCCCTTCATGTTTCGAATAATAAAATCCGTCCTTGAAGGGCATATTGTTCCTTGCGATGAGGCGGTCGGGATTACTGGTAAATTGTCAATAATCGTCGGGTAAGTTTTATTATTGTAGCAGGTTTTTTCGCGTAAAGGCATGGACAAAAATGATAATTCTTATTCTTTTGTCTCCGAACCCCCCCATTCCGCTGGATCTACATCCATCACTGTTTGCGAAAAAGTCCAGTGATGACCGGCGAGATCCAGGGCGGTATATTGCTTTTCGCCATAGGGATGATCGGCAGGCGGGTTGACTATTTTTACACCCTTGAGAACGGTTTGAGCGTAGTGATGGTCGATGTTGGACAGACGCACCATGATGGAATGGCGGGGAACTGGCATGGGGGAGGGACCGGTGATGACGAGGTCTCCCTGATTGAATTTCAGTTGGACACGATGGTTTCCGATGCGCAGCCGCACTGAAAATCCGAAATTGCTGCACAGCCAATCCGCCGCCTCAAGCACATCGGGGTAGGGGATTTCAGGGATGATCACGCTTTGGGGCATGGAACGGTTCGTCAACATAGGCCAAGTAATAATGATCGAGCGTCAATCCGGGTGCGCAACAAAAGAAACCTTCTGGTGGCAGCCAGGAAACAATTAATTATTATTATGACAAATTATATCAACATATTTGGGAAATGTTGATAAGATTTAAAAACGACGCATCAAAAGGGTGATCGTTTGTGGAGAAGTCAGGGTTTTTTCCTGCCAGGTCGAAAAAATACCAAACCAAAACCTAACCAAAGCTATAATAATAGCCTGAGGATTCCAATTATGACAGCCGGATTCTGGTGGATCTTGTTTTCGCTTGTGCTTTACGGCGGGCTGCATTCTCTGCTGGCGTCGCGCCGGTTTAAGGCAGCTCTGTTGCGGCGATTCGGACAGGCTGCATTGCGCTGGCACCGCTTTCTTTTTTCTGTGATGGGCGGGCTGACGATCCTGCCAGTGCTGGCGCTGACATTGCTGCTGCCGGACAGGGAGATTTATGTTGTGGAAAAGCCGTTTTCCTGGCTGTTGAATTTATTGCGCCTGGCCGGTTTGATCGGGTTGATTTATGGCGTGCTGCAGACCGGCTTCATGAATTTCATCGGGCTGGACCGGGTGCTGGACCCCGCCGCCGCCGAAAAACCACCACGGTTTGTGACAAACGGGCTGTACCGCTGGGTGCGCCATCCCCTGTACACCAGCGCCATGCTGCTGATGTGGGCAACGCCGAACCTCAGCTGGAATACGCTGGCTTTCAATCTGGGGGTCAGCGCCTACCTGGTAATCGGCAGCATCTACGAGGAACAAAAGCTGCTGGACGAGTTTGGCAGCGCCTATGAGGAATACCGCCAGCGCACGCCGGGTTTCCTGCCTGGAATTCGTCAGCAGCGCGTACGGGAGTAGCACATGCCGCTGTTGTGGCTCTCGCTGGCCTTCATGGCAGGGATTGCGCTGGGTTCCATCCTGGGCTTGCCGTGGTGGGCGTGGGTTGTTTGCCTGCTGATTGGAATTGCCGGGGGTATTGCGGAGGTTAAATGGAAAAATCATCCTCTGCCAGCCTGGCGGCGGTGGCTGCCGCTGTCCGCCGGCGTGATTCTGGCAGCAGTGTTTCTCGGAGCGCTGCGCTGGCAATCAGCCCAACCTGTGTGGGGGTCAGGGGATCTGGCTTATTACAACGGCAGCGGTGAAATTGTGCTTAGCGGCTGGATCGAATCTTACCCTGACCGGCGCGAAAACGCGGTCCTGCTGCGCGTTCAGGCTGAAACGCTGCAGACCGATGGGCAAGATCCACTCAAGGTGGATGGGAAAGCGCTGGTGCGCCTGCCGGCCGGATCAAGCTGGCATTACGGCGATCGGGTGGAAATTTCAGGAAAGCCATTCGATCCCCCGCAAGCCGGGGATTTTTCATACCGGGATTATCTGGCCCGGCAGGGAGTCCATACCTATCTGATAAACCCCGCGATTCAGAAGACGGCAAGCGGCGCCGGCAGCCCGCTGATGGCAGGTATCTACCGGCTGCGGGAAACTGCCTACGAGACTCTCAACCGCATCTTTCCACAACCGGAAGCTGCGCTGCTCTCCGGCGTGCTGCTGGGGTTGGAGCGCGACTTGCCAGAAAGCACTGTGGCTGCTTTTCAAGATACCGGGACAGCGCATATCGTTGCCATTTCCGGCTTTAACATGACCATCCTGGCGGCGCTGTTGATCGGGCTGCTTGGACGATTCCTGCCGCGCGGCTGGTCGGCGCTGGCAGCCGTGATAACCATAACCCTGTATACGCTGCTGGTGGGGGCGAACCCGGCGGTGGTGCGGGCGGCGATCATGGGCAGCCTGGCGTTATTCGGCAGGCTGATCGGACGCGGCTCCAGCGGGATGACCTCGCTGGCTTTCAGCGCAGCCTTGATGTGCCTGGTCAATCCGCTGCTGCCCTGGGACGCCGGTTTTCAACTTTCTTTCACCGCCACCATGGGTCTGATATTGTATGGCGAGCCGCTGCAGCGCGCTTTCGAGGGTTGGGCTGCCGTCCGCTGGGGGGAAAATATGGGGAGGCGCCTGGCCGGCCCGGTCAGCGAGTATTTCCTGTTTACCCTGGCCGCCCAGGTGACCACTTTGCCGGTCGTGCTGATGCATTTCAAACGGCTTTCATTGACTTCCATGCTGGCCAACGCGCTGATTCTGCCGGTTCAGCCGGGGGTGATGATTCTCGGCGGGGTGGCGCTCATTGGCGGGATGGTGCTGCCGGCGCTGGGGCAGGTGCTGGCATGGCTGGTCTGGCCGCTGGCGGCTTACACCTTGCGGGTGGTCGAGCTGCTGGCAGATATCCCCACCGGGGCGGTATCGATCGGCGAATTTACCCCCTGGATGGCGCTGGCGGCGTACGCGCTGTTATTTGGCCTGACCCTGGGGAGCGCGCAGCTGGCAGCGTTGCGGCAAAAAATGAAACCCGGTCTGGTGTTCGCCGGGTTCGGGCTGGTGGTCATGCTGGCCTGGAGCGGCGCGCTGCGCCGTCCAGACGACCGCCTGCACATCCTCCTGCTGGATACGCCTGACTCACAGGCGGTGGTGCTGCGCCAGCCTGGCGGGCGAACCGTTCTGGTCGGGGGAGCCGATTCGGGCAACCAGTTGAGCGGTGATGTTGGGCGGTT
>JAJZTR010000206.1 GCA_021848775.1 Chloroflexota bacterium | reverse complement strand
GGTTTGCAGAGCGTGAAAGCAGCTGCGCCGGTCAAAATCGTGCACTCCGGTCAAGCCCACACTCCACAATACTGGCTGTGCCTGTTCGATTGCATCCGTGATTTGGTCCTGGGATGGGGCAGGGATGGCGCTTTCCAGGAGACCCATTGCGCTTTCGAACAATATTCCGGTTGGATTGCCCGACGCATCACGCTGGATTATCCCATCGGCAGGGTCGGGAGTGGTCTGGGTAATACCAGCCATTCGCAAGGCGGCGCTGTTTGCCCACCCGGCATGCAGCGATTTGGCGGTCAGATAGACGGGGTTGTCTGGTGAGATCCCGTCCAGCAGGGCCGAATTGCCAAAACCCTCAGGCCAATCGTTTTGATTCCAACCATGTCCTTGAACCCAGATTCCGGCAGGGGATTGCAATACTTTTTTCGCGACCCGCTGAATACACTCCCCGCGGCTGCTCGTTTCGCAATCCACAAACTTTAAACCCAGGGCGTACATCTGCAAGTGGATGTGCGAATCGGTGAGTCCGGGCCAAACGGTACCGCCCTGTAAATCAACCATTTTTGTCGTGCGCGTAGCCAATGAATGCAAGTCATCCAACGAGCCGACAGCGGTAATCTTTCCATCGTTAATGGCTATGGCTGAGGCTGTGGGATGCTCATCCCACAGCGTATAAATCTTTGCATTGTGTAAAATGTGCATGGTTACTCTTTGAGTATGTGTGAAATGAGACCGTCGAGTTCTTCATCAGAGTAATAGTGAATGACCAGTGTGCCGCCTTTTTTTCCGTGGCGCAGGGTAACCCTGGTTCCCAGACTGTCGCGCAGTCGTTCTTCGATCGCGCGAATTTCCGGAGATGGTTCCTTGCGTTGAGCAGGCTGGGACCGTTCACCGGAGTATCGGCGAACCAATGCCTCGGTCTGACGGACACTCAGATCATTGGCAAGGATGTTTTGCAAAACGGCGTTTTGCGCCTGAGGTGTTGCCAGACCCAGTAAGGCACGGGCGTGGCCTTCGCTAATTTTTCCTTCTACCAGCGCGATTCGCACGGCATCAGGAAGGTGCAGCAGCCGCAAAGTATTGGTAATGGTTGCACGATTTTTGCCAACTTTTACAGCGATTTCTTCGTGAGAAAGGCCAAATTCACTAGCCAGTTGTCGGTAAGCTTCAGCAGTTTCCAACGGAGCCAGGTCTGCCCGCTGAATGTTTTCGATTAATGCCAGCTCCAACCTTTGCAGATCGGTTGCCTCACGAACGATGGCTGGTACAGATTCCAAACCGACCAGCCGGGCTGCGCGCAGCCTGCGCTCGCCAGCGATGAGGGTATATGTATTCGACTCAAGGTCCTGGCTGACAATGATGGGTTGGAGAATACCATGTTCGCGAATGGAGGCAGCCAGTTCGGACAGGCTTTCTTCCATCATATCCTGCCGAGGCTGGGAGGGATTGGGAAGGATACTGTCCACTGGCAAAAACAATGGGCTTCCATTCGGGGCATTGTTTTGTCCCCCGGGAATTAACGCCTCTAAACCTTTACCCAATCCACTTTTCCTTGCCATGATAATCCGCCTATTCTTCCGTTACAGGAATATTAACTCCATCACCCTCAAGGACTTCTCGCGCAAGTGCAGAATATGCTTTTGCTGCTGAGGATTCTGGTGCGAAAAGTGTAATCGGCATGCCGAATGAGGGAGCCTCGGCTAACCGAATGCTGCGAGGTATAACGGCTTCGAAAACCTGATTCGGAAAGTATTTTCTTACTTCTTGAACCACATCCACGGCCAATCGGGTGCGACCATCATACATGGTTAAAACGACACCGCGAATGGATAAATCCGGAAATAAGGATCTGCGCACCTGGTTGATCGTCTGTGTGAGCTGACCAAGCCCTTCGAGAGCCAGGTACTCGCATTGGACGGGGATGACCACACCATCCCTGGCGGCGACCAGTCCATTGACGGTCAACAAGGATAAGGAAGGCGGGCAGTCGATTAATACGTAATCATAACGATCTGAGCTCTGTGCGATGGCATCTTTCAATCGGCGTTCGCGGTGATCCAGCTCGATTAATTCGATTTCTGCCCCGGCTAAAGACGGAGAAGCTGGAAGGATCGACATTTTAAACCGCGGGTTGTGCAGGATGGTCGGACCGGCCGGCTGACCGCCAAGGAGGACCTCATAGGTCCCATTCTTGACATTGCGCTTGTCGATCCCCAGGGATGAGGTCGCATTTGCCTGCGGATCGAGATCAACCAGCAATACCCGCTGTCCTAATTGCCCCAGGAATGCCCCCAGGGATATTGCAGAAGTCGTCTTTCCGACCCCGCCTTTTTGATTGACGAACGCATAAATTTTGGTCATAAATTCCAGATTAAGGGAGGATGGTGATTAAACCGGCTTTAATTTCTTCTTCAGTCGGGATGCCTGATGTCCCGCTGCGGGAAACACTGATGGATGCCAGTTGAGTGGCATAGCGGGCAGCCTCCCAGGGATCCCGGGTTTGCTGTAAACGGGTAAAGAAGGTCGCGGCAAAAATATCCCCCGCGCCAACAGGGTCGATCTCTTCGACCGGCGGCACTCTGAAGTATCGTAGATCGCCATTCCAATACAGGCGCGAACCGGAAGAGCCTTCTGTTACAACCAGCACGCGGGTGGAGGGGATCAATTCTTCGACGATGGATTCATCTCCCTGCACATCCTCGATGCTAAATACCACAGCCTGGGCACCTTCCAGAACATAACGGGCTTCCGGCCAGTCCGTGTAATGCACCAATCCGTCTCCATTTGCTTTACGCATCCAACCTTGAGGCGTCAGCCCAACCAGGGAATTCGGGAATGCTCTGGCCAGTTTCGGATCAACTTCCTGCATGATCGGGCCAAGGTGAACGATGGGGGCGTTGCGCCAGATATCGGGCACGGCTGAAAGCTCCAAATAAGCAGCCGGGTGGTGCACATATTGGATTCGACCGGATGGTGTGTAAATATTTTTAAAGGTGGTTGTCGTATCGGCAGGCACCGGCGAAACCTGGATATTGGGTCTGGCAGGAACTTCAAGGTCAGGACCATAGGAAGTCACAATTCCTACGCGCATTCCAAGTGCGGCAGCTGTCAATGCCGAGTAGGTGGCAGTGCCACCCAGCGAATAGCCGGTGGGCGTGATGTCTTTGGTAATATGACCTAACAATAAATAATCTACGGGCTCTAGGGCAGGATAATTGAACATTCAGTGCTTAACCTTTAGGGCCTGGAGGGTTAACTCTCAGGTGGGGTAGTCGGGGATTCTGGTTCTTCTGGATTGTGACCGGAAAAAAATACCCACTTGTTTTCCGGGTTCAGCGGATTCTTATCCGAGGACTCTTCGGGAACCGCATCGATGAACGGATTTTCGCCCTCTGAAACCTCATCCGATACTTCGGCGGTTATATCGTCGGTGCGTGTCCCGGGCACAGGGGTCCCGCAATATGGGCACACATTCCACGGGAGTTCTATCAACTTCCAACATTGATGACAAGATTTTTTCAACATGGTGTGACAGTTCGGACACACCATCCAATCGGGTTGAACGCGGCGGTTGCAGCCAGGGCAGCGCGCGATATCTTCGATATTCTGCAGCAGGGCTTCTTCCTCCAGGGTGCGCTGGTACTCATCTTCCAGGGTGGTGGCGGGTCGCAGGATGAGATACAGGAACCATCCGGGAATGAAGAGGATTGTGACAACGAGGACCGCCAGGACGCGGGTGAACCCATCGGATGAACGGCGGCGGATATCCCGGGCTGTCCAAATGATCAGACTGAGCCACAACGCAGCGAGAAAGGCGGCAGCAATCGCGATGATAACCAGCGTGTAATCCTGAAAACCGGTCGAATCGAAAATCATGTTGGCTCCACTGCGAGAATTATAGCATGGATGCCCACAGGTTACTTTCGTTTGATATCCTGCTTGCGGGGAAAACAGGCTTTTGCTATAGTAAGTTCCTGGCATCGCAAAAAACATGGACACGGAGGATCTTCCCATGAAAGAATCACCCATCAGATACCGGATCAGCGACCTCTCGACCAACGACCGACCGCGCGAACGGCTGGCTGAAAGCGGCCCTGAAGCGCTCAACACGGCTGAATTGCTGGCAATATTGCTGAGGGTGGGAATCCAGGGGGAGAACGCGGTGCAGATGGCGCAGCGGTTACTGCTGGACATGGGCGGAATCACCGGGTTGCAGCGGGCGTCTTTTTCCGAGCTGGCAGAGCAGCGGGGATTGGGAATGGCAAAGGCGGCACAGATAAAGGCGGCCATCGAACTTGGACGCCGGCTGGTACGGGAGAGCCCCGATGCCCCGGTTTATTTAAATAATCCGCAG
>JAJZTR010000205.1 GCA_021848775.1 Chloroflexota bacterium | reverse complement strand
ATTTTCGACCAGTTCTATGTCCAGGTCATTCAACCGCGGAACCAGGTCCATAACCGAGGCTTGCCCAAGCTCATTGAACATCAAATGGACGTCGCCATATTGAATGGCGCCGTCCACCAGCACCACGCGTGCATCGCGATCGCGATCCATCAACGCCAGCGCCAGATTGGCTGCTACAGTCGTCGTCCCGATACCGCCTTTGGCGCCGTACACCGCCACGACCTTACCATGCGGTCCGCTCGGTACTGCCACCTTGCGCTCCGGAGTTGCCACGCCGGCAAATGCGGATAACTTGGAGCGGTCTTGCACCGCCAGCGTGGCGGCGCGCGTCAACACATCGGACAATTCTTTGACAGAAACGTCATGGGTGATAAAGTCGCAGGCGCCTGCCCGGACTGCCTGCAAGACCACGTCGGTGTAATTATCTTGCGAAATGACGATCACTTGTGTGCCGGGGAATTCTTTTCGAATAATTTCGGTCAGGTTAATCCCGTTCATGTCCGGCAGGTTGTAATCCACCAGGGCAACAAGTGGCTTCTGATCGCGGATGACTTCTAGTGCTTCCTGAGCCAGCAAGGAGGTATTGATCAAATCGGCTTTATCGATCAAACCCAGCGTCTTCTGCATGTGCTTCATTAATTGCGCGTTGTTCTCGACCAATAAGATTGTGATCGTATCTTGTTCGCCGCTCATCGCAAGACCTCCCTAATAAAAATATGGGCTCCGCCGCTCCATAATTGCCCTCGGTTATTTACCCCAACATCAGCATAATTGTACAAACCGCATATATTTGTGGCAATGCGATTCACCCTTCAATATTGTTATGTGACCAGGCGACTTCACTCTGTATAATAATCTTACCACAAGGTGGATGATAGCCAACCCGCATAATCGCCAAGTTCCAAAACAATTGGGTTTATGTTATGATAACTCGGGCACAGTTTTTGCACCTTTTTACACGCGGCGTTTCCATACACCCGGGTACTAAGGGGGAAGTTACAAGAACCGTACCCCTGGCATCCTTGACTGTTCTTATGCATAATATCCGGAGAGGATATACTTAGGATGACAGCGACAGGTCTCTCACACAAGAGTGAAGGAATGAATACAGGCGGAAAATTCATACGCCCAAAAGAGGTCTCACAAAAGACAGACAGCACAGAACGTGTTTTGTCTGTCAGTTTACCTATTAATCAGGTTGAAATTGGTCCGGGAGATAACCATTACGAGACAGAGTCGATGCCTTGGGTGAAAAAGATCGTTCGCCAGGCGGTACAGTCGGTTGACGATTGGTCAGATTTACAGAAAAACATCCGTTCCAGCCCCGACCGGGTGAAAAATCGGATGAAGGAGATTGAAAGACAATTTTCTGTTTATCGTTTGACCTACGCCAGCATCCTGTACAAGGCGTCTAAAGTCGAAGAGGATATCTGGGGTGTTTTTTCCAACATCATCGAGAACATCCCCCGCTTGGAACAGCGTACCAAAAAACGCCCGCTTTTCTTATATACCAATTCCGGTCTACGCGACCTGAATCAAGCCTGGGAAAATCTCTCCTCGCTGCAAGACGCCTTATCACGCTTATTGGATCGTGGGCCGCGCAAGCTTGAATTCTACAACCGCATGCTCATCTACCGCGAAGACAAGCGGCAGGTGGCTATCCAACGGCGACAAAATGAAACACGCATCAATGCTGCCTATGAATCGGTTAAGAAAGCACTTAACTTTGTTGAGCGGCAAACCAAGGATGACCAGCCGATCTTCTTTGGCAATGAAATTCTCACCCTGGATGATGCAAAATTAGTCTGGAATGGATCGATTGAAAGTATCTTAAACCTTCGCGATAGTCGGGCAGCGACGACCGAGTCGATTGTCGGCCGCTTGCGTGGGCTCGAAGAATCCATCCGCGATTATCCATCGCTTTCCAAACAAGTGCAACGGATTGGCGAACGCTTCCAGCGCATGATCTCCTACCACGACCTGTTAATCTCCACCGGGAAACGGGTCATCCCGCAACCGGAAATTGCGCGTTCCTCCGTGATGATGTTCGAGCAAGTTCCCGAATTTTGGACAACCGGGAATTATGCAGAATTAAAAATGACGTTGGAGCGCGTCGAGAACTTCCTCAATTTCTATGAGAACACCGTGGAATTGGAAGTTGCAGTCGGCGAACGACGCCGCACCGGTTTTGCGCAGGGAATAGCTGCTCCCACAATGGCAGGTGCGACCGGGCTTTCCCCGTTGATCAGTCTGGCGCGAGTGTTGGTTGCCGCCATTGACCAGCGCGACCGGTTTATGGTTGGCCATTCGGAACAGGTGGCTGACCTGGCCCTGGCAACAGGGCGCAAACTTAACTGGTCTGCGTCTGATCTTGAATTCCTTGAGCTTGCGGCTTTATTGCATGATATTGGCAAAATCTCTATCCCGGAATCGCTCCTGACTAAAGTTAAACCCCTTTCCAATGACGACTGGGATACCATTCACCTGCATCCCTATTACGGCGCCCAGATTATCCGGCAAGTCAACCAATTTGCCCGCATCGTACCCTGGGTTTATCACCACCAGGAACGATGGGACGGCACCGGGTATCCCGATCAATTGAGTAAACAAGAAATTCCCCAGGCCGCATCGATCATCTCGATTGCTGAATCGTTCTCAGCCATGACCATAGAGTTGCCTTACCGCAATGCGCTCAGCCCATCTGAAGCATTGGCATCGATCAAAGCCGAATCGGGAATGCAATTCGATCCGGAAGTTGTGGAAGCCTTCTCTGAAAGTCTCCCCGACGAGACTGAAAAACCATCGCCCACCGAAGAATAACCAGTTACTCAAAAGGCAAAACACCATGGTAAAAGTCCAGCCCGTGATACACTATGCCCCCGAAACCTGCGCCTTTTGCACTGGAAATGGCAGCGGTCGATGTAAAGATGGCAATATTTATGATGTCTGCCCGGTTTGCAAAGGCATCGGAACGCTGTTGGTTGCCCAAACTGCAAAAAAATGCGCGTTTTGTTCCGGCAACGGGGCTGGACAGGCGCGTGATGGCTATGTTTACGACCGCTGCCCGGTTTGCAAGGGCACCGGCTGGGCTTACGTCTTCGAAGGCGAAATCGAACAGTTGTAAACGATAAACAGCAACAATAAGCTATTTGTGGGGCTGTCCCAAAAGCGGGCGGTCATGGTCGCCCGACCCAACAGGGTACGGGTTCCACGCCGTCCCCATCTATATAGGGATGGAAATTAACAAATGAGCACTTTTGGGACAACCCCTCTTTATCCCCGTAAATTACCCATCGGTCGGTGGGAACAACGCCTGAATATAATCCTCGAACGGGGTTTGGCTGTCCGCTGGATATTCCAACCAGACAAGAAATTCGGTATTTCCCTTTGGACCGAGCAGCGGTGAACGAATTAAACCTTTAATGCCAAATCCTTCTTGGACCGCGCCGGCGAGAACATCCTCTAACACTTTGCGATGCACGGCCGGGTCGCGGATTACCCCCTCCCCCTTGGCCGCATCCTGCCGGCCAGCCTCAAATTGAGGCTTGATTAAAGCAACAACTTGCCCGCCCCCCTCGAACCAGCCCTTTGCAATCGGCAGCAGAATTTTCAACGAGATAAAAGAGGCATCAATGGTGACAAGCTGCACCGGTTGCGGTAAATTCTTCAGATGGCGGGCGTTTGTTCGTTCCATTACGGTCACCCGCCCATCCTGCCTGATTTTCCAGTGTAATATCCCGTAACCCACGTCAATGGCATATACATGAGCCGCGCCGTGCTGCAGCAGGCAATCGGTAAACCCGCCGGTTGACGCGCCAATATCGGCGCAGACGAAGTTTTGCAAATCGACCAGACCAAATGCTTCCAGAGCAGCATCCAGCTTTTCACCGCCGCGGGAGACAAAGCGCGGGCCGTGATCGATGACGATTTCCGCCAGTTCTTCCACTTTGTCCGCCGGTTTGAATACCACCTGCCCGGCCACTCTCACCTGACCGGCCATCACCAATCGCTGAGCCAGGCTGCGGCTTTCGACCAACCCGCGTTCCACCAGCAGGACATCCAATCGGCTTTTCGGCATAGGCAGATTGTACCCGGTTTGCGCCTGCCAAAGCGCTTCTGCCTGACATTACTTATGATATGATTACCGCATGCTTCGCGCCCTCATCAAATCCATGCGTCTGAGGCAGTGGTCAAAGAATGTGTTTGTGCTGGCTGCCGTTGTATTCGACCGCCAGTTAGGTCACTTTCCGGCAGTTCTGGCGTCTCTGGCAGGGTTTTTCCTGTTCTGTCTTTTATCCAGCAGCGTGTATTTGATCAATGACGTGCTAGATGTCAAAGCTGACCGCCTGCATCCGGAAAAACGCAAC
>JAJZTR010000204.1 GCA_021848775.1 Chloroflexota bacterium | reverse complement strand
TGAAATTGTGCTGCGCACTTTTCCCAATGCGCCGTTGTTATTCGGCGGCGGCATGGAGATCACCTCGGCCCGGGCAAGCGGGGAAAGCCTGGCCATTGAAGTTTTCCTCGAGGACCAGTCTGCCGTACGGTTGCCGCTGAAAATTCCGCTGATGCCGGGAGAATCGATTCAATTGCAGCTGGAATTTAACGGCTGGCTGCCCGTCGATTTTGAACGCGATTGGATCTACGGCACCTACCATTATGCCAGCGACGGCCCGGTCGTCATGCTGGCAAACGCCTACCCCATGCTGGCTCCGCTGGTAAACGGCCAATGGCAGGCCAGCCCGGTGCTGGTCGAGGGCGATGCCGTGGTCAGTTCCACCGCATTGTACCGCGCGCAGGTACAGGTGCCTACCGGATGGCAAGTCGCGGCTTCCGGCAGGGAAGTAACCCGCGAGGAGACCCCCAGCCAGATCAGCATATCCATAGCCGGTGGTCCGCTGCGCGATTTTATGCTGGCTGCCAGTCCGGCCTTGATTCTGCGCGAGGCGGAATGGGGCGGGATGCGCGTCAACCACTGGGGGCTACCGCGGACGGAAAGGTATTGGGACGAGGCGATCGATGTTGCCAAAACCTCGCTCGATCTGTTCGAAGAAACCTTTGGCCCTCTGCCCTACAATGAACTGGATATCATCGCTGCCCCGCTGAAAAACGCCAGCGGAGTGGAATATCCGGGACTGATTTTGCTGGGGGAGACTCTGTATAACAGCGGTTCAGTGCCGCATTTGCTGCCCTCGGTGACCGCCCACGAGGTCGCGCATCAGTGGTGGTACGCAGTGGTCGGGAACGATGTGCTGGAATATCCCTGGCAGGATGAGGCTCTGGCCACCTTCTCAGCTCAGTTTTATGAGATGGTGAACGACCAGAATTTCTACTTCGGTGCGCTGGAGAACTACAAACTTCGGGTGGAGACCCTGGAAGCAGCCAGTGGGGAGCAGGCTGTCAGCCAATCGGTTGCCGACTTCTCTGACAACCCACAGGCTTACGCCACCGTCGTCTACCACAAGGGATATCTATTTCTGGAAGAGCTCCGCAGCCAGATCGGTGAACAGGCCTTCAATGCCGCGCTGCAGAATTACTACCAAAACAATCTATACCGGCTGGCGCCGCCAGCCGCCCTGTTGGATAGCTTTGAAACTGCCTGCAATTGCGAACTGGATGAACTTTATAACGAGTGGGGGGTAAATCCTTAAGCAGCTCGCCGTAAGCTTCCCCCAACGCTTATCAAGATGCCAGGCGATCTGTTACTTGCTGGCTTCTCCCCAATCGTCGTGCAGCAGGGCAAAGATCATGTCATCTTGAAACCGCCCTTTGATAAAGTCATGTTCGCGCAGGGTGCCTTCCAGTTGAAAACCCAGGCCGGTCAGCAGGTTTTGCGATCGTAAATCGGCCGGATCGATCAGCGCCTCAATACGACGCAGGTTCATTTGATGAAAGCCGTAATCCAGAACCGCGGTTAATGCCTCGCGCATGAATCCCCGCCCCCAGCATCCAGGGGATAAATCATAGCTGATTTCCGCCCGGAAGCGGCGCCGATCCCAGTCGTGGTAACCGCAGGTTCCGATCAATGCTCCGTCTTCCAGCGAAAACACCCCCCACCGGACGCCGCGCCCGCTGGCAGCCACCTCGTCGAACTGGTGGATGAGCACCTCGGCCTGTTCCGGTTTGTTCATCAGCTCGATGTCGATGAAGCGTACGACTTCCTCCTGTGAAAACAGGTCAAATACCCCTGGGGCATCCTGGGGGAGAATCCGGCGCAGCAGCAGCCGTTCGGTTTCAAGTGCGGGAGTTGGGATTGGATCCATGCCTTAATTGTACCTTCATCCCAATCACAATTCCAGATTGAGACAGCCGTGCCCTTGTTTTCAAATATGGATAATCCAGTTATACTGTGTTTTTGCCCGGTTAGTGGAAAATCAAATTTCTTCTGATAGATCTTTCTCACTACAGGTCTCCTTATTTATGAGAAAACGAAACTACAAGACCCAGAAAGCCTGGATGGTTCTGATGGCCCTGCTTGCCTTGGTTCTGCAAGGACAGTCCAACCCTCCCGGCACCAAAATCTATTTTCCAATAATGTTTAATAACTGGACACCCGCTCCTTTTTATGCTACCAGTTACTATATTCAAAACGGTGATCCTGCGCTTATGTATGACCTGGGCTGTGGGTTGGGTACCCGCGATGCTGCCACACCGGGGCAGCAGGACAGTCTGGTCATTCTGGATTTTGCCCAGATGTGGGTGGAGAATTCGCAATATGGCGCTCTGGGATTCGAAGACCCTTTTAATGCCGGAGTCTGGCACTTCCGCAACTACGCTCAGCTGCAGGAATCCGCCCAATTCTTTGCCAAAGGATATTGGGCGTGCAGCGCAAATGACGATATATCGCAACTCACCATCGGGGTTGGCACCAACTCCTTTGGATTTTTCAATCAAACCAACCGAACTGAAGCCAATTTAAAGGTGCTGGCTGCTGATTTTGGCCGGAATTGGGCGTATATGATCAACAACCTGAATACCTGGGCAAGGCAAAACGGTTACAGCAGCCAGGTGCTTTTCACCGGAGCCATCGATATCGAATGGTCCGGCAGGGAAAATAATGACGGACTGCGCCTGTGGCAATCGTCGGCAATAGTAAAAAGCTGGGTGGATGCCTTCGACACCAAAGATAATAATGTCAGTATCTTTTTTAATTACGGTGCCTGTGTGGGTTGTTATGAAACCCTTGACCCAAACTGGAAATACATAACACCCGATTACTGGAATATTGACGATGTCTGGTTTGTGTCCTGGGGTTCAAAGCCCGCATACGCAGTGCCTGAAATTTATAGCAATAATGGCACGCTGGCGCGGCAATGGGCAGTTATCAGCGAGTATGGCGCAAAATATAAGGCCAGCCGCATCGTCTTTTCAGGCGTGATGACCCAGATGCAAGCCTGCTGGCAGCGAGCAGGCAGTGATCCTAGTTGCGCATCCCTGGACAACACACCTGACGAGGGGTGGCAGCAGTTGGTTTACGCGGTTAACTCCAGTGTGTATACGATTTCTCCATCCCCGCGCTGGGTTACGGACATCAAGTGGCAGTTCAAATAGGTTTAACGAAATGAAAAACTGGGCTAAAAGAACTCCCAACATCCTTTTCGCCATCATCGGCGTGATTCTGCTGGCAGTGATGATTAAAATCCTGACCGGTCCGCAATCCCAGCCGGCAGCAGCCGGCCCGGCCTGGGTGGAAAACAATATCCAGCAACTGGAGACCAGCCTGGCAGCCGCGGCCAACCCCACCGAAGAAGCCTTCATCCAGGGCAAGCTGGAGCAATTGCGGAACATTCAAGCCAACAGCCTGCAGGCGCAGGAAAACGCGCCCGAGAAACCAGCCGATATTTGCGCGCTGCGCCCCACCCCCTTACCCACAGCGGAACGGCTCCCCGGGGTGGAGCGGTTCGAGCCGGGGTTGTTCGAGCAGTTCGACCTGTTCGTCAACAGCCGCTGGCAGGGCGAGGTGAACGGTCAATGGATGGCTATTCTGGCTGGCATATCCGGCGAGGATGTGCAGCAGGGGGTGCTGCTGGTGCTGGTGCAAAACACGGATGACCGCGCGTTGATTTCAGCGCCGCAGCCGGGCGGCGCGCTGCAGATTCAGGCTGCTGACGGGGTGCGCCTGACACTGATCGATGATAACGGCACGCAGTATCTGTTCGATGCCGCAGCGCGCGCATTCCTGAACAGCCCGGATGAAATCCTGCCAACCCTGGCGCCGCAGCCGACTTACACACCGACTGCGGAAATCTGCCCGCCTTAGTCTGTCCTAAAAACCTAATGTTGGTTTAGCGCGCTGCCAATCCCACCGCCGAGCGGAAGGCCAGGTAAGCTGCGACCATATCAGGCGCTTTAAATTCGATGATGCGCCCGTCCAGGCGTTTGGCACCAGGCATGATAACCGCAGAATCGGCCATATTCTGCGCCTGGAACTCCAGTTTGATGGTGACCGGCGTTTTGATTTTTAGCGGTGGGGGATATTTTCCCGCCACGAAGTTGCGCAAAGCATGTTCAGCCGTCTCGTGGATCAATTTTCGGGTTTCCTTCAGCGGCAGGCACTCGGCCGCGAACCGCCCGACGGCTTTTTTGACCTGTGCCGTTTCGACGCCGGGCACCCACTCGAGCGCCTCAGCGCATACGGTCTGGTCGCCGGAAATCATCAATACCGGCGCATCGAAATGACCGCAAACCGCGGCATTCATGCCAAATTCGCCGGTGAGGCGGCCGTTCAGCCAGACATTGGCCACCCGAATGCTCGACCAGGTGTGGTCGAGGATGGCATTCAGCGAACCTGCGC
>JAJZTR010000203.1 GCA_021848775.1 Chloroflexota bacterium | reverse complement strand
CACCCCTTTACCTTTAGGCGCGATGGTCTTGCCTTCGCCCGAATTATCATCCACGACTCTGGTAAATGGTGCCCGAATCGGGTCCATGATTCGGTCGTACGAAATCATCCTGCCCAATCTGAAGGTTGCAAACCCGGTCAGGATGATATCCAGAAGTGAAAGTTCGGTCAGCTTTAATCCGCTGGCCCCTTTTTCCACCACCCATGCCAGTACGCCCAACCCTCCAAGAAATAATACGATGAGCACGATTTTTGTGGCCGATTCTTGCTGCTTTGCTTTCGGGTCTTGCGGCATAACCCCTCTTTTCTACAGACTTTTTTGAGTCCGTATTTTTCGATTCCATAGTACGATCTGCCAGGGCCGGATCAAATACGAAATCGGGTAGGTAAAGATGTGAATCAGGCGCGAGAACGGGAAGATTGCAGCCAGCATGAAATTATTAATGACATGCAGCTTGATCAACCAGGGCATCGGAGCAACCAGATCGACCTGAGGTTGGAAAACTGCCAGAGAAAGTAAATACGGTGAGAAAACGCCGGTGAACCAGTATGAGCCAAACCGGTACAGGGTGGCGACCAAGACGCCGGTGATAAGCGAAACCAGCACAACCAGCAGCACGACCCAATCCATCCAGGTGGTAACCACCTTCACCCGTTTATTAATCAAGCGGCGATAGATCAGGATGATCAACCCTAAAAGCGCCCAAATTCCCAATGCCAGACCGGTAATTTCCGTCAAATACAACCTCAGAGGTACTGAATTCCATAACACGACCGATTTTGGAATCACCAGAGCAACCAGATGTCCGATTAACACCAGCACGACTCCATAATGGAATGATATGGATCCCCAGTACAGCTTTTTATTCTCGAGAAGCTGCGAGGATAAACTGGATATCGTAAATGGCTGGACCACCGAACGATAGATGGTGACGAAAAAAAACAGGGTCAGACTAATATACGGCCAAATTACAAAGAAAATTATGTTCCAGTCCATAGTTCATCTACCTCCTGCCGGTCTTGCACGGCAATAAATCCATTTAGTACCGCTGGCTCGATAGTGCCCTCTCCTCTTTGCAGGCAAGAGAGATTGCATCAATCAAAGCGACATAAGGATTCTCCGGATCAGCATTTGACAATCCAGTGCGTATCCTCTCAATGGCCTTATCCAAAACCTCCTGTAATTCGGAGAAAGGTTCTTCCAATCGATCCAGTAAACGCAATACCGGAATAAGGTGGTCGGGCAGTTCGCCCTCCGTCTCAACTTGATAGGTTTCCAGCGCTCTGCTCATCATGGAAAGGAATGAACCGCGCTGGTAGCTATCGCCCCAGGTCTGGTAGCCGATATAAGGCGCAGCCGGCGGGTTCAAATCCAGGGTGCGGGTGTGCAATTCTTCCCACGCTCCTAAATCCAGTGCTCGGATACCATCCAAAAAATCCTCAAACGCGTTTTTGATCGAACCCGATGGCAAATCCGCCGATAACCCGTCCAATTGATCCAGCCGGCTCGGATTCGGATAACGCAGCGCTTCGGCTAGAATCGCAAATAGTCCCATACTAATCACCTCGCCTGGGAGATTGGATGTAACCGAAACCGGTTTCACCCTTATGCTCGAGCGGATCTTTCCAGGCTTCCACTGCGGTCTCGCGGTGGTATTGCGGGATTACAAACCGCTCGTCAAGGTTCGGAAGCGTGGTAAGTTTGTAGATCGCCTCTGCCACTTCAACGGTCAAGCCGGCTTCTCCAAGGTATCCAAGGGTTTCGCTGTTGACAGCACCGCGAACCGTCTTGTGACGCATATACAGGCGGACTGCAAGCAGTTTATGCATCACTTCACGAATGATTTCCTCATTTCCGGCGCTGAATAAATTGGCCAGGTATTTCACAGGCAAACGGGCCGCATCCAGCCGCTGGAATAATTCAAAATCGTGCCGTTCATCAGACAAATCGAGTTTAAACAGTTGCTCCTCGATGACACTCACCACTGGCGAAAGCGGCGGGATGTAATACATCATCGCCATAGTCCGGTACTCAGCATGCAAGGGCAGTGCGATGCCCCACTCTTTCACGAATTTATACGCAGGTGAATTTTGCGCCGCATCGATCCAGCTGTCCTCGATGCCGTTCGCCCGGGCCGCAGCGATGACTTCGGGATCAAATGGATCCAGGATTACCGAGCGGTGAGCTTCGACCAGTTGATCATCCGGCACCATCGCTGCCTGAGGAATCCGGTCGGCATCATACAGCAGCACGCCCATATACCGGATACGCCCGACACATGAATGCGCACAGGCTGGTGCTTGACCTGTTTCCAACCTCGGGAAGCACAGGATGCATTTTTCCGATTTGCCGGTGGACCAGTTGTAATACACCTTTTTGTAAGGGCAGGCAGCCACGCACATGCGCCAGGCGCGGCACTTATTCTCATTTACCAGCACCACACCATCTTCTGCCCGCTTATATATCGCGCCAGAGGGGCAGGCTGCGACGCAAGAAGGATTAAGGCAGTGGTTGCAGATGCGCGGCAGGTAATTGAAGACCACTCTTTCCAGTTCGTTCATCTGGCGCCGGACTTCCTCAGACACGCCTTCCATGCTGGGATCGTTGTTAGCATAAATGCTTGAACCACCCAGGTCGTCATCCCAGTTTGGCCCGGTTTTAATGTCGATCGGTTCCCCGGTGATTTTGGAAATGGGGATGGCTGTTGGTTGATCATCTCCGGCGGGCGCGTTGAATAAATCCTGGTAGCGGAACGTGAATGGCTCGTAGTAATCATCCATGGTTGGCAGCGCAGGATTATAAAACAGCTTTAGCAGGCCGCCAGTGCGGGAATGCAGCCGCAATTGCAGCCTACCGCCTTTTAATTCCCATCCCCCCCGGTAATGTTTCTGGTCTTCCCAGCGGGTCGGGTAACCTGTGCCAGGGCGCGTTTCGACATTATTCCACCACATATATTCAGCACCCTTGCGGTCCGTCCACAGGTTTTTGCAGGCGATCGAACAAGTGTGACATCCGATGCATTTATCCAGATGAAAGAGCATGCTCATATGGGCTCTAACGTTCATCGTACCTCCTTGAAACTACGAGTGTTTGTGGTTATCTGCCTGTCATTATTAAAAATCAGGTTTATCGACGCGCCGCACAAACACGAATGTGTCTCGGTTCACTCCGGTAGGTCCCCAATAATTGAAGAAGTAGGTAAATTGGGCATAGCCACCGGTCATCAATACAGGTTTTAAACGTGCGCGGGTTAAGGAGTTATTCGTGCCAGCCCGCTTTCCGCGCAGAGGCGACTTGGGAATGCCTACCGTACGCTCGGTGGCATGATAGACAAAAACGGTTCCGGGTGGAATCCGGCTGGAGACGATGGCACGCTGCACAAACACACCGTTGTCGTTGTACACTTCCACCCAGTCGTTATCTGCGATACCCATTTCCAGGGCATCTTTGTCATTCAACCACACCGGGTATCCGCCGCGCGAGAGGGTCATCATGCGGTCATTTTCCGAGTAGGTTGAATGAATACTCCACTTCCCATGCGGCGTGACATAATTCAGCATTTTCCCCTGGGCTTCAGCCAGACTTTTCTGCGTTTCATCCAGCATGGTGTGGTCCGGGCGCGGCTTATAGGTTGGCAGGTGCTCTCCCCAGGCGAGGTAGTTTTCGTGATCCAGATAAAAGTGCTGCCTGCCGGTCAGTGTGCGCCAGGGGATGTCATGCTCCACGTTGAGCGTGAAGGGGGAATAAGCACGCCCGTTATTAATCTCACCAGACCAGGTTGGGGAGGTTAATATCCGGCGGGGCTGGGCGACGATGTCGTCGAATGTGATCCTGGTCGAGCGCGTGCCGTCTGCCAGGCTGGAAAGTGACAGCCCGGTTTTGTGTTCTTCGATTTCAAAAGCGCGGTGCGCCAGTTCGCCATTCGATGCCGGATCGAGCGCCAGAATGGCCTCAACCGTTTCGCGGGCGGTCAGTAATGAGGGAAAAGACGTCCCATTAAACTTCCTCGGCTGCCGTGCTTGCAACTTCTGGTATTCGTCTGCTACCGGGATGGATAGACCATGGGCAAACACTCCGTTCTTTTCCACGCCCCGGCCCAGCATCACCATGCGGTCATACAAGTGAACATAATCCCGTTCTACCACACGGAACTTCGGCATGCTCTTGCCAGGAACGGGATCGGCCTGACCGGATTTCCAATCCACGATAGAAGGTTGAGCCAGCTCATCCAAGGTGTCGTGCTGCAACGGCAGCATAACGATATCTTTTAGCGGCTCAGGCAGATGAACCTGGGAAAACTCGCTTACTTTCCTGGCAATCGCTTTATAAATTTCCCAATCATCCTTCGATTCCCAGGCGGGCGCAACGGCAGCCTGCATGGGGTTGAAATAGGAATGCATATCAGTGGTATTGAGATCATCTTTTTCGTACCAGGTGGCTGCCGGTAAGACGATATCCGAATACAAGGCAG
>JAJZTR010000028.1 GCA_021848775.1 Chloroflexota bacterium | reverse complement strand
ATTAACTCCTCATAGGTCTTCACGGATAATTCGCCCATAGCACCGTGGCAGGACCCGCAGCGCTGATCGAACATATCCCCAATTCCGGTTTCCCAGGTTAGTGGTCCGGCAGGAAGTTCTTCAATGGGTTTGGGCGTTGGCGTCGGTGCGTGCGTTGGAGCTGGCGTTGGAGTCTGGGGCACAAATATTTCCCCCTCCTCGTCCATAGGCGGAACGGTGGTGAGCGCTGTTTCCTCATAGGTTACAAAAGCGAGGAGCAGCCCGACCAGAACAACAGTCACCACAGCTGCAATTGGGTAGTAAATCTTTTTTCGTTTGGCCGCGACATCTTTTGCAGGAGGTACATGAACCTCACCTCTCTCGATTTCCTCCAATTCCAAAAGATGCTCTTCTTCCATCTCTTCCCGGGAGAGCGCCCCCTTATACATGCTCCTATTCCAGCGTTTTATATGCACGTGATAGAAATGCCAAAGTAAGATCGCCAAAACTGCCAGTAAGGCTTCCCAACTGTGGGCTACTTTGGCAGCAGGGATAAATTGGCCAGGAAGAAATTTTGTTATTAATATTGGGTTCCAGAGCATCAGCCCGGTTGTTCCCATCAAAACTAAACCCCATAACACAGCCCAATACTCAGCCTTTTCGGAAAAATTGTATCTCCCCATTTTAGGAGGCTCTTTTGTAATTCCAAGGTTATGAGTCGCATATTTGACGGCGTCTGTCCCATCCTTTATCCCTATCATCATGGTTGGTTTAACCCGCTGAACATACATCTTGTACCCTAGAACAATAAAATGGTAGACTGCCTCCAACCCGAACATAACCGCAGCGATCCGGTGAATAATCCTTACAGATTGAATCCCACCCAGCAGGTCCACAATACTCACCGAAATTGAATTGCTGGAGTATTTCTGAACCAATCCAGTAATAGCCAGGGTGGTGAAAGATATAAAAAGCAGCCAATGTTCAACCCTGCGGTCTTTCGTGAAGCGCAGGAATTCTTCTTGATTATTGCTCATCTCGATCACTCCTTCGCCTATGGTTGATCCGAATGATCTGTCTGCGCTGACCCAGTTTGGGTGGCAGTACTCCCCGAACCAGCCTTGTGTTTCCCTTTACGAAACACTTTCCGGTAAATATCCGTGAGAATGAGGAGCGCCATCCCACCTAATACGACTGGGATCAAGATCCTATAAACCAGATCGACATAATAAACCAGGGCATGCTTTTCCGGCGACGGAATGTAGTGGCTCAACCACGAATCCGGGAAGTTGGTGGTCGCGTCCGGATGGCAGCGTTGGCAGGTACCCAGTAAGTTTTCTTTAACCTGCAACCCTTTTTCAGGATCATCTGCCCGCCGGATGTCATGAATCCCATGACAGTCATAGCAGACCGGCATATTCGTCTCTTGATCGGGATCGATTTTTTCAAAAAGGGTCACTGTAGTGCCGTGGAAATCTGCAATATAAGTGTTCATAACATCAGTTGAAATACCATACTTATCCATGATCGTTTCGTCAGTATGGCATTTAGCGCAAATATTTGGCGACGTTAACCTGAAACTGGATTCTCCTGATGGTCCAGTGATGGTGTGCACTCCATGGCAGTCGGTGCATGACGGCACATCAAGATTCTTCTCAACGAAAACGCCCGAACCATGGACGCTCTCAGCGTATTGTTCGAAAATAGTATTGTGGCATCGTGCGCAAGTATTCGCTATTTCAGCATGTTCAGTATGAGCCAGTGCGCCGTCCTCTGTTCTTTCAAAAGGCTGATCGGCGTGGGCATTATGACAGTCCGCACAAATTGGCGTGTTAAGGTTCCCTGCTTCGAACATTTTTGTATGGGCGCTGTCCATAAGCTCTTCGGCTTGCACGCCATGGCACATTTCACAAACGCCCTGATACTGCAGTCGATACTCACGTGCGCTTTCTGCAACAATTTCCGGGTGAGGATAACCGCTGATATTGGTATGGCACGCCTGACAACTCACAGTTGAATGGATGCCATCTCCGTAATGTTGCGGGTCAACTGTGATCGACAGGACTTCTCCACTTTGCAAGGTCATGGTTTGATCAGGCTGATCATGACATAAGAGACACTGAGTGTTATCGGGCAATTGGGCCGAAGGTGCTTCCTTCGAATTCGCTGAAACTGTTTGGGTTGAGGCAAATAATAGAATTATCCCCACCAAAATTGGCAATGAAATGAGAAACATGACTAACTGTTTAGAAGATTGAAAACGTTTTAGCACCATTTCTCTCGAGTCCCCTCCTTAGAGCATCAAAATAGATCCAAGAACCTGGAAATAAGGCCTTCCTTTAATTCATTTCTCAACCAACGGGATAGGATAGATTATACATTAATTTTCAATTAGAAAAATATAAAAAACCGCCCGAATTGGGCGGTTTTCGTAACTTTTCCGGCTGTAAATTGTCACTTTTGGGCGCCAGCTTCGATCCAGGTAATGATTTGTTGAAGTTCAGTCTCGGTGAATTGCCCAAAATGAGGTGTCGCCTCCTGCTGCGTTGTGACCAGCAGGCTTTGCTGAGGTTGGAATGGAACAACGACTGGTCCATTCTCGCCACCGCTCATGAGAGACTCATAGCTTGTCAAATCCAGCCCCAATTGACCATTCTCGCCGTGACATGCCGTGCATTTCCCGAACAAACTTTGGATGGAGGCGAAACTGTTTTCAGCAGGTGGAGTGCCGATCGGTTCTGTTGGAGCGGCAGTTGGTGTGATGAATTTACGCAACTCATCCGCCAACACCACGCGTAAACCTGGAGCATCGAAACCTGCATATTCCCAATCTGTGCCGTGGCAGCCCGAATTAGAGCAGAACGACGTGTTGCTTGTACCCCCGGGATCTTCCACAGTATGGCAGCTCACGCATGTACTATCGAAATACTCTCGATGCAATGAAATCCAGTTGGAGCTCAGGTGTGATTCTGGTTCAGGACCCCGGCTGATTTCAATATCAGTGATAAATTCATCCGACGCTGAAACCACAGGGATCGAATGGCACAGGTTGCATTCCAGACGCACAGCTTCTCCGGTTACTGTCAGGTGTTTTCCATCATGACAACGCAGGCAACCTGGCGAAAATTTATGTTGCGCGTTATCCGGATGCGTGTTCCAATTAAACTCATGTTCTGGAAAGTTGGACTCTTTGAAAGTCTCGATCAGTTCTGTAACCGCCTTGTCAACCTTCTGGGAGTTCGCCTGATAATAAACGTTATAGTTTTTCCGATAAAAGTCACCTAACTCCGCAATCCCGCGCTCAGCTTCATCGACGGAAGCATAAGGCTTTGACAAATATTCGACAGCGCGCATTTTGATTTCAGGGATTGCACTGGAAATTATGCCGCGTGATAGCATCGAATCGACGGCTTCATCCGGCTGCTCACTTATGTGTGAAGTGCGGTTATGGCAGGACATGCAATCCATCTGCACGAGCTGACTCTCATCCAGTGTGCTGGTATCAAACCCGGACTCGGTATCGACGTATTCAGTGTAGCTGCCATCAGGGTTTTGGACCCGGACATAAGGAATGTCCTGCTTCTCATCGTCAAGTGCGATGAAGTCTACCGGATTTTCAATATGCCAATGAATTCCGTATCCCAGGCCTTCGCGTGAAGTCCCGCCACCCGTCTTTAATATTAAATACGTGTAGTTAAGTGTATTTTCTTTATCGTAATCAAACCGTTTTAATTCGGTTAATGTGTCATGAACGAATTGTTCCGGATAATGGCATGTCTCACAAACATCGACCGAAGGGCGCATATTTTCCGCGCGGATTGGATACACATAATTCCCGGTCACCATCGCCGATCCGGTCTGCCAGGAATATTCGATTTTCCGCACAATTTGTTCACCCAACTCGGTGCGCCCGAGGTGACATTCCTCACAGGTAACCCGTACATGCGAGGAATTGATGTGGGTTACATATTGAGGCGTCATGGTATGGCACGCGGTGCCACAGAAGACTGAGGTGTTGGTGTATTGCCAGGCAGATGTGGTGGCAAGCAGCAAGGCTGTGCCGATAATGATAATAATTGCGTATGGAAGAATTCTGCGGACGGCAGAACTTCCAGGTGGTGGTGCAAAAACGTTTTTCACTCCCCGCCAAAATTTTGACATCCCGGTCTCCAGAAATAAAAATTTTTGTCGCAATGCAATCGATAATGAGTAAGGTCTTGGTACTTGAGTTAAAAAATCGAACTCTTTTGTTCAAATCTCACGATAATCGGTAAAGCCCCCATGCACTGGGCATGGGGGCTTGTAGTGCAACGAGAGTTATGGTCTGGTTAATTCACCCACCGCAGCAGGATTCAAGCTCTGAATTGAATCATACAGAACTTGAATGAGGTACTGGCCATTGTGAGCGAACCCACCAGGATCTTTTTGAGCGTACTGAAAGTTGTATGCGCTGAAGAGTAACCTTGGAGTCCAAGTGGCATAGCGCTCCGTGTCACCTTCATCCGCAAGACCATCAGCATTCGCGTCGATGAAGAAGTATGGGTAGGCGTGCGGGTTGTACACCAATGGAGTTCCGGCTTTTGCAGTTGCATACGCCTGGATCTCAACATACAACTTCTCGACCAATGTGTCGATTTCGCCCTTGATCCCTTCAGTAGTGTCACCGTCTCCGTCGTAATCGACAGCCGGATCCTCAAAGCGGATCAATGCAGGCTCATCAACCTGGTGGCAGCCTTTGCAGGCTCCAGTATTGACCGTCAGACCATGGGTATCGTGGCAGTCCACACAAGTGGCATAACCATCGACATGTTGGAATTGCCCGGCGTATTCCTTACCGTCAAATTCATACGCACCCTTGGCTTCGGTTCCAAAAATGGAGGCGCCGGCTGCAAAGTAGTGTACATTGCGGAAGGAAACCTTTTCGCTGACTTCATCCAGACCAATTCCAGCCACAGCTCTATTGACACTGACCGTGGACTCGCGTCCCTGGTGGCAGTTCAAGCACAGGTTAGCATCCGGGGTGTCTTCAAAGCCGAGTTTTGCCCCGCTTGGGAAGGTAACGGTTTCCACCTGGTAGCGGGTAAATTCAGAGACACTGTCATGGCAGGTCTCGCACATCATGCCGTTGGAAGGTTCTACTGAGAGAACAGCACCTTCTGCAAGGAATGTGGGCAATCCCATACCTGAGTGACACTTCGCGCAGGACGCCGGAACAGCGCCATCTTCATCCCAGTGGCGGAATGCTTCTGTGGAACCCGCGAAGTGACCTGCATCTTCACGATGTGCAGCCGTTAAGTCAACCGGCGTGGCCAGTTTTGTATTAAGATCCTCGATGGAGTCGTACAGCAGTTCAATGATGTACTTTCCACCGTGCGCAAATGCACCAGGATCCTTGATGCTGGTCTGGTAGTTGTAGGCAGCTTTGGCCAGGCGTGGTGCCCAGGAAGCATAACGCTCGGTGTCGCCATCATCCAGTGCGCCGTCCGCATTGGCATCAATAAAGAAATACGGATAGGCAGTAGCCGAGTAGACAATCGGCGTTCCAGCCACCTCACTGGCATATGCCTGGATGGCAGATAGGAGCATGGTCTGCAAGCCTTCAATTTCGAAGGCAATACCTTCTTCCACATCACCATCACCGTCATAGTCAACCATTGACGATTGCATACGAATGTTCTTAACCGACTCACCATCGGTCACACCGGTATGGCAGCCAACGCATTTGTTGACTTCCAGTTCAAGGGAGTGCGGATTGTGGCAATCCTGGCATGCCTGCACGCCTACAACGTGATCGAACATCACATCATAAGTTTTGCCGGCGTACTCGTAACCGCCTTTGACCTGCGTGCCATAACGGGAGACTGCTGCTGCAAAGTAGTGGATATTGGTAAAACCCAACTCTGCAACCACAGTATCGTCATCTGTTGCTCCTGACTTTGCGATCGCTCCGTCGACCTGGACAACCGAGGCGCGACCCTGGTGGCAGGTCATGCAGACCGCTTCACGACCAAGACCGGTCACTTCAGCGCCCGATGGGAACACAACTGAGGAATAACCTGCAGTTGCTTCGTTGTGGCAGGTATTGCAGCTAATGACAGTTTCCGTGGAAGCTGGAGCATCAACTACGTTAATAGCGGTTCCATCAGCACCGACATAATCCAGGAATCCAGGGGAACTGTGACATTTGGCACATCCAGTTGGGACCTCTTTCGGTGACTCTTCGTCCCAATGCCGGAATGCTTCAGCTGTCGAATCGGCATGCCCCGAATCCATCCAAAGGGCATAGAATGGAATATCGGCCGATAGGTCAGGACAGGGTGCTGCAACCGGGCAGGGTTCTGCTGTTGCAACGTCAACTGGAGCGGGTGCTGGTGTCTCCTCTGCTTGTTGGCAGGCTGCAAGTACTGATACAAAAACCAGCACCAGACTTGCGATTAGTAAGCCTTTCAGGAGTTTCTTCATACATTGTTCTCCGATTTAGAAATAATACAGGGGATTGGGTGTATTAGAATTACTTAAATAGTGTTTTCTTGTCTGATCTCTCCTTTTCTTCCCTCCGGATCATTAAATTCCAATTAGAAAAATTATAACCAGTGATGTACATTAATACAATATTAATGATTGTATAATTTGGACATATTTACCAAATTTAGGATGAATGTCATATTCTATTCTGTATCATCACCAAAGTTTTGCCGTGTTTCATACGGATCAGAGAAGGATAACAAATGCGCCGCCTTCATAATGTCATCAAACGTACCGGAGCTAAGGTTCCTTTTAACCCGGAAAGGATCACCAATGCGATCTATCGGGCAGCGGTGTCTGTGGGCGGTCGTGACCGTCAGACATCTGAAAATCTCACCCGCCAGGTGGTTCAAATTCTGGAAGAAAGCGGAGCGCCCGACCAAATTCCTACGGTGGAAGAAATACAGGATGTGGTCGAGAAAGTGTTGATTGAAAATGGACACGCAAAAGTAGCAAAAGCCTATATCCTTTACCGGGACGAACGGGCTCGCAGCCGCAATACCCGGGCTGTTCGTGCTGCTGCCCCTTCAACAAATATCCCCTGGGAGAAACTGTGGCACGTGCTTGATTGGTCGGTTAGCCACTCAGTTCACTCAATTTCAGCATTAAATGAGCGCTTACGCCGCGGTGAAATCGGCGAGATTATTGCTGAATCGGAAGCGGCCTACCAGGAAGATGTAGACACCGCTGTTCAGATGATTGTCAATCGAGGTGAGCAAATTCGAATCGTGATTATTTCCGGCCCGTCGTCCTCTGGTAAGACCACGACGACCATGAAAATTGATCAGCATTTGCGCCGCCTTGGGATGAAGCTGGTCACACTGAATGTTGATAATTATTTCTTTGATCTCTCGATTCATCCAAAGGATGAATTTGGCGATTACGATTTCGAAACCCCCCAGGCGCTCGACCTTGATTTGATCAACCAGCATTTATCCACTTTGGTTTCAGGTGATGAGATCATGGTTCCACATTATGATTTCAAGACAGGCATGAGAACCCCAGAATTAACCCCCATGCGCTTAGCCCGGGATGAAATTTTACTGATCGATTCGCTGCATGGATTGCACGTTCCCATGACCAGTTCAGTGCCTTCCGAACACAAGTTCAAACTTTATCTCGAACCGCTCCTTCAGATCAAAGACCAGCATGGCATTTACGCACGCTGGACCGATATTCGCCTCATTCGGCGTATGCTGCGTGATGCCGCGCACCGGGCATACGATCCCTCTCAGACCCTGGAACATTGGCATTACGTCCGCTCGAGCGAGCTTAGGAACATCATTCCGTACATCAATCAGGTTGATTTCATTATTAATAGCGCGATGCCCTATGAACTGCCGCTCTACCGTCACAAAATGCTGGAGCAATTCACCCAATGGGTGCAAAAATACCAGGGGGATCCGCTGCGCCAGGATGCTCTCAATCGAGCCCGCCGCGTCCAAAATCTACTTCAGGAGGTCTTGCCCCACGAGGATGACAGCCTGGTGCCTGAAAGTTCCGTCATCCGGGAATTCATTGGCGGCAGCCTGTATCCGTATTAGAATTCCAATACTTAAACTAATTAAGGATTACCCCTTTGGACAATAAAAACTCTTACAAATCAATCTGCGTCTACTGCGGTTCTGCTGACGGTCTCGATCAAATTTATCTGGATGCCGCCCGGGTCTTAGGTGGATTGCTGGCGAATCGCGGTATCGAACTCATCTACGGGGCAGGGAAAACCGGCTTAATGGGCGCGCTGGCTGATGGTGTCCTGGAAGCTGGCGGCAGGGTGACCGGTGTAGTACCGGAAAATCTTAATCAGGCACAATTGATTCATGGAGCACTCAGCCAGCTTGAGGTGGTGCCGGACATTCACGCCCGGAAAGCCCGCATGAGCCAGCTTGCAGAGGCTTTTATCACGCTGCCAGGCGGATATGGAACCCTCGACGAGTTGTTCGAAACCCTGACCTGGGCGCAAATCGGTCTGCACACCAAACCGGTTGGCCTGCTGAACACCGGCGGCTATTTCGGTCCGCTGCTGGAAATGATCGAACGCGCCCGCAGTGAAAAATTCATCTACGATGAACACCGCGATCTGCTGGTCAGCAGCTCCGATCCATCGGACTTGCTCTCCCGGTTGGAACAATTCAAAATTCCTTCAGGGTTGGAACGCTGGGTTTCGCGCTGACATGGGCACCTGGATCTGTCATCTGCGCGTCGCCGAGAAAATTACGAACAGCCTGCCAGATCTGAATTTTCCAGCTTTTTATGCCGGAAGTATTGCACCGGATTGCGGCATGCCGGATGAAACCTGGACGAATTTTGACCCGCCGAAAACCGTGACCCATTACCTGGTTCAGGGTGAGAGTAACAACCACATCCAAGACCTCGATTTTTATCACGCATATAAATCCGGTTTAGATTCACACCTGGCTTCATCGGATGCCAGTTTCCTGTGGGGGTATTATTTCCATCTGGTGACGGATGCATTGTGGGTGGAACTTATCGATCCTGCCACAAAATATGTCTGGGCTCATTTATTTGTGGAGGACAAATTTAAAGCCATTGACCTCATCAAAGATGATTGGTACGGTCTCGATCATCGATTTTTACGCTCGAACCCGGGCTGGGAACCGTGGAAGATTTTCTATCAACTTGAATTACCCCCCATTCCCATCGACCACATACCTGCGAACGCGATCAACTTCCAATTTGACTACATACGCAAATATTATTCTGAAGTGAATGCCGGTCGTATCCTCGATCGCCCATTCCCATACCTCAATGAAGCCACCATGCAGCGCGTTGTCCGCGATTCCGCCGCCGCATCGCTAAAAATCTACCACCTCTTGCGGAATAATGTTGAGCTAAATGGTGCGTTCAGCGCGATTTCGCTTCTCTCAGCGGAAGAGCGCCTCCCATATCCACCGCCGTTGGGCGATACATAATATATTCCAGAGAGGAAACTTGGCTATACGCATCAAACGAGCTTACGACTCCCCTTCCCCTGAAGATGGCACCCGCATCCTGGTCGATCGCGTCTGGCCGCGGGGGGTGACCCGCGAGAGGCTGCAAATCCAATCCTGGATGAAGGAAATCGCCCCCTCCACTCCTCTGCGGCAGGAATTCTGTCATGACCCGGCAAAGTGGGATGCGTTTGTCGAATCCTACTTTGCCGAACTCGATGAAAAACCCGACCTGGTCTCCCAGCTGCTGGAGATCGCCTCCCGGGGTACATTAACGCTGGTCTACGGCGCCAGGGACCAGACCTACAACCAGGCAGCCGCGTTAAAACAGTATCTGGAATCGAAGTAATAAATTTGCCCCAGTTCCATAAATTAATGAAGACGACCGGCTGGTCGCCTCTACTTATTAAGTACCACGATGTGATTGTTACTCTACCGTCACGCTCTTCGCCAGATTCCGCGGCTGATCCACATCCAGGCCTCGCAGCGACGCGATGTGATAGGCGAACAACTGCAGTGGAATCACCGAAATCACCGGCGAAAGCAGCCAGGGGGTCTCCGGCACCCAGAAGACATGGTCTGCCAGCGCTTCAACTCGCGTGTCGCCTTCGGTTGCCACCGCGATGACATTGCCGCCGCGCGCTTTGGCCTGCTCGATCTGGCTGATCATCTTCTCGTACCAGGGATCATGCGGAACAATCGCCAGAACCGGCATGTCGCGGTCGACCAGAGCGATCGGTCCGTGCTTCATTTCGCCGGCCGGGTAAGCCTCTGCATGGATATACGAAATTTCTTTGAGTTTTAACGCCCCTTCATAAGCGATCGGCATGTTGATTCCGCGGCCGAGATACAGCATATTGCGAATATATTTCATCTCGCGGGCTACTTGCTCGATTTCACCCTCGCGGTCGAGGCAGCGCCCCACCAGCGCCGGCACCAGACGCAAGTCTGCCACCAATTTCCTGCGTTTTTCAGGGCTCAAGACACCGCGCATTTCACCCAGCAGGATTGCCAGCATGTACAGATCAACCATCGGCGCGGTAAATGCCTTAGTCGATGCCACGCCGATCTCAGGTCCGGTTTGCATGGAAATATATCCATCTGCCACCCGCATCGCCTGCGAACCGATTGCATTGACTATCGACCACAGCTTTGCGCCGCGTTTGCGCCCCTCGTCCATGGCCGCCAGGGTATCCGCCGTCTCTCCCGATTGGCTGATTGCCAGCACCAGCGTATTTTGATCCACGATTGGGTCGCTGTAACGGAATTCAGAGGCGATAGCCACCTCCACAGGCACACGCGCAATGGATTCGATCAGCACTTTGCCCACCATCCCGGCATGGGCTGCCGTCCCGCAGGCTGTGATGACGATACGTGAGATACTTTTAGCCATATCAGGCGTCAGATTGAGTTCCGGCAGCCGGATGGTACCCTCATCAAAATCAACCCTGCCCGCCAGCGTATCCGTCAAAGAGCGCACCTGTTCGTGAATTTCCTTCTGCATAAAATGGCGGTATTCGCCTTTTTCAGCCGCCACCGGGTCCCAGCCGATATTATGCTCTTGCGGGGTTACCTTCTGCCCGTCCAGGGTTTTCACCTGCACCCCATCACGGGTGACTACCGCCATCTGATGGGAATCGAGGAATATCATGCGGCGCGTATGCTCCAAAATCGCCGGAATATCCGACGCCACATACATTTCACCTTCACCAAAACCAATCACCACGCCGCCGGCATTGCCAATGCGGGCGGCAATCAATTTATCGGGTTCATTCGAGGAGAAAACAACCACGCCATGCGCTCCCCTTAACTGCTTTAGCGTGTGTCGGGTCGCCTCTTCCAGTGATGTCCCTCCGCTCAAAAACCGCTCGATCAGGTGAACAATGACCTCGGTATCCGTATCCGATTTGAACTTGACGCCTTCAGCCGTCAAATCTTCGCGCAATTCCAGGAAATTCTCTACAATCCCGTTGTGCACCACCACCACCTGGTTGGTGTCACCCATGTGAGGATGGGCGTTACGAGCGCTGGGTTCACCGTGGGTTGCCCAACGGGTATGACCAATGCCCAGATGTCCCTCGATGGGCGAATTTTCTACCAACGTGGTCAATTTGGAAAGCTTTCCCGCGTCCCGCCTGATTTGTATAGCTCCGTCTTGCAGGACAGCAATTCCCGCTGAATCGTACCCCCGGTATTCGAGCCGTTTTAAGCCGTTCAATATAATCGGTGTGGCGTTTTGATCGCCAATGTATCCGACAATTCCGCACATTGATTGCTCCTTTGCAGGGATGAATATCCCGCAGCACGATGCAGCCTGCACCGTCGCAGTGTGTTAAACTCCACCAAATCATCCTGGGTGGATCAAGTTGATTGTACAAACCTGGGAAAGGGTCAGATGCATTCGCATCCGGAAGGCTTCCGCTGATCTCTCGCTTTTCCCGGCGTCCAGGGGAACAACCTGTTTTCGCCGGTTAACCCTGCCCCGCGGCAGGGAACCTTCATCCTCGTCACCCTGCATAATGCGTGCAGGGCCATGCGCTTTACTTCCCAATAGACAAAGTTTTAGATTCGCTTCACCTCCATTGAGCTGATTATACCTAAAACCAGGGTTATCGAAAATGATTCAAAAAAGACCTGTCTCCCCCTCCCTGGGAAAGACAGGCCAGTACCGAAAATTAAATTTCTCTACGACTGATGTCTTGCGACCAGTTCCACCACTTCCGGGAAATCGATCCCCAGGCGGTGTACAGATTACAGTGGGGGCTCGCCGTCCAGTGTCCAGCCGCGGCGTTTATTCACCGCATCAACCAGCTTCTCTTTCGATCTTCGCGCTAAGCTCGCACCGCTTCCATCTTTTCCTCGATTGCCAGATGCCGCGATCACCAGTTCGTTTTCAGGACTGTCCCAGAGGGTATCTTCCTTGATCCCATTCCACAGCAGCCACAGGCCAAATCCTTTCCCACCGGTAAAGGTGGACTTCATTATGTCATCCACCGGTTTTTCAAGGATTGTTTTGTCGCCTACATTTACATAAAGCGTGCGATTGGCATAACCCTGCCCAACCGGACGCAGCTCATAGGCATACTCAGCCAGCACCCGATGCGCTTCGCGAATCATCGCTGGGGTGTAAAGGGACATGCATTTTCTCTTGTCTTATCCTGTGGAATTTCCATAAGTTCGTTGTTAACTCATTACATCGGAACGGAGCTCCCCCCGCAAACGGTATGTGTCAGTCCTTTGCCCGTTAATTGTCACCCAATCGGATCGAAGATTATCCATGGCACAGGTCGTCCAAACTCGGTCAAGAGAAACCGGGATTGAATTGCAGGATATAATAAGTCGTCTTTATCACTCCAATCCATCATCTTTCGAGGTCTTTGTGAAATTCCCAAAACTCCTGCCGGAACCGATCGGCCTGACTGAGACCCAGAGAAAGAATTTCCACAACGTCCAAATCGATTCGGTGGGGGTGGGGTTAGCCAACGCTGCCGCTCCCTTCCTGCCTGTATTCCTGACTCGATTGGGAGCATCCAGCTTCGAAGTTGGCATGTTAACCGCCATGCCGGCGTTGACAGGCCTGCTGCTGGCAATTCCGCTGGGACAATTCCTGCAGAATCAGCGCAGAATTGTGCCCTGGTTCAGTGCTGCCCGTCTGGGTGTGATCTCCAGTTATGCAGCCACCGGTTTATTGGCATTCCTGCTCAAAGATCAGCCGCTCATTATCGGTATTCTGGCAATTTGGGCGCTGGCAACGGTTCCCCAAACCATGCTTTCCATCACATTTTCAGTTGTGATGAACGCGGTCGCCGGCCCAAATCATCGCTTTGACTTGATGACCCGCCGCTGGTCGCTGATGGGTGCCACCACCGCAGTCACAGTTTTTATGATTGGTCAGTTGTTGGACCGGCTCAATTTTCCGATCAACTATCAGATCGTATTTATCAGCATGTCACTGGGCGGTTTAATTAGTTATTATTATTCCTCGCGTATCCATCTGGACGACATTCAGATCCATAAAGACGACCGCCAGCGCTTAAATTTCAAAGCTCAGTTTACTGAATACCTTCAATTGATTCGCCGGGAAAGGCCGTTCTCGTCCTTCGTGACAAAGCGATTTGTTTTTCTCACCGGTCAGGCTATGATGCTGCCCATCATTCCTCTTTACCTGGTTCGAGAAGTCAAAGCCAGCGACAGCTGGATTGCCACCATTTCCATGACGCAAACCGCCATTGTGATCCTCGGCTACCTGCTTTGGGTGCGCAGTTCTCGCCGCAGCGGAACCAGGCCGATTCTCATCTGGACCACTTTCGGCGCTGCGCTCTATCCGATTCTGGTATCCTTAACCCTTGATGTCAGATGGATAACCGTTTTTGCCGGGATCAACGGGATATTCCAGGCTGGCTTGAACCTGGTGTTTTTCGACGAACTGATGAAAACCGTTCCCACTGAATACAGTTCGACCTTTGTGGCTTTAGCCCAGGGGCTTCAATACTTCTCGGCGGTGCTTTCCCCCATTTTCGCTACATTTTTAGGCGACACATTCGGTTGGAGCGTTGCCCTGATGGTCAGCGGTGGATTTCAATTGGCAGGTTTTGCAATGTTTGCCCTGAACTGGCCAAAAGTGGAACTTCCGGCGAAGGCGCCGGTTTCAAGTTAACAATTCCGCTGGTAGATGCTCTGTGCGGTTGCTGTAAATCAGCGCCGCCCCCTGCCCATTGAAATCGATGCGTGTGATGCCCGTGTTGTTCAGGTAAAACCAGATGGGCAAACGTTCATCCAATCCAAAAACCGCGGTCATGAAATAATTGTAAAAAGCTGCGTGACTGAATAATGCAATGCGGTCGTCACTCTCACCATGTATTTCCAAAATTGCCTGTAGAACTCGTTTGCCCCGTGAAACCCTTTCTTCGCGTTCTTCATACTTTCGGTTCCACCATCCATCAGGGTTGATTTCAGGTAAAACCAGGCGCGATGACAGAAGCAATAATTCTTTAGCGTTTTTTCCAGGCAGACCCACCGGTTCACCGCTATCTTTATCATCCAGATAGATGCCGCCGCCTTCATATATATCCAAACAGCCGATCAGGGGAAGGTGAATTTTCTCAGCCACGGCATGGCCGGTCAGAACCGCTCGGGACATCAGGCTGGTGTAAAGATGGGTTAAACCGATCCCCCGGGCGTTTACCTCATTATAAGGATTGGCAGGTACTGCTGGATGATGCAAATGGATGAAGTCGGCAAGGTGCTGGGCCTGTCGGAATCCCAAACCGGTAATTCCCGGATCTTCTGACCTGCCGCTGCTGCTGCCAGTGTCGCTCCAAATCTGGTTGTTTTCTGATTGTGCATGGCGAATAAAATAGAGCTGCATAGGTTTCTCACAGGATAATATTTATGCTGTAAAACCGAATTTGCTTCCAATGTATAATTACTGCGGTCTTATATCAATTCTTATGCTCCGCCTATTATACCTGCCGACAGCACGGATACTCATAAGTCAAAACCGGGTCCAGAATGGGATTAATTACTCTGACTTTCCACGGAAATCTGGTTGATTTTTTACCCAGGGATAAAATACACTCTTCTCTGCAGGTCACTTTTACTCATAAAACTGCTGTCAAACACATAATCGAATCTCTCGGAGTACCTCACCCTGAAATTGGCCGGATCGAATGCAATCACCAACGGGTAGACCTGATGTATTCCATTCAAGATCAGGATGCGATTGATGTATATCCTCACAACCCGGGAGACCAGCGGTTTGAAAGCCTGCCCCCCAGACTTGTCCTGGACAATCATTTGGGAAAATTGACGGATTACTTGCGGTTGTTGGGGTTTGACGCTGTCTATGCGCGTGATTGGACAGACGATGTTATCGCCCAATTCACTTTTGATGAGAACCGCATCCTATTAACCCGCGACCGCGGTCTGCTCAAACGGAAAATTGTCAAGATTGGCCATTGCGTACGCGCTGATATTCCGGCAGAACAACTGGCGGAGGTGATCACCCTGTTCAACCTGGAACCATTGATCACCCCCTTCCAACGCTGCCCACGCTGTAATGGCAAGCTCAAACCAGTCGATAAAGATCAAATCATCGAAGAATTGCTGCCATTGACTCGAAAATATTACGATGAATTTTCCCGCTGTCAATCATGCGGTCAAATCTACTGGAAAGGCACGCATTTCGAAAACATGCAAAAGTTATTTGCCCCCTATACCGGAAACGCCAAGGAGAATTTATGACCGCAATTCTGCCGGTCGGCAAGCTGCCGCACGAACTTCTCGAACGCATTCTCCGTTCTGCGCCAACGGAAGGTCCACGAGTGTTACTCGGTCCAGGCGTCGGGTTGGATTCGGCGGTACTGGATTTTGGTGAGAACTGTCTGGTCGTAAAAACCGAGCCCATCACCTTTGCCAGCGATAATATCGGCTGGTACGCCGTTCAGATTGCGGTTAATGACATTGCTACCAGTGGCGCTTTGCCCTCCTGGGCGATGTTCACGCTCTTATTACCTGAGGGCAGCACTACCGAGGCAAGCCTATTAACCATCACTGACCAGTTATCGAACGCCTGCCGGTCATCCGGGATAACCATAATTGGGGGGCACACTGAAATTTCCCACAGTCTCGACCGCCCCATCATTGTCACCACACTCCTGGCCGAAATCGCCAAAGACCGGCTGATCACACCTGATCAGACTCGACCCGGCGACGCCTTGATTGTAACCAAGGGTGTCCCCATCGAAGCCACAGCCTTGCTGGCCCGTGAATTCCCCGGTTTTCTCCAGAAGCACCTCACCATGGAGGAGTTGAAGGCAGCCCAAAATTATCTCCTTGATCCCGGGATTAGTGTTCTTAAAGATGCCCAAACTGCTATCCAGGCTGGGAAGGTGACCGCCATGCATGACCCTACCGAGGGTGGAGTCGCTACTGCTTTATGGGAACTGGCACAGGCCAGTCAGAAAACCCTGCTGGTAAATCCGGATCTCATCCCCATCTCTGCCTTGTCAGCCAAAATTTGCCGGGCGTTTGGGCTCAACCCGCTTGGAACCATCGCTTCCGGCTCGTTATTGCTGTGTGTCGACCCCCTAAGCAAGGCAGCAGTGTTATCCGCCCTGCAGTTTGCGGGAGTTGATGCCGCTGAAATTGGAACGGTTGAGGCTGGCGAGCCAGAAGTCCTGGTATTGCATGGGGATCAAATCGACCGCCTGCCGCGTTTTGACCGCGATGAAATCGGGCGGGTCTATGAAGAATTCACGCCTGGATGATCGGCATTCGAACTCACAACTCTACCTCATAGCGCGACTCATGGTAAAATTACCCGTTGTAGCATTGAAAAGATGCAAAAAAGTTTGACATCGCGCCTGTAGTGAAGTGGACATCACATTACCCTCCGGAGGTAAGAGCCTGAGTTCGAGTCTCAGCAGGCGCACAATTCTTTTTACGTGATCTATGAATTTATTATTGAATCGTTAACAAAAAACTAATACTATTCTGGTTTAATTGCGCTAATATCTATTCGCAGTCTACCTGTGATATTTTGTGTGGTTCGTTTGATTATAGGAAAATGACATGGACTTAGCATTAGGTGGTTACGGCTTATACCTGCTCGTTAGTTTGCCAGCCTTGCTGTTAGGCTTGTGGGCTCAGGCTAAAGTTCAGGGTGCCTTTAAAAAGTATTCAAAGGTCCGCACTTACACCGGACTGAATGGGTCTGATATCGCTCGCCGCATGCTGGACTCGCATGGTTTGAACCATGTAAAAATAGAGCAGTCGCGAGGATACCTGAGCGATCATTACGACCCGCGTACCAAGACTCTGCGTTTGAGCCCGCAGGTTTATCAAACTCCAAGTGTCGCTTCAGCCGGGATCGCCGCCCACGAAGCCGGGCACGCGATACAGGATGCTCAAGACTATTCCATGCTGCGCATGCGCACCACTTTGGTGCCGACTGTGCAAATTGGCAGCTGGCTTGGTCCCATCATCTTTATCATCGGCCTGCTCCTTCAACCGGCTATGGGCACTACGCTGGCATGGGTCGGGATAAGCCTGTTCGCGTTGACGGCTGTTTTTGCCATTATCACCCTTCCGGTTGAGTTGGATGCGTCAAAACGTGCCAAATCCTGGCTAGCCACATCCGGTGTGATTTACAACCAGGAAAATGAAGGCGTGGCCAGGGTGCTTGATGCCGCGGCATTAACCTATGTAGCCGCCGCGATCCAGGCAGTTAGCACCTTGCTGTATTACGTGATGCTGTTGTCTGGCCGCAGTCGGGATTAATTCTTCGCTTTATCAAACTAATTTTAGCAAAACGAGGTTCTCGAAATTGGAGAACCTCGTTTTAAATAGCCAAGCAATCATTCTACAAGTGATCTCTGTCATTTGTTCCGTGAAAATAACAACAAAATAATGTATCTAATGTAAAATTATTTCAAATCATTATCGGCCCACATCCAATCCAAACCTACAGAGGCTTCGTATGGCAAAAAATCCAATTCCTGACATTATCGTTGGTCGTCTTCCCCGCTACCTGCGCGCATTAGATATTATGCTTCGGAACGGTATAAAAACCACTTCATCACAGGAGTTGGGAGAAGCAATAGGGATTTCAGCCGCACAAATCCGTAAAGACCTGTCGCAATTTGGCGAATTTGGCAAGCAAGGGACTGGCTACTCGGTTCGTTACCTGGTTGATCAGTTGCAGGCAATTTTACATGTAGACCGCTCATGGGACCTGGTCCTGGTTGGCGTGGGCGATTTGGGAACCGCGCTGGCGCGTTACCAGGGATTTGTTAACCGTGGATTTCGGATTATCCTGGCCTTTGACAACGACACGGACAAAGTAGGCAAATCTATTGGCAACCTCAAGGTCATGGGGATGGATTCTATGGAAGAGGAAATTTCCCGCAGCGGGGTAAAAATCGCTATGCTTACCGTTCCAGCCTCTTCTGCCCAGGCGGTCGCGGAAACCCTGGTAAAAAGTGGGATCAAGGCCATATTGAATTACACACCCGTCCAGTTGAACCTGCCGGAAGAAATCAGGGTGGAATACATCGACCCCCTGGTCAAACTGCAGCACATGACCTACTACCTGGGATAAAAAAATACATCAACCACAAAGCGGTGCAATAAAAACGCACCGCTTTTTTGTTTATCCTTCAGAGTTATAGAAAAATACCTAAAAGCGCAACAAGCTTCGCCGCAGAATATCACGCATACCCAGGGCACGACTGGCACCTTCAGCGGTGCAGGTGGTCGGATTATCGACCAGGTAGACGGGGATCCCCAGAGACTTGGTCAGATATTTATCGATCCCTCGCATGAGGGCGCCACCCCCACACAAAGCAGCGCCGCGATCGATAATATCGGATATCAACTCTGGCGGAGTTTTTTCGAGCACGCGCCGCACCATGGAGATTACCTCGGTTAAAGGTTCCTGCAAAGCCTCCACGATATCGTCGGTAGTTAATGTCACCGGCCGCGGCAGTGAGGTGACCTGATCCTGTCCCTGCACCTCGAGCGAAAGCTGATTATCCTGTGGAATGGCAGCCCCAATCCGGATCTTGAGGAGTTCGGCAGTGTTCTGCCCGATGATTACCCCATATTTTCGGCGCACATAGCTAATAATCGCTTCATCCATATGCATACCGCCGGTACGAGAAGTCTCAGCGGTGACGATGTCATTCATAGCCAGCACAGCTGCCTGGTGAGTCCCGCCTCCCAAGGAGATGATCATATTGCCAGTCGGCGTATTGATGGGTAAATCGACCCCCAACGCGGCTGCCAATGGCTGCTTGATTAAAATTACATCCCGGCTGCCAGACCCTAAACCCGCTTCATGGACCGCCCGGGTTTCGACGCTGGTGATGCCGAAAGGAACGGTAAGAATAATCCGCGGGCGAAAAACAAGCATCGGTCCGCATGTTTTTTTAATAAGATATTGCAGAAGGTTCTCTGTGATCTCATACTCGGCGATGACGCCGTGCCTTAACGGACGCACAACCTCAATATTATCGGAAACACGTCCGAGCATATCACGCGCCGATTGCCCCCACTCCACCATCTTCTGTTCTTGCACCACCAGGGCAACCACCGTCGGCTCCTGCAATAAAATCTGGTTCCCCTCCGCGATGACGGTTGTGATCGTGCCAAGGTCGATGCCTAATTCCCTAGTAAAACCTGGCATAAATATAAAGTAATCCTTCCTGCTATAAACATCAGGTACCAGGTAACCCGGGTACCTCTAAATTGAACGCGATCAGCGTGTCCGTTTTTGCCGGTACCGTTGAACCGCGGAAATCCTCAATGTTGATCGTTTCAATGAAGCCTGCAGGGACTCAAGATCTTCGACCTTTCCTCCTGCCCGATCCTTCAACATTGTCTCGGCGCGCTGCTTGGCGGCTTCTGCGCGTTGGATATTGATTTCATCGACATTTTCCGCCGCGTTCGCCAAAATAATTACCTCATCTCCCGAGACATCTACCACCCCTCCGGCAACGGTGAAATATTCTTCCTGACCTTGTTTGCGAACAGTAACGATCCCGAATTGCAGCGTGGATAACAAAGGTGCGTGGTTCGGCAGAATACCCATCACGCCTTCCAGACCGGGTACAACGACGATATCAACATCATCCTGAAACACAACCCGGTCTTGAGAAACAATTTCACAATGGATGGGCATCTGAACTCCTGTTAGGCAGCGGCCATTTCAGCAGCTGTCTGGCGGGCTTCTTCAATTGTACCAATCATGTAAAAAGCTTGTTCAGGCAAATCATCACATTTGCCATCCAGAATCTCGCGGAATCCGTGTACCGTATCACGCAGGTGAACATAGCGTCCTGGACGGCCCGTAAATTGCTCTGCAACGGACATTGGCTGTGAGAAGAAGCGCTCGATCTTGCGTGCGCGGGAAACGATTAATTTATCGTCTTCAGAAAGCTCATCGATACCGAGGATGGCGATAATGTCCTGCAGGTCTTTGTAACGCTGCAAAACTCGTTGCACTTCACGCGCCGTGTTGTAATGATCCTCACCCACGACCTGCGGATCCAGAATGCGCGAGGTCGAAGCCAGCGGATCGACTGCCGGGAAAATCGCTTTTTCAGCGATCGAGCGTTCCAGTGCGATGGTCGCATCCAGATGGGTGAAGGTTGCGACCGGGGCAGGATCTGAATAATCGTCTGCCGGTACGTACACCGCCTGCATGGATGTGATTGACCCCGTGCGGGTTGAGGTAATCCTCTCCTGGAGTTCGCCCATTTCCGTCGCCAAAGTTGGTTGGTACCCAACCGCTGAAGGCATACGGCCAAGCAAAGCTGAAACCTCCGATCCGGACATGGTAAACCGGAAGATATTATCGATGAAAAGAAGAACATCCCTGCCCTGATCGCGGAAATATTCAGCCATCGAAAGAGCAGTAAGGGCAACGCGCAAACGCACCCCGGCCGGCTCGTTCATTTGACCGAAAACCATCACCGTATCTTTCATGACTCCAGACTCGAGCATTTCCCGGTAGAGTTGCGTTCCCTCGCGAGTTCGCTCTCCGACCCCGGCAAATACCGAATTTCCCTGGTGCACTGTGGCAATCGAACGGATTAATTCCATAATAATGACGGTTTTTCCAACACCGGCACCGCCAAAAATCCCGGTTTTCCCGCCCTTTGTAAAAGGCGCGATCAGGTCAATCACTTTCAAGCCGGTCTCAAAGACTTCGACACGGGTGGATTGTTCCACAAACTCAGGAGCAGGCCGGTGAATGGGGTATCGGGTTTGTGTATCAACGGGTCCCTTATTGTCTACCGGTATACCCAGGACATTGAACACTCGTCCCAGCGTCTCCTGCCCGACTGGAACCTGGATTGGCTGGTAGGTCCGGCGGACTGGCAGCCCGCGCACCAGACCCTCAGTAGCATCCATGGCGATGCAGCGCACCCAGTTATCGGTGAGTTGTTTTTCAACCTCCAGGATAAGGTTGTCTTCATCCGGCCTTTCGACCTCAAGGGCTTCATAGAGGCCGGGTAAGTCACTGGCCGGGAATTCCACATCTACCACACCGCCAAGAATTTGCACCAGTCGTCCGGTCGATTGTTCCATTCGTCTCCTCCAAATAAAAATGATCTGGCGGTGCGCGCCTACGCTGTTGCTTGAGCAAGGGCTTCAGCGCCGCCGGAGATGTCCAGCATATCATTCGTGATACCGGCTTGCCGAACCTTGTTGTATTCCAACTGCAGGATTGAAACCAGATCTTTCGCGCTATTGGTGGCGTTTCGCATTGCCACCATGCGGGCTGCATGTTCACTGGCCTGTGCCGAAAGGACAGACTGGTAAATTTGCAGCGTGGTGAAATCCGGGATTAGGTCATGCAGGATTTCTTCCGGTCCCGGTTCGTAGGTATAAACGAAGCTGGTCTTCGAAAGTTTTGCGTAGCGTGCGTCACCCTCAGTTGTCTCGGACATACTGAAAGGCAGAATTTTCCGCACAACCGGTTCTTGACGCAGCATGGTTTTGTAATCTGTGTAAGCGATATACACCTGGTCCGCGCGGTGGCTGAGATATTCATCCACAGCCATATGACCGATTGGAGCAACCTCCAGATAGGATGGATTGGCTGTAAGATTGCTGAAATCACCAATAACGTTGCGGTTCCTGCGCAGCAGCATATCCCGTCCGCGTCGTCCGACGGTAATGTATGAAACCTGGGTTTTGAAATCTATGGCTTTTAATAATGCTTCACGGACAATGTTGACATTATATGCACCAGCCAACCCGCGGTCTGAACTGATCAAAACGATAAGAATATTGTTGATTTCCTCACGCTCAGCCAACAACGGATGCAGACTTTGATGCCCCGCCTGGCTGGCAAGATGGGTCAGAATGCGCCACGCCCGTTGAGCATACGGTCGTGTTCGATCGTTAGCCTGAATTGCGCGCTTGACCTTGCTGGCGCTTACCGTCTCCAGCGCGCGCGTGACTTGCGATAAATTTTTTACACTGCTAATTCGCAGCCGCATTTCCCTGGTGGATGACATAATTCTCCCTGAAATCTACCAGTCCAGATTATGCCCAACCGGCGTTGAAGGCTTGCAAGGCTTCACGCAGCTTGGTATCCATCTCGGTGGTGATGGCTTTTTTCTCAGCGATGCTTCGACCAATTTCGGGATTCGCCGTTTCCATGTGACGCAGGAAAGTATGTTCCCACAGCTTCACCTTGTCGACCGGCACTTGATCCACAAACCCGTTGACCCCGGCAAATAGCGCCATAACCTGATTTTCCAGCGACATGGGCTCATATTGAGCCTGCTTCAAGATTTCCTGCAAACGTAAGCCGCGGTTTAATTGCGCCAATGTAGCCTTGTCCAGGTCCGATCCAAACTGGGCAAATGCAGCCAGATCGCGGAAAGAAGCCATGTCCAGGCGCAATCGGCCGGCCACCTGCCGCATGGCTTTGGTAAGTGCCGCGCCGCCCACCCGCGACACTGAAATGCCAACGTTAATACCCGGTCGGATACCCGCGTTGAAGAGGTTCGATTCCAGGTAAATCTGTCCGTCGGTAATGGAAATCACATTCGTAGGAATATAAGCCGAAACATCTCCAAGGAGTGTTTCGATGATCGGTAAAGCGGTTAACGAACCGCCGGTTCCTTCGATGGGTAAAACTTTAAAATCGGCTGCATCCGGCATCTTTTGTAACGCCTCACCAGCCTCTGCTTCTGCTATCGGGCCCATATAAATTTTTCCCTGATAG
>JAJZTR010000202.1 GCA_021848775.1 Chloroflexota bacterium | reverse complement strand
TCGAATCCTGCGGTTGGACGAAAGGGTCGCTCATTCCGCGTTTGTGGTCGAGCCAAAGATCGATGGGTTGACCGTTGTACTGCATTACCAGGACGGGCAATTCTTTCTGGGAGCCACCCGCGGCGACGGCATGGTGGGGGAGGATATCACAGCCAATTTACGCACGGTCCGGGTGTTGCCGTTGTCGATTCCGTTACAATCGGGAGGCCAAAAGCCGCCCTCTCAACTGGTGGTGCGTGGTGAGGCATTTATCCATATCCGCGACTTTGAGGCACTTAATCAGCGGTTGTTGGAGTCAGGCGAGAAAACCTATCTCAATCCGCGCAATACAGCCGCCGGATCCTTGCGTCAGCTGGACACAGCTTTAACAGCCTCCCGGCCGCTGCGATTGCTGACGTATCAAATTCTGGCTGCGGATGGACCGATTCCGGAGACACAATGGGAGACCCTGGTGTATTTAAAAGATCTTGGGCTGCCGGTGACGGACCATGCTGTTCATTGCAAGAATATCGATGAGGCGATCGCGGCTGCTGAGAGCTGGATCGAGAAACGCGATACGCTGCCCTATGAAGCGGACGGAGCTGTGATCAAGCTGAATGATCTGCGTCTGGCTGCCGATCTGGGCGTGGTTGGAAAGGACCCACGCGGGGCGCTGGCGTTCAAATTCCCCGCCCGGGAAGTGACCACCCGGCTGCTCGACATCGGGATCAATGTCGGTCGGACCGGTGTCTTGACACCCACCGCGGTTTTGGAAGCGGTGGAAGTGGGCGGCGTGGTGGTCAAACAGGCGACCCTGCATAATTTCGACTATATATATGAAAAAGACATACGCATAGGTGACCGGGTGTTGCTAAAACGCGCCGGTGATGTCATCCCGTATGTGATTGGGCCGGTGGTGGAGATGCGAGACGGCAGCGAAAGAAAGTTCGAACCACCAGCGGTCTGCCCGGCATGCGGTCAGCCGGTGGAACATATCGCGGGGGAGGTGGCCTGGTACTGCGTCAATGCTGCCTGCCCGGCGCAGCTGGTGCGAAATGTGGAACATTTCGTCGGGCGGGGCTCGATGGATATCGTCGGGTTGGGCATCAAAATTGTTGAGCAGCTGGTTGAATCAGGCATGGTCAAGGATGTGGCTGACCTGTACACGCTGACAAAGGATGACTTTTTGCGGCTGGAAGGTTTTGCGGATAAGAAAGCCGATAACCTGTTAGCCTCTATCGAATCGTCACGCCAACAGCCGCTGGTGCGATTGATCACCGCGCTGGGAATTCGCGGGGTGGGCGAGGTAATGGCAGCCGATCTGAGCGGAAAATATCCCAATCTGGATGTGTTAAGTCAGGCGACGCTGGAAGAACTGCAGCAAATGGAAGGGGTAGGCCCGAATATTGCTGAAGCGATCGTGGACTGGTTCACCCGCCCGGTCAATCAAACCATCTTGAGAAAATTGAAAGCAGCCGGCGTGTGGCCGCAGGCTGCCGCGTCCGCAGCACCCGCAGGACCGCAGCCATTGGCCGGTCTGGTGTTTGTGGTGACCGGCACACTGGCAGGATTTAGCCGGGAAGGCGTGAAAGAATACATCCAGCAGCATGGCGGGAAGGTCACGGATTCCGTCACGGGAAAGACCGACTACCTGGTGGCAGGAGAGGCGGCGGGTTCCAAGCTGGAAAAAGCGCGCAGTCTGAACGTGGCGGTCATCGACGAAGCTCAGCTGCGCTCCATGGCAGGCGAATAGAACTGCGTATAGCCATTGAAAACAACCTTGAAGACACTTACTCTGAAGCCTGGACGGGAAAAATCAGTCCTTGCCCGGCATCCGTGGATATTTTCGGGAGCGATTGCCCGCATCGAGGGCGAACCGGAGAGCGGAGAGACGGTGCTGGTGCGCAGTTCGCAGGGAGACCCGTTAGGGTTGGCAGCTTACAGCCCGGCATCATCCATACGCGCGAGAATGTGGAATTTAAAACCCGAAGAAATAATAAATTCAGAATTTTTCCATGATCGCATCAAACAGGCGATTCAAAGACGAAGCAATTTGATACCGGATTCAGAAACCAATGCAATCCGTTTGGTGCATGCCGAATCAGATGGACTGCCGGGGGTCGTGGTGGACCGGTACGCCGATGTATTGGTGGTGCAGATTTTGACATCCGGAGCCGAGTTCTGGCGCGAGACCATTGTCGATGCTCTGGCTGCAATCACAGGAGTGCGGCATATATTCGAACGGTCCGATGTGGATGTGCGAAAGCTAGAGGGTCTTCCTCCACGCACGGGCGTGCTTAAGGGAACTGATCCCGGGTTGGTTGAAATCCGTGAAAATGGTTTGCGTTTTCAAGTCGATATCGTTCACGGTCAAAAAACCGGCTTTTATATTGATCAACGGCGCAACCGCCAACGCGTGGGAGAACTGGCGCATGGGTGTGAAGTTTTAAATTGCTTTTGTTACACGGGCGGATTCAGTATTTATGCGCTGGCAAACGGAGCTGCGAAAGTTACTTCTATGGACTCGTCCAAAGAAGCCCTTGAAATGGGGAGAAATCATGTGCTGCTAAACGGGCTGGCATCCGATAAGGCGGAATGGATCGAAGGCGACGTGTTCAAGGTCTTGCGAACCATGCGGGATCAAGGACGGTCTTTTGACATGGTTATTCTCGACCCGCCGAAATTTGCGCCAACGGCTGCCCAGGCTGATCGGGCAGCGCGCGGGTACAAGGATATCAACCTGCTCGGGCTCAAATTGCTGCGCCCAGGGGGAATCCTGGCGACCTTTTCCTGCTCGGGAGGGATATCGGCGGAATTGTTCCAGAAAATCGTGGCAGGGGCAGCCGTAGACGCCGGAATCGATGGACGGATCGTGCAGACTCTGACGCAGGGACCGGATCATCCGGTTGCGCTGAGTTTCCCTGAGGGGGCGTATTTGAAAGGGTTCATTGTGCAGGTGTAAAAAGAATACAAGGGCGACCAGTGGTCACCCTTGTAACTAAAACAGGTGGAGATGGCGGGAATTGAACCCGCGTCCGAAAGAATAGACCCGCGGACATCTACGAGCGTATCAGGTCTTTGGTATCGCAGCCAGCCTAGAGACCCGCAGAACAGGAGGGCTGCTATCCGCTCGGGCCCGAAAGCCCTCTTTCGCAACCCCCGCGGCGTGGGAGGCGGCAGCCTGACCTTGTGGCGCCCGCTCTACTACCGGTCAGACAGCGGAGTAGGCAGACGTGGTCTCCGTGGAGACCATTAGCTGATCACCCTTGCTTAGGCAGCGAGGGGGAGAGCAGCATAGGTTGTGCGATTGGCACTTGTTTTTTGTACTGATTTTACGAGGTCGGTACCTCTCGGCTCGCAGTCCGGGACCAGCCTCTCCCGTCGAAGCCTGTCATCCCCGGTAGACCCATTATACCTGAACCAGGGCAAAAAAACCGGATTAATTGATGCTTCTAATAAAAGATTAACAGGTGTAAAATCAACCTGTCCTGTAGGACAATCCGAAAAAATACTCAGGAGGTGCTCCAATGATCACAATTTATAAATCATCACCAACCGGATTGGAGCAGTTGTCTGAGGTTACCAGTGGCTGCTGGGTTAACGTGATCGACCCGACGAGCGATGATATCGAGCGATTAACCAGTCAGGGCATCCCTCAGGATTTCATTACCTACCCATTGGATATGGACGAGCAGGCCAGGTCAGAGCGTGAGGATGATGGAAAAATGTTGATTCTCATCCGCATCCCGTTCTTCCAGGGAGTAAATGTAGACATCCCCTACATCACAATTCCGCTTGGGATTATCCTTACCGACCAGATGATCATCACTATTTGCCGGCGGCAAAACGATTTGATCACCGAATTAATTTCAGGCAAGAAGCGAAACCTATCCACAGGGAAACGGATTCGGTTTGTACTGCAGCTGCTGCTGCAGAATGCCGGAAAATTTCTGGTCCATTTACGGCAAATCAATAAAATGACCGAGGATTTAGAAGACCGCCTGCAGCAGTCGATGAAGAACAAAGAAGTATTGGAACTACTGAAGTATCAGAAGAGTCTGGTTTACTTTGCCACAGCGCTGAAATCCAACGAGCTGCTGCTGGAGCGGCTGCAGCGAACCCAGCTGTTTCGCCTTTACCCCGATGATGAAGATTTACTGGAAGATGTCATCACTGAAAACCAGCAGGCGATTGAAATGGTCAACATCTCATCCAGCATTCTTACAAGCATGATGGATGCTTTTGCCTCCATCATCTCGAACAACCTGAATGTGGTGATGAAATTCCTGGCATCTGTCACGATCCTGGTCAGCCTGCCAGCTATTGTCACAGGGTATTACGGAATGAACGTTTCACTGCCATTCCAGGATTGGAATGATGCCTGGCTGCTGATTCTGGGCGTGATCGTACTGATGGTCGGAGCAACGATCTGGTTGTTTTTCCGGCGGCGCTGGTTTTAAGGGTTGTCTTGTTGCCTGATGCTTGAACGAGGTTTCAAAAAGAAGACCCTGGCAAGTACAATTGGCATAATCGTTCGGTATCAATTATCGACAGGGATGGACGATGAAAAGAT
>JAJZTR010000201.1 GCA_021848775.1 Chloroflexota bacterium | reverse complement strand
TCGTCTATCACCAGAATTGTCTTCGCCACAATCATCCCATTATGACACATTTCAGGTGCAAGCTGCAGGATTACAGGCAGGAACAGGGGCAAACCCGGATAAGACCCCGACTGAAAAGTTTAGCGTCCAGAGATATTATTGGTCATCTTCGTCGTCTTCATCGTCATCTACCAATGCTGGCGCCGGGTTGAATGCTTTCCGGGCGGACGGCAAGAGCAGCAAGACGACCACTGCGACAGCAAGGGCCACTTTGATCAGAGATTGAGCATAAGACAGCGTCACAGCAAAGCGGAACAAGCCGAACAGGCTGGTCAGCCCTATCAGGGCAGCCAATAAAATCGCCAGCACAACACCCCATTTCTTGCGTTTGTGGATGCCAATAACGGCAACCGCACCGATCAGCAATCCAGCCAGGTTGAGACCCGTCCCCAGCCAGCGTACGACCCCGAACACACTGGTCAAACCGCCTGTCCGTGAAAAGTTGCCTGTCCGGCCTTGAAAATTTTCGGGGGGTTGGAATGAGCCATCCTCGAAGGAACCTCTCGGAAGACCGCTGCCCATCCACCCGCCCGCAATCGGATTGCCGCCGAAACCGGCATTCACCCAACCCAAATTGGTGGCAAGCGACCAGCCGGCGCCGATCAAGACCAGAAGGATAAGGCCAATGCTTGAAGCCGTTAATATTTTAGAACCTTTTGAATTCATAGGTAATCACTCCTCTTTATTTATTCATACCGTAGGGCTTCGATGGGCCGCAATCCCGCAGCTTGATAAGCCGGGTAGATACCAAAGAAAAGACCAACCAAAGCTGCCGAACTGAAGGCTAGAAGGACAGTATCCACCGTCACCGTTGCGGCGATCAGCCCGCTGAGGGAGACTACCCATGCTATGGCAACCCCCAGCAGCGTACCGAGCAAACCGCCAAGAATCGAAAGGGTGAGGGTCTCGACAAGAAATTGAGCAAGAATGATATTGCGCCTTGCCCCAACTGCTTTACGCAAACCGATTTCACGCGTTCTTTCGCGAACGGAAACAAGGGTTATGTTCATGATGCCAATTCCGCCCACCAGCAATGAGATTGCTGCGATAGCACCGAGCAGTGCGGTTAAGGTGCCGGTAATACTGCTCAGCGTGGAAAGCATTTGAGATTGGCTGGTCACAGAAAACCCGAGGTCGTCACGCAGGGTCAGGCCATGTTCCCGACGGAGTGTATACTCCACGTCCGCGCTAATGCCGTCGACCTGTGCTGCATCAAGCGCCGAGAGGGTGATCCCGGAAAGCGTACGCCTTCCACCACTAAAAGCCCTGCCGCCGAAAAGCCGGTCATAGCCTGTTTCCAAAGGTACCAGAACAACATCGTCCTGTGAGGAAAAACCACTGGTGCCTTTTGAGGCCAACACACCGACGACCGAAAAAGTGATACCGTTGATCTGAATGTCGCGGCCAAGCGGGTTAAGCCCGGCAAACAAATCCTGCGCGGTTTGAGACCCGATCACCGCTACCCGCGCCGCTCCCTGGTTATCCTGATCGGTAATGAAACGCCCTCTGTCGATTGTATAGGCATTGACCGACGCAAAATTAGCCGTGACACCGGTGACTGAGTAATCCGACTGGCGCTCCCCGTTGATTACATTGGCTTGAATTTGGAAATAGGGGGTCGCTTCGGCCAGGCTGCCAATTTCTTCTTCGATTGCCCCAAAATCGGCATAGAACAGCGTTTGCGTTGTACCTCCAGCTTCGCGAAAGAAACGGGCTGTTGAGACAGTGATTACATTGGTTCCCAGACCTTCGACCTGGCTGGTGATGCCGCTGGTGGCTCCTTTGCCAACAGCCATCAGGGCCACTACGGCTGCAACTCCGATGATAATCCCCAACATGGTCAGTCCAGAGCGCAATTTATTGGCTGTCAAAGCGCGCAAAGCAATGCGGAAATTCTCGAAAAAGTTCATAAAACCCGACCAGCCTTTCCCTCGCCCTGATGCGCAGGGGCAAGGACATCATCCAATCTTGGCACACCAGCTTCGAATGGGTTTTCCACCCTCTCATCACCAACAATCTTGCCGTCTTCGATCTTGATGATACGGTTCGTATGGCGGGCAATAAAGGAATCATGGGTGACATACACCACCGTTTGACCCCGCTCGCGGTTCAAGTTTTGAAAGATGCGAATGATATCTGCCCCGGTATGGGTATCCAGATTTCCCGTCGGTTCGTCTGCCAACAAGATGGATGGTTCGTTGACCAGAGCGCGGGCGATGGCAACCCGCTGTTGTTCGCCGCCCGAGAGCTGGTTGGGATGGTGCCGGGAACGATCGGATAAACCGACAACCTCCAGCGCAGCCCGAGCCTTTTCTTGACGGGTCTTACCTTTGACACCGTTATAGGAAAGGGGCAGCATCACGTTTTCCAAAGCTGACGTCCGCGGTAGCAAATTGAATTGTTGGAAGACGAAACCAATCTTCCGACTGCGAATCGCTGCCAGTTGGTTGTCACTCAGTTTCTCCATTGGCTGCCCATCCATGCGATAAGTCCCTTTGGTCGGCGTATCAAGGCAACCCAGGATGGCCATTAATGTGCTTTTCCCTGAACCCGAAGGGCCAACAATGGCGACCATCTCTCCATCTTGAATTTGCAAGGATACGCCGTCGAGCGCACGAACCTTGGTATCACCAAGCCTGTATATCTTTTTTAAATTCTCTACTTCGATCATCTCAGGTCCTTATTAGGGTTGGCGGCCCATCAAGAAACCAGCCCCGCCGACCCCTTGCCCGGTAGTAGTCGAACTCGTCGATTGTTGTACCAACACCACCTGGTCGCCAACTTCGACATCCCCTTGAATGACCACCTGATCATCCTCAAGAATCTGCCCGCTGACAACTTCCACGCGTTGGGTGCTTCCATTGGCCGAAATCATTACATACTCACCCTGGTCATCATTTTGAATTGCAGTTACCGGAACAGCATAGCCAATTTGAGGTACACCGATCTGGATCGTCACAGAAGTCGTACCATTCAGCGGGATTTGTTCACTTGCCTGATCCAATTCAACAAGGACGTCATAATAAACTACACCCTGATCGACAACGCCGATCGGGTTGATGGCAATTACCTGTCCGGTCAAGGCCAGTTCTGGTAATGCTTCTACAACGATGCTCGCGGAATTTCCAATGGATAACCTGACAACATCATTTTCGGTTAATTGGACCGTGACATAAAGTTTTGAACGATCCACCAGAACAACGCTCGACCGGTTGTTTGCCACCACAATGCCTTCCTGGTCATAAATCGCGCTCACAATTCCCGCGAAAGGTGCTCGCAGGTTGAGCGAGTCGACCGTCATTCGGGTTTCTTTTAACTTCAGCAGGGAGTCGCCGGTAGCATCCAGCGGAACTTCTTCACCCTGTAAAGCCTTCAAGTAATTCCGGGTTTCTTCCAGGCGATATTGCGCCAGCGCAAGGGCACTATCCGATTCTTCGTATGTCAAATCGGTTGGCTTACCGGCTAAATTGTTGTATTTGTAGAGCGCCGAATCCCGGCTAACTTGCGCAGCATACATGGACTGGTAAGCCATTGCCCGGCCCGGATCATCCTCGCTCTTATAGGATAATCGGTCAAAATTTTCCTTGGCAGCCTGAAATTTCTGTTCGGCCAGCACGTACTGAGCGTAGGCGTCATCGATGGCGCCCTGGTTGACATAATCGAGGTTATTTCGATCGATCTGGGCATCCTTGACGGCATTTTGCGCCTCAATAACCGCATTTTGTGCGGCAGAGATGGCGGTCGGGGAAGTCATTTCAACCAGATTGAGCTGGGCCAGGATCAGGCTATTTGGAACAGAATTCGGGTCAAGAGTCATCAGAATGTCCCCCGACTCGACCTGCTGCCCAACCTGGACGGCTACTGTAGAGATCGCTCCGCTCGTTTCCCAGCTCACAGAGGCCACCTGGCGCGGGCTGATCGAACCAGACGCTTCCACAGTGTCCAGCAAAGTTACTTCTGTTACTTCACCTGTCCCAAGAACGGCTTCGGTGGGCGTGCTGCTTTGGCCGGTACACGCTGACAGGGTCAGGATAACCAGCAGAGTGGGAATAATCCAATGGTAAACCTTCATTCGATTGATCATATTTGCTCCAGTTTTTATGCTTTTGAATGGAAACAAGCATACTCAACTAATGTCGAGAAATTGTGAAGATCTCAAGGATGATTATGGAGAAGGTTGGTGGCTGCTGATCGATACATTCCGATTTTTTGTACCCACATGAAAAGAAATAGTTAAAATCAAATCCTGACCCCGCCCATTAGGCATAATTGCCTGGTAAGCTATTCTATTTGTACTTACCCGCATACCGACCTTCTTACTCTTTTGGGGCATATCATTCAATGATATATTTTTTCCATTGTGATTGCTCACCGCAAGTAGAATAAAGTAGTTTAAAAAAAGCATAAAGGAGATAAATTATGGTAAAAGATCCAGTTTGCGGAATGGAAATTGATCCCCAAGCGGCATTTGCTTCCAGGGAGCACATGGGAAAGGCGTATTATTTCTGCTCCGAAAATTGTGT
>JAJZTR010000027.1 GCA_021848775.1 Chloroflexota bacterium | reverse complement strand
CGACTACGAGGTTTTTCGCTTTGATACTCCCCTGGCAGAGTTTGACTTTACCGCCTGGCCGTTGCAACCTGCTGATTATGTGTATGCCTATGCCAAAGATCATGGTTTCGACCATATGTTTATCGTTACTGAGGTAGACGCCGAGGGGCGTGCCTACACTGTCACCAATCAGCATCAGAGCTGGGGTCATGAGATGTGGGGCAGTATATTAATTCTGCGCTATCTGCTCTATGATCCGAAATCGTCTGGTGAGGGTATTATTTACAATGAATGGAGCAATCCCCGCCTGGGTATGACGGGTCAAAACGGCTTCGAAGTGCTGCGCAAGCGCGGCCTGGAGGCGGGCAGCCAGTATAATTACACCATACGCCCCGGCGATACTCTACCCGATCTGGCTGCCCGTTTTGGCGCGATCCCAGAAAGCCTGATTCAGGCTAATCCTGGCATGGATCTGGCTAATTTGCAGATCGGCCAGATGATTACAATCCCCATCCCCCTTTATCACCCTGCTCCACTGGAGTGATTTGCGCAAAATAAATTTTCCAGAAACCCCTCCGGCAATCGCCATTGTACATTTAGGCTGCCTCATCTGCTTTATCCTTCCGGCTGCGTAAAGTGCAAATAGCTACGCAGAGGGGGCTTGAGGTATGCATCATTTATATGGAAGGATTTGCAAAACATGGATGATAACCCCACGGATCAGAATAAACGACTAAAAACATGGCTGATCATTATAACTGTCGTTGTCCTGCTAACTGGGGTAGTGAGTCTGCCACCGGTCTGGTCAAGAGTAAGCTATCATTCCCGCGAAGTGTATAGGACAGTCAAATACTGGTTAAGACCGCCCAGTCAGGCGGTCTTCGTTCCATCCACTTTTGACGATGCTCTGGTGGTAACCTCGGTCTCAGCCGCAATCACTGCCAATGCCCCTACTCCTACACCTACGCCTACAACTCAACTCACCACCCAGTCTGCCGCCCTTCCAAGCCATCTAACCGCTGAAACACCATTTACTCCGGTTCCTCCACCAACCCTAACTCCCACATCTCTGCCATCTTCTGTTCTCCTGAAAGGCATAAGTTGCGAACCTCAGTTCATGAATAACTGCGGACCGGCTACTCTGTCCATGTATCTTTCCTATTATGACTGGGGCAAAGACCAGAGTGCTGCAGCCGCGGTGGTAAAGCCCAATGGGAAGGATGTAAACGTGATGCCTTACGAGTTGGTAGATTTCGTCAACGAACACACCGCACTGCACGCCCTCTGGCGGTATGGTGGCGACTTGCAGACCATTAAGACCTTGCTCAATGCAGGTTTCCCAGTGATGATCGAAAAAAGTTTCGAGCCGTATACTTTGAGAAATGAAGGCTGGATGGGGCATTACAACCTGGTGGTCGGCTATGATGATGAGAAACAGATCCTCACCGTCCACGATTCCTATCTCATGATCTACACCCCATGGGGAGCAGAGATTCCTCAGAACCTATGGGATTCTTTTATTGGGTTTGATTTCTCCTACAGCGATTTGGAGCAGGCCTGGCGGTCCTTTAATTTTGTATTCATTGTTGTTTACCAGCCAGAAAGAGAAAATGATGTACTCAAAGCCCTGGGTCTTCTTGCAACTGATGAAGCGGCTTATCAAATCGCTTATGACCGTGCGATGTTAGAAACTTCCTCACTGACGGATGTGCGTGATAAATTCTTTGCCTGGTTCAACGCCGGCACTAGCCTGGTAAGTCTGCAAAATTATTCTGCCGCGGCCACCGCATTCGACACAGCCTTCGAAATGTACCCGGATATCGAGGTAAATTCTCGCCCCTACCGCATCCTCTGGTATGAGACAGGCCCCTATGCCGCGTACTACTATACAGAACGGTACCAGGACGTCATCGCTCTGGCGAATCAGACGCTTGGACTTATGGCCGAACCGGTCCTGGAGGAAAGCTATTATTGGCGGGCATTATCATATTATGCCCTTGGTGACACAACTCGGGCTGTAGCAGATCTGCGCACCAGCCTGATCTATCACCCCGGTTTTGCTCCCAGCAAAGCCATGCTCGAACAGCTCGGCAAGACGCCATAAATGTCGTTATTCTAATGAGATGAGGTCAATCGCGTGAACATCCAGAGGCAACTTTAATGAACAAAACAACAGATATAATACAACCCACGCAGCGGAAGAAATCCATATTGGCTCAATTTTGGATTTTCATCACGATTTTATTGGTCTTCGTGTTTGGTAGTCGGTTTATACCCGCAAGCGGTTCCTATACATCCGTCCATGGGGATATGCTGGTCGAGCCAGGCCTGTTCTCCGCCGCGACAGCCAAAGCAACCGGCACCAGAGAACCAACCGCGACCAAAACCCCGACACCATCCTTGACTCCATCAACAATGATTCTGGTATCCGGTAAAAGTGTCATTCTACGCAACGGTCCTGGTACCAACTTTTCAGTAATCCAGATGCTCAATTATGCCGAACAGTTGCTGTTGTTGGGAAGATCTAGTGATAATACCTGGCTTTATGTTAATACATCAGACGGTCAAGAGGGCTGGATCAAAATGTCATTGGTCAATCTTGCAGGGGTTAACCATTATAAAGACCTTCCCGTCCAAACGCCATCACCAGCTCCACCAGCAACCATTTTTGTATCCGGTACTCGTGTCAATCTACGCACAGGCCCTGGAACCCATTTTTCATCTATTCGGATGCTCAATTATGCCGAACAGTTGCTGTTGTTGGGAAGATTTAGTGATAATACCTGGCTTTATGTTCAAACATCAGACGGTCAAGAGGGCTGGATTAAAATGTCATTGGTCAATCTGGCAGGGGTAAATCTTATTCATGATGATTATCCCTTCAGAATGTCACCTCCCACTGAAACATCTACCCCTGTAGTCTTGACCGGTATTGAAGATCATTGGATTGACATCGATCTAAGCGAACAGATGCTTCGTGCCTATGATGGCACCGACCTGATAGCCTCTTTCCTGGTATCCACTGGGATTGACATCTACCCCACAGAGACTGGACAATACCATATTTATGGCAAATTCCCTACATATACCATGACTGGCAACGATTATTTTCTGCCAGATGTGCCCTATTCCATGTTTTATTCTGGTGATTTCTCAATTCACGGCACCTATTGGCACCATAATTTCGGAACGCCAATGAGTCATGGTTGTGTCAATATGGACACCAACGATGCAGAATGGCTTTACAATTGGTCCTCAGTTGGTACACTTGTGAATATTCACCGCTGATATACGATTCCATTGTTAACGCCGCAAGTCCTTTGTGCCCTGCAGCCTAAATAAGTCTAAGATAGCGTCTCAAAATCAAGGATGGGCATGAGCCAAGCATCCGAGCATCGAGCGGATCATCGCGGCATAAATCAAGGCTTCACGGGTTTCCGGCGACCAAACTGTGTGTCATTGTGAAGGTGCGACCCATCAGGCAATGCGAACCAAGCAACACCCAAGCGCCTTAAGCAATCTTCGGTTGTGGCAGCAGAAAGGACTTCCTGCTTTAACCAGACCTTCACATGGTGAGGTTCTTTTGTTTTCGAATCCCGTCCCATCGAGGGAAATAATGCGAATTTACCGGGGAGCTGCGAAATCCGGAATGAAATTAACTCTTAGATTTCCGTGTTGCCACATCGAAGACAACCGCTGCCACTAAAACCAGAGCCCTAACGATGTATTGGATGGAAATATCCCAACCCAGAAGGTTCATGCCATTGGTCAGCGACGCCATCACCAGAGCGCCGATGATCGATCCGGTCACCTTGCCAACACCACCCGATACCGCGACACCGCCGACAAACGCGGCAGCGATCGCATCCAACTCCATACCTGTGCCTGCAATTGTGGTTGCGGACCTCAACCAGGACGCATATAAAATGCCCGCCACGGCGGTTAGCAATCCCATTGATCCAAACACCAGAAAGGTAATTTTCTTGACGCTGATCCCGTTTAGCTGGGCTGCTTCAGGGTTACCGCCCACGGCATAAATATGACGACCAATATTTGTTTTGGACATAATATAAGAAAATATCAGGACAACAACCATTAAGACTACGGCTGCCCATGAAAGGCCCCGGTACCCCGCAAGAATCCAGGTGATGCCAGCGATTATTATTGATATAAAAACCAGTTTCAGAATAAATGCATTCGTTGGCAAGACCGCAAAGTGATATTCCAACGTCTTTTTTCGATTACGAATATCGCTTGAAACGAAAAGTATGATTGCCAATAACCCTAACAAAAGGGTGATCTTGTGGACGCCTGGCAAAATTCCAATATCCGGTATATCGGGTATGAAGCCATTTCCCAGCGAATTAAAAATATTGTTATTAATAACGATTGTTCCAGTGCTGCGTGTCACAAGTTGCAGCAGTCCTTTATACAACAACCAGCCAGCAAGGGTGGCTACAAACGCCGGAATTTTCATTTGAGCGACCAGAAATGCGGTGATCAAACCAGCAAATGACCCCAGAGCTAAAACCAGGGGAATAGTCACACCCAATGGAAGCTCCCAATACTTCAGCGAAATTGCGGCGATCGCACCCAGGGTTCCAGCCAGAAAACCGACCGACAGGTCAATATGGCGGATAATGATAACCAGAGTCATTCCCACGGCTAACACGGCAATATAACTCATGGCATTAACCAGGTTGCCAATGTTACGCGATGAAACAAAAAGGCCTTTGGTTGTTATTGCGAAGAAAATTACGATAATAACAAAAGCGATATACATTCCGTAATCGCGAATATTGTGCCTTTGTGCTTTGATTACTTCTTTAAAGGCCATCTAATTCCTCCTCGCAAAGGTTATTCAACTACCACTTTAGCAAAGTCGTCACGTGCACCAATCATGTATGCCACGCAACTCTCGCGGAACTCATCAATCGTACCGGTGACCGGAGTATCACGGACTTTGCGACCTTGCCGCATCACGATCAACCTGTCACTGACCGCATAGATATCCTCCAAGCGATGGCTGATGATTATGATTGAAGCCCCCTGTGCTTTCAGCTCGCGGACGAGGTCGAGTACTTTTTCAATCGCAGCCACACTAAGAGCAGCCGTCGGCTCATCCATTATGATTACTTTGGAATTAAAAGCTGTCGCACGGGCGATCGCAACTGCCTGGCGTTGTCCACCAGACAACCTTTCAACCAATAACCGTACGGAGGGGATATCAATTTTGAGCCTGCCAACCAAACGCTGGGCTTCCTGCTCCATTTTCCGACTGTCCATTATTCCCACCGATGCGATCTGCTTCCCTACCACCTCGCGTCCAAGGAACACGTTGCCGGTCACATCGAGGTTGTCGGCCAGCGCCAAATCCTGGTACACCATTTCAATACCTAATCGGCGCGCATGCAGCGGGTCCGTCAAGTTAATTTTGTTCCCCTCCATTAATATTTCACCTTCGTCCGGAATGTAGGCTCCACTAAGGACTTTCATCAAGGTGGATTTTCCAGCAGCGTTGTCACCCATCAGACCCAGCACTTCATTGTGTTGCAAGGCAAGGGACACACCTTTCAACGCCTGGACAGCAGCAAAATTCTTTTTGATGTTACACATTTCGACAACAGGTGTGGACTCAACCATATCTTTTTGTTCTCCCTTTGCGCTAACTTAATAAGGAGTTGTAATAATAATTCCACAGGCATGGTACATTAAATGACTCACCAACCCGCTCAAATTGAAAATAATATTCTTATCACCTGCAATCAGGGAGTCAAGAAAATGCTACTTGCCTGCAATAAATTTACTATAATTCTAAAAAAGTGCAATTCAAAAACTAAACGACTGTAATAACGATTTGCCAGAATGGGTTTTCAATATGGCATTGCAGGAATGGCGACAACAATCATCACCATTCCTGCAATATTATTGGTTAAGAATTAGGGTAAGCCCGTGAACTCACTGGCTTCGTAGTACCCAGAATCAACCACGGCTTGTTTGACATTGCTCAGGTCAACGGTCACGACCACGGATGGCTTGGCGGGGACATCGATCACACCATTGTTGTAGGTGGTGGTTTCTGCCGGTGTCTTGCCTTCCAGGTAGGCAACCGCAGCCGCGATCGCATCACTGACCAGCGTGCGCACATCCTTCAGCACAGTCATGGACTGCTTGCCGTCGATGATGTATTGCACCGAGGGGATTTCAGCATCCTGGCCGGTCACCACGTAGCTGGTGACGTCCTTGTCAGCCGCAAACACATCCGCTATGGCGCGCGCGGTGCCATCGTTCGGCGCCAGTATGAAGGCATCTCCCTTGTCAGCTGCAGCTGCAGCCGTCAGGTGTGCTTCCGCCAGGTTCTTGGCTACATCGAACTTCCAATCTGTGGTCACCTGTCCGATGATCTTGCCCATCTCATCGCGCGTCAGCGTGGCCTTATCCTGCAGGGCGACCGCTTCACTCGAGTTCTTGATCACGAATGTGCCGTCGGCAATCTTGGGCTGCAAAACGTTCCAGGCACCTTCGAAGAACAGGAAGGCGTTGTTGTCGGTCGCTGCGCCAGCGTACAGGTACAGCGGATTGCCTGTACCTGCGGCTTTGTCCACCAGATACTGCGCCTGCGCCTCGCCTACCGATACGCTGTCGAAGGTCACATAATAATCCACAGCATCGGTGTCGCGGATCAGCCGGTCATACGAAATGACCTTGATGCCTGCTTCGCGTGCTTCGGCAGCTGCTGCTGCCGCCGCGGTTGCGTCATGCGGGCAGATGATGATGACTTTGACGCCCTTCGAGATCAAGGCTTCGACGTTAGCCTTCTCGAGCGCCGAATCACCCTGGCTGAACAGAATCTCGACGTCGTAACCCGCTGCTTCGAATGCTTCGCGGAAGCGGGTCTCATCCTGGATCCAGCGCGGTTCATCCTTGGTCGGCAGGACTACGCCGACTGAAAACTGAGCGTCACCTTCGGGTTCAGTAGCGACTGGAGCTTCGGTGGCTTTTGTTCCGCAGGCGGACAAAATCATCGAAGTAAGAATTAAAACGGACATCAAAACGAAAAGAGTCTTTTTTCTGTACACGTTCTTCTCTCCTATTCAATTAAATGATATTGGGAATTGGTGGGAAGCTTTGTCGATAGCATCCCCGGTCGAACTGGAATTTTTTCTAGCCTCACCTCCTCTCAGTGCAAAAAAGGCAGGCTATCGCATTGCACAATTTAATAATGCCCCTGGAAATACCAAGATGAGTATATAGTCACTTACCCATGCCTGTCAATATAATTGTTCGATCCTCGGCAATCACTGGTCAATTTACAATCAGGTGCTCGTAATTGGCACGCTCTTCTAGAGCATTGGAGAACCCGTGATTTCTGAAGTCCCCATTCTGGCTGCGCGCATCCATCTGCCTGTGGTCTCTTGCCAGCCACTTATGTTCATTTGTTGGGCTACCTCAGCGTACCTTTTAGCATAGTGCAAAATCTTTGAACGCTCACGACTCCCTGAATAAGCATCGCCCAGGTACTGGATGATTTCGACCAGCGTGACCAGGGGCACTTCAATTTCCAGGGCGATGTCTTCGGCAGCCTGCAATATCGAAATTGCCGATTCGTAATCCGATAATTTAAGAGCCTGCCTGCCCGCGATTACAGACCAATGGATTACCGCTTCGAAATCTTTTGATCTCCGGTAATGATAGAGAATCCGCGAAGCTCCCCGCTTACCAATCTCATCGATCAATTTGCGTGCTAACTTGCGGTGCATGAGCGCACGGGCCGGCGGCAAAATCCTCTCATAAATAGCTTGCTGGAATAAATGATGCCTGAATTCAAAATCGTGTTTTTTGGGCGGTGAATTCACCATAATAATCTGAGCAGTAACCAACTCCTCCAAATCCTTTATGACAGATTCTTCCTCCCGCCCGGTGATGATTCCAATTTCACTTACGTCGAAGTAGGTGCCTATCACCGCACCTCCCTGCGCAGTTTCGATTGCGCTTTGACTCAACGGCATTAACCGACCTTCGATTATTTGCTTGATTGATTCAGCCAAAGGCAATCGTAGCGGATCTGTTTTTAAGGCAGGGCCTTCCCAAATGGTCTTGTCAATCGCTAAAATACCATCCTTAACCAAGGCTCCAAGCGTCTCGCGGATGAAAAGCGGATTACCCAGAGTTTTATGGTAGAGGGCATCGGCCAATTTTTTAGCATTTTTAGCCCCACCTGAGGAGTTGTTTATCCATCGGACAACATCTTCGGGATTGAGCGGATTCAGATCAAGGTCTAATATGAGTTGATCCCGACGCAATCGAATGATTGACATCGATTGGTAGTTTGGAACGGCAATCTCATTGGTCATGGCAAGAATCCGCACTTTTTTTGAATTCTCCGTTTGAACCGATAACATATATCGAACTAGGAATTCAATAAGATGGATTGTTGACTGGCCTGCCCAGTTAATATCGTCGATTACTAAAAGTATGGAGATGGATTGACTGATGTTGTGAACCAGATTGCAAATGGCGGTAAACATTCGATTCTGGTCGAAATAATCTGTCACATAGGTTATGCTAACATCAAATAAGGAAGAAAATTCGGGGAAAACTCGTGAGATCTCGACAGCCTGCCATTCAGGCACTGAACCCCTGACTTCTGGTGGGAGATTGGCAACCAAATCATACAATGCCGTCTGAATAGAGTAATATGGGGAGCCCTGCTCTATGGGTAGGCACATACCCCATCCGACCACAACCCCTGAAGACTGTAACCGGCGCACAAATTCCTGCGCCAGACGCGTTTTCCCCACGCCGGGTTCACCCTTCATAAGTAAGGCAAATTGGCTGCCATTTTCCCACCACCGGTTGAGCTGGTTATATTCGTCGTCCCTGCCAAACAAGCCGGTTTCCTCCAGGTTTAATTTTGAATTAATCGGCGGATTTTTTATATTTTTTAACAATACCGAAGGCGAAAGTGAACCGGTGACAGGCGGATTATAGGTAATTCTTTCCTCCTGGATTGATTGAAAAAGATTTCTGGTTTCTTCAGAAGGATCTATGTTCAGTTCCCTTTTCAGCAATCGTGCACATTCATGATATTGCTCGATTGCCGCAGAACGATTGCCTAATTGGTAGTTTGATAGCATCAATGCTCGATGTGCCACTTCATTTAGCAGATCAGCCTTAAGCAATAAACGGCTCGTTTCCATGGCTGCTGAAAAACGCCGGCTTTCCAGGTAATGACTGATCAGTTTGCTGAGCGCGCGCAGGTAATAAGACTCCAACCTGTAACGCTCTTCCAAACACCAATCCTCATAGATATTGGAAAGAAAACTACCTCGATAGAGGTCAACTGCATTCTGCAGCTGGCTTGGAGATGCTTGATTGACTGATTTTTCAAATTCTGGTACATCCAGCCAGTAATCAATTTCAGGCGACCAACAAACTGTGTTACTGGAAGCAGAAAATAATTTTTCTGGTTTAAGACCAGCTTTTTTCAGTAAAGAGCGAATCTGCCAGAGGGCAGTATGTAAACTTCGGCGTGCATTTGATTGCGGACGATCGGGCCAGAACAATCCAGCAAGGTGCTCGCGGCTTAGTCCCTTGCCGGTGTTCAAAGTTATATAACCCAATATTCCATTGGCTTTCTGGGTTGGGAGAGATGGAAGCACATTGCCATCAACAGATATCTGCAGTACCCCCAGCAATCTTATTTGCAACATATATGTTTGCCGCTTTTCCGGTCTATTCGAAGTTGTTTTCAGGTTCTCAATGAAATCCATGCGTTACTTCGCATGAATAATGGATGGACCTAAATATTCTTAACCTATTTTATCATAATTTGCACCATTTTTGCACCCTCTCCATTATCCTTACGAGAATAAATCGTGATGTGAGGGATGGATATGGATTTTTTACCCAAAGAAAACCTGAGTTCATTTGTGATCCGCCTGTGGAATGATGAGGATCGGCAGCACTGGCGAGGCCACATCACGCACATTCAAAGCCGTCAGGAAACCTATTTTCTGACCTTCGATCAGATGGTGAACTTTATATCAGGTTTTTTCAAAACGCCTGAGACCAAGAAACTCTTGCGAGTTATTACCAACATCGATTCAACATCATGAGGCGAAATGAGAAGCCTTGTTAAACTTGTTGTTTTCCACCCTGGATTAAAAGAACCAGAAACATTACTGGTAGACCGAAATGGATTTACATCTTTTTTTGTTATTTCTGAAGACCAATGAAAAGGTAAGGAGAAAGAAATGGAACATCTGGTTAAGGTACACAAAGAGTTATCCCACAGATCGAATTTATCGCAGAGCGTTACATCACTAATCAATCCAAATTCGCAACCTGTGCCTGGTCCCAATTCTTCCCACCGTCCGCGGGTTTCCGTGATTATCCCTACACTAAATGAGGCCAAGAACTTGCCATTGGTCCTGCCATTCCTTCCCATGCCTTGGATCGATGAAGTGATCCTGGTGGACGGCCGCTCGACTGATAATACCATTGAGGTAGCTACGACTTTACTGCCATCCATCAAGGTTGTGACGGAAAAGCAAAAAGGCAAAGGGGCGGCGATGAATGCCGGTTATCGAGCCGCAACCGGTGAAATCTTAATCGTTGTGGACGCAGATGGATCGAACGATCCCCGTGAAATTCCACGGATGATTCAAGCCTTAATGATGGGGTCAGATATGGTCAAAGGCAGCCGGTTTGCCCACGGCGGTGGAACCACCGATATGCCTTTTATCAGGCAGCTTGGCAATGGGTTTTTCACTGTGCTGGTTAACATCCTGTTCGGCACCCATTGGACCGACCTTTGCTATGGCTATCATGCGTTTTGGCGGCACTGTCTCGAGGTTGTTGATGTGAGTGACAAACCCGGGTTTGAAATTGACACTGCACTCTACCTGAGGGCTGCCCGTGAACAACTCCATGTTACTGAAGTGCCCAGCTTCGAGGGGTTCCGGTTTTATGGCGTCGGGAAACTCCAAACCATCCCAGATGGTTGGCGGGTATTGAAAACGATCCTGCAAGAAAAATTTTCACAGAATACGAATCGAGAGAGTAACCGGTATCTCGGATTCCGAGGACTCAAACCAGCTTTTAATGGAGTTGAGGCCGCCGATTCACGCGAATTGGCTGCACCGGAAATAAATCTGCAATTAATGAGAACCCTGGGTATGATCCTTACAGCCGGGTACAGTTTAAATGAATTAATGTCGCAAGTGCTCCACCTTTCGCTTCAGACCATGAATGCGGTTAGCGGCAGCCTGCTCGTCCTGGATGAAACAGGCAAGGTGGCTGATGTCTGCATGGTTTACGGTGACCGGAAAATCAAGGTATCCGCAAGCAAGGTGGATGATCTAATCGAACAGGGATTCGCGGGGTGGGTATTGCGCAACCAGAAACTTGCATTGATCGCGAATACCAATGAAGATCCCCGCTGGCTGCCCCGTACCTGGGAGCAGGATTTACCGCGGTCCGCAATTGCTGTGCCGCTGAATTTTAGTGACAACCGGGTCGGAATATTGACTTTGGTGCGGTCACAGGAGAACCAATTCACCCAAAAAGACGTGAAAATTCTGGAAGGTTTGGCCTTACCCGCCTAATGAGGATTATTCCAGTAGATATGAAAACGCTCTTGAACCAATTTTCGGTAATCATATGCGCTTACACCGAAAAGCGCTGGGAAGATCTGAACGAAGCTGTTGCATCCTTGCGTGTGCAAACCATGCCCCCAAAGGAAATCATCCTCGCAATAGATCACAACCCCGCGCTTTTTAAGCGGGCGGTAATCCAGTTTCCCGATTTAACCGTGGTTGAAAACTCTCAGGTTCGCGGTCTTTCAGGCGCGCGTAACAGCGGGATTGGGGCTACACATGGGAATGTGATTGCATTTATGGATGAAGATGCGGTTGCGTCTCCAGAATGGATCGAACTGCTGGATGAAGGTTTTTCAAGCCCTGGTGTTATGGGGGTTGGCGGCGCTATCCTGCCCTGGTGGATGACTGACCAGCCTGGCTGGTTTCCCGAAGAATTCTATTGGGTGATTGGCTGCACGTACCGGGGAATGCCTGAATCAACCAGCCCGGTACGTAATTTGATCGGCTGCAATATGGCCTTTAGAACTGAAATCTTTCATAAGGCGGGTGGATTCCGCAGCGAGATAGGCCGCATTGGCACATACCCTACCGGCTGTGAAGAAACCGAATTGTGCATTCGTGCCCGGCAAATTCATACTGATGGAGTATTTGTTTACGAACCGAGAGCTTTCGTGCGTCACCGGGTGCCTGAAAGCCGTACTACCTGGAAATACTTCACCAATCGCTGCTATGCAGAAGGTCTTTCCAAGGCATTGGTTTCACGAATGGTTGGTGCCCAGGATGGGTTGGCATCCGAACGGACTTACACCTTTAAAACACTGCCGCGAGGAGTTTTTCGTGCAATAACGAATGCGCTGTTTCGACAGAAATGGACTGACCTTGGCAAGGCTGCCGCAATTGTCGTCGGTCTATTATTCACGACAGCAGGCTACATCATAGGGCGCATTAAATTTATCCGCCAAAAGACCAGCCTTAACCCAGTCAATAATTATTCTCTAGACCAGGCATAATTAAGTAGGAGTTATTGTACGATGACGATCACTACAGACAAAAATAACGACGCTGATTTAAAAGCGGTAGTCAAACAGAATGTCCACTCCAATGGTTCTGCCTCCAGGTGGGTTGAGTTTGATTTACACGGCATTGGCGCTTTTCGCGTCGAACGCGATTCTGGAATCTCTGCACTTTTTACCGACATGTTTCACCCCTTCCTGTCAGAAGGTCTCGATCATTTTGATTTAACCATTACTGAAACCTTCGAGCCGCTAATCGATGCGGCATACGGAGAAGCCCATGGCGAATCAGATTTCTTCTATAACGAAAAAGGGTTACATATAGAAAAACCTGACGTCCAGATTTTTGTGGATGAAAACGGTTTTCACCTGCATGGCAAAGGTGAGTTACTGGTAATGGCGCTCCCCCTCATCGACCGTCTGATGGTCATGAAGGGTACAGCCATGGTACATGCCATGACCGTTGAATATAAGGGATACGGCATCTGCATGCCGGCCTGGGGCGGCTCCGGTAAAACGAGTACCATGTCCAAGCTGGTTAAAAAACCGGGCTATTTTTTTATGGGTGACGACTGGGCGTTTCTTACAGAAAACGGCTATATGCTTGGCTATGCGAAGCCGTTATTTATAAAACCCTATCACCGGACGCTATACCCGCATCTATTTTCTAATGCCCACAAACCACTCGTGCCTGCAAGTCTTTCCAAGCCAATTTCACGCCTGACCACCCGAGTGCATCCTTACATTACCCGCTTCCCCAAGTTGGCGCGCCTTATCCGCCGCTGGTCGCCGGAACACATGATGGTGCACCCGGACCGCGCTTTTCCAGATGCAATCATTTCCAGTGGTGCGCCGCTGGCAGCTTCATTATTCGTTGAACGCTACCAGACCGATTCCATAGAACCGCAGTTTATTGAAAAAGATGCCCGGTGGATGGCAACCAAAATAATTGGAAATTTCTTTTCCGAACTTCCCAGAAATTCTCGCCTGGTCATGACTACTTTGGGTGCTGCTGGACTGGTGCCTATTGAGCAGTCCTTCCGCGAAAAAGAGGAAATTCTCCTCAAGGCTCTGGCAGACAAACCTGCATTTTACCTGCGGGTTCCCAAGTCGTTAACTCCCGATCAAGCATCTGACATCATTGTCGCAACAATTGATGAGGTAGTCGGTTACGCAGGGATCGTGTAGAGGAATTTATGCTCCCGATTTCTGTTATTGTTCCCGTCCGTAACTCTGAACACCTCGTCGAAGGCTGCCTGACCTCCATCCTTAAGGCAAACCCGGCAGAGGTCATTGTGGTTGATGGCATGTCCACCGACAAAACACTAGAAATTATCAAACGCTTCCCGGTGGCTATTCTCTCCGATGAAGGTTTTGGGGTGCCGGCCGCGCGTATGTTGGGCATACGCGCGGCACAGCACATCACCATCGGGCTTTTTGATGTCGATATAAAAATGAGCGACGGTGCACTCGAGCAACTTTACCAGGAGTTTATCAGTGGAGGATATGACGCTCTACAGGCGGGATTAACCAGTTATTCAAGTTCAGGGTACTGGGGACGAGCGCTTGCGCACCACCACAACCACGGACGCAGCAAGCGATGGCCTGGACTCATGGCTACTTTGTTCAAACGGCAGGTCCTGCTCGACCATCCTTTAGATGAACGATTCCGTTCAGGTGAGGATATCGAAATTCGCTGGCGGTTGAAAAATACGGGCTACCTAATGGGCGTGTCTAAAGAAACCACGGTACAGCACTGGTTTGGCGATACCTACGCGTTTGCGAAAGACCAATGGCAGCAGGATGGCAAAGGCCTTGGGCGCATGGTTAACAAGTATGGTATCAAATCACTGCACTTACTGGCAATTCCTGCGGCTGGAGCTTTACGGGGCGTATTTATGAGTATGGCCCGCCTTCAACCCGGTTGGATTCCCTATTATCTTGGCTATTTATTCTATAACTACGCCTCGATCATCAGCGGTTTGAGCGAGCGTTACGAAAATCCAAATTTGTGGATGCAGCCAACAGCTAACCCGTGAAACCTGAAGATGAAGTAATACCTATGGATGAAATTATTATCTCGTCGAAAATTCCAACGAAATCCTCCTCTTTTCAGGGGACGTTAAAATCTTTTTGGCGGAATTTAGGGACTGACCGCCGGAAAGAACTGTTCCGGTTGTACAACTCCGGGACGCTTATCCTTGGCCGGGCAGCCTCGTCAGGTCTGGGATATCTTACCTGGCTGATTACAGCCCGTTTGTACAACGCCGGAGAAGTAGGCATGGCCTCAGGCGTGGTCTCCGCGATGATGCTGTGTGTTCAAGTGGCTCTATTCGGGATTGGTGCGGCGGTTATCAAAGTCTATCCCGAGCACATTTCGTCACCCAGGAAGTTGGTGAACACCGCTATAAACATGGTCGCGATATCCTCCCTGGCTATCGCCGTCCTTTTTTTGGTTTTTGCCAGGTCATTTTTCAATGAGCTGAACATCGTCACCGCCATCCCGTTGTATGCTGGATTGTTTTTAGCGATCAACATCTTCGGGGCGGTCAATGTTTTGATGGATCACGTCTCAATCGCCATCAAGCGCGGTGACCAGGTGCTTACCCGCAATGTACTGTTCGGTGTGACCACAGTAATCGGTGTCGCGGCGCTGCCTCTGATAACAGAGGCTACAACCTCGATTACCATCATCACAGCTTGGGCTGCAGCCGGTTTTATGGCCTGTCTGCTTGGCACAGTGCAAATTTATCGATCGGTTCCAGGTTTTCGTTTTAATCCATCAATTTCCGTATCGAAAACAAAACAATTGGTCGGGATTGGGCTGCCAAATTACCTGCTAACTCTGGCAGAGCGAGCCCCTAACTGGGTATTGCCCATTATCATCACCGAGTTGCTCTCCCCGGTCGAAAATGCGCGCTGGTACGCTGTGTGGATGATGGCGTGGGTTGTATTTTTGGTACCCATTTCCATCGGGCAAAATCTGTTTGCGGAGATTGCTGAAAATCCTAAAGATTTCCGTCAGCCGTTTTTGATGAGTATGCGGAATTCCCTCATTGGCGGCGGTATTGCTGCAGTTTTGGTCATTCTGTTTGCCAAATTGATGCTGTCCCTCATGGGTGAAGCCTACGGTATTGCTGGTGCAACTCCCCTCAGGATTTTGACACTGGCAATTCTCCCCATAACCATTATCCAGCTGTATTACTCAGTGTGTCGCGGAACACAGCGATTACGCGAGGCGACATTAACCGCGCTGGTGTCCGGCGCAATTGGTATTTCGGCAGCAGCTTTTGCCGGTTTGCAGTATGGGTTAAATGGAATGGCAGTTGGCTGGCTGATTTCCCAGACTGTGGCAGGCCTTTGGGCTGGACTGCGCTTGATAGTTTTCATCCGTTCAAACGAAATTACACATCAAAGTTTGGTCATCGAAGCTGAAAATGAAAAGAAATATTAGAAATTCACTTAGGTTAATAATCGCGATATCCTTTCTTCTTAGTTTAGCAGGAAAATCAGTCGCACAGGTTCAAGGCCTAAGCGATTTCGGCATAAAAGATTTCAGCTATGGAACTTCGGCTTCGGCACCTACCGGTCAAAAACCTCAGAGCAAACTATGGTTCCAGGATGGAATCTGGTGGGGTATCCTCTACAATAAAACTACTTCCGCTTTTGAAATCTATTCCCTGGATTGGAGCAGCCAAACCTGGCAATCGACTGGTGTACTGGTAGACTCTCGTCCACGTACCTCGGCAGACGTACTATGGACTGGAGATCAATTGTTTATCGCGTCAGCTATGAATCCCAACCTTACCGTTCCGGATAAAAAGCTGTACGTCAAACAATTCAGTTATGACGCCATATCAAAAACCTACGCGCTGTTTTCATACACAGAATTGTGGGGGTTTGCCGTCGAATCGGTCGTGATTGATATCGATACCACCGGCACTCTCTGGGCTACCTTTACTGATTATGATCAAAGTGGTGTCATGAGCGTTTTTGTAGCTCACACCCAGGGCAATCAGTCCAATTGGACTACGCCTTACGTACTCCCAATTTCGGGGGCTGATAATCTGGCTGTGGATGACATTTCCACGCTGGTTGCATATAACGGTAAAATTGGGGTATTGTGGAGCAACCAGGTTACCGGCGATGTCAATTTCGCCTATCACCTCGATGGTGCTGGAGATGACGCGACCGACTGGACGATTAACCCGGCTGTTTCAGGGTTGCCGAATTACGCTGACGATCACATTAACATCAAAAGCCTGAATGCTGACTCTTCCGGGCAGTTGTTTGCAGTTATAAAAACATCCCTCAACGATACCACGCCGCTGAATTTAGGGCAGCCGCTGATTGTGCTGTTAATATTGGATAACAATGGTTCGTGGAGTCGAAAAGAGGTTGCCACTGTCGCTGAAAACCATACCCGTCCGATTGTCCTGATCGACACCCAAAACCGTCAGTTGTATGTATTCATGACGCTTCAGTATTCTCCTCAACCTAACGGTGCCATTTACTACAAACAAATCGACCTTGATGACTCAGGGGCACAGTTTCCTGCCGGAATCGGAACGCCTTTTATCGAATTTACCACAGACACCCACATCAACAATGCATCTTCGACCAAACAGGTGCTGAACGGCATTACCGATCTGGTGGTCATCGCCGGCGATGATGATTCAAGGTACTATTTTCACAATTTCATGGACCTTCAGGATCCAGAAGCTCCACCCCCTCCACCGGTTTTCAATCTTTACTTGCCAATTGTTGTGAAATGAAGATTTTGTTTCGAGGCATTTTTTAATGGATCAACCGACCGATAAGACTCTGAAGAGATCGCTTATTGCGCAAGCAGACGCCAAACTTCTCGGCACGAGCGGATTTATTCAGACTTCTAATATGATTCTGGCAAAAAAGCTGTGGGCGAGAATTAGAAATACCAGCCCTGTACAGGTTGTTCCTTACGCTTTGATGATCGTCGCGATCGTCCTTTGGTTATATTCTCTTTCCGTGGTGGACCTGACGAAAATGGATGACCTGGGATTGGTAAGTGCCCTCCCTAACGGGGTATTCATCTCGTTAGGCCTTCTAACGCTGAGTTTCAGCCTGGTAATCACCAGTCGAAGTTTTTCACCCACCCTGGTCTTTGCTCATATTGCACTGCTGGTTTTCATGTTATACGGCATAACAGCTATAGTCGAGGAAGTGCCGCGGTTTGGACCTTCCTGGCGCCATGCTGGTGTTATTGAATACATCATGCGTAACGAATCAGTAAACCCCCGCATTGACGCTTATTTCAACTGGCCGGGTTTTTTCATCATGGGTGCATTGGTCACTCAAATCGCGGGTCTGAGCAGTGCGGTTCCATTCTTAAGCTGGGCACCTGTCTTTTTCGAACTGATTTACATGGGGCCGCTTTTCATCATTTATTCATCGCTTACGGAGTCCAAACGCCTGGTCTGGCTTGGGATCTGGATTTTCTACATCACCAACTGGGTGGGACAGGATTATTTTTCACCGCAGGGACTGAACTTTTTTTTCTTCCTGGTGGTTTTGGCTGTCCTTATCCGCTGGTTTCGACCGTCCACCATCATGAAGCAGTGGTTCAGCGGATCGAAAATCTTGAATAAATTTCCAAAAATCAATCGCTTTTTTGAAATGATGTTCACCCGTGAGGTTGGTGCATCAAGTTCGATTAATCTTTCGCAAAAAGCCTTTTTCCTCTTGATGATTATGCTGATTTATTTTGTCAGCATCGCCAGCCATCAGTTAACCCAATTCGCAATTCTGATTTCAATCGTTTTACTGCTGCTATTTCAGCGCATTACTCCAAGATTACTCCCGGTGATAATGCTGATTTTAAGCGGGATATGGATCGGTTACATGGCGTCAGCCTATATGGCGGGGCGTTTGGCTTCGATGCTGGCTGTGTTTGGTCGTCTCGATACCGCTCTGGACTCCAACCTGATGAATAGAATGTCAGGCAGCCCAGACCATTTGCTGGTGACGCAAATCCGCATGGTGTTTACCCTGGGGGTGTGGCTGGCAGCTTTTATGGGTTTCATTCGCCGCTGGATTCGAGGGTCGATGGAAATGAGCGCCATTCTGCTGATGGCTGCCCCATTCCCACTCCTGATTATGCAGACCTACGGCGGTGAAATGTTGATGCGGATATTCTTGTTTTCACTCCCGCTGGCAGCCTACCTGTCCGCCTCATTAATCTTCCCTTTGAAATCCGATCCCCCTTCCTGGCGCTATACTATTGTGATCGGGGCTATCAGCGCAATCTTGATAGGCGCATTCTGGTTCACTCGATATGGCAACGAACGAATGGAATATTTCACACCTTCTGAGGTCGCCGGCATTGAGTATCTCTATGAACAAAGCGAACCAGGATCGCTGGTAGCCACGGTCTCCACCAACCTGCCGTATAAATCGATTAACTATGAGAAATACAGGTATGTCCGGCTTGAAGATCGCATTGTTTACAATGACATCGTAGCGGTATTACAAACAATGAATAATTCGCGCTTTACCCATACTTACTTCCTACTGACACGCAGTCAGAAAGCTTACGTCGAGATGTTTTATGGCCATGGGAAGGTAGACTGGGACATGCTGGAAAAGACGCTCCTTGCCTCTCCCAACGCAATTATGATTTATCAAAACGATGACGCACTCATTATCCAATTTACCAACCACAAGGGTGGAAAATGAAAAGGAATCGCTGGTTATGGGCGGTTGTTTTGATATCGTCATCCTTATTGATCGGTCTGATGGCTTTTTCGAATTGGGAGTCTCCCGTCCGTGTCTGGATCGCCCTGTGGTTTCTGGTGATCTGCCCTGGAATGGCCTTGCAGCGTTTGATGGGATTGCGGCTGGGAATCCAGGGCTGGAGCCTCGCGATTGCTTTCAGTCTGGCGCTGGATACCCTGGTTGGAATCATCCTTCTCTATTCAGGCAACTGGTCCTGGGAATTGGGTCTGGGGATCCTGGTTAGTCTGACGATTGTCAGTGCAATTCTGGACCTCCTGGTAAACCAGCCCAAAGACCCAATGGCGGTCTTCAGCTTTACGTCAGTTCCTGCCCGCACTAACAAACGACGTACTAAAACAATCAGCGAATAGGATATCGCATGTCCACGATCGTATCTGAATTCACTACCCAACTTACCGCCGGAAACAGCCTGCCAGGTATCATTGCAATTGGATTCTTGACAGCTTTGCTTCTCGAGATCGAAGTTATTCGTGCTCAAGACCAAAGCAGAGGAAAAAACAGCATTAAGGTCTTGCGAACCGCATTGGTTCCGTTCGCAATGGTGTTTTTTGTCTGGATGGCAACCAGGTTTATCGATCTCATCTATTAATCCACAAACCTCATGAGAAATAGAATCGCAAAAATAACCCCTTTTTATCGTGAGTTGGATACTTTCCTGCGCATTTCGCCAGCTAAGATCGTTTTGTACTTGTCGCTCATATTCGCAATCGAGTTGCACACGATATGGATCGCGCCTGGATCAGGCACATTTTATTACGGAGTGCTTTTCATTATCCTTCTGCATCATTATTTGCTGGATGCAGAAGACCCAAACCGCGATCAATTGCTCTTGCTTTCAGCAATACCATTAATGCGCATCCTGAGCATGGCCATGCCTGTCGGGCTGGTATCTCCACTTTACCGCTACCCGATGGTTGGAATCCCGGTCTTTACCGCGATCATCCTTATGGTTAAGCAAACCCAAATTTCATGGAAGGACCTCGGGGTTAGACTGCCTGAGATCAAGAGAAGTGAAAACTTTTGGGAAAGCCTGCTCATTGCATTAAGCGGAATCCCGCTTGGCATCATCGGTTATTATTTTGGCAATCCAATTTCACTGGTCTCCACGGGGACGCCGGCAGAGGTGATTACAGCCGCCATTATTGTGCTTATTTTCATCGGCGTATTGGAAGAAATCGTATTTCGCGGGCTGCTACTGCATACCCTGATCCGATCATTTGGGCGAATGGGAATCGTTCTCTCGAGCGCGATTTACCTGCTGTTATTCGCCAGTTCGGGTTCGATTGGCCTGGTTGTTTTGATGGGTTTTGTTAGTCTGCTGTACAGCTGGCACGCCCTGGAATCACGTTCCATTCTGGCTGTGACCGTCAGTCACAGCTTGATGCTTGGTGGAATGCTGATTTTCTACCCATTGATTTTTTAGGAACTTATCCTTTCAAATCAATCAGCTGTTATCAAGATTTCGCGTAGCGGGACCGCAGAAAGATCAGTCTGCCGGACATAATAGCCGCTGCCGCAACAAGATTGGCAAAAAACCTTGTCATCTAGGATCACTTCTCTTTCATTGATAATTTCTTCACCGCACGCGCTGCATACCGTGCGGACGCCCGGCCTGCTCATAATCACGTCTGCTGAAGGCGAGAGTGTGACCCAGGCTGCCGAAAATAAAATATTGGCCGGCATCACCTGATAACCCTGCAATTGAGCAAAATAGTGTCGAGTCTCACCCGGCGCGAAACGGTATGCTTGCTGGCGCACATCTGACCGGGGTGTCATCCGAATCGCCTGCCCGCTCTTGACATCCACGAATGTGGCGGCAATTTTTCCATAATCGACTATCCGAAGCGTCCGGTGCCCGGGGGTAAGACCTGTTGCCACCTCGAGTCCGTCCAAAAAACAGCCGTCGGTTTCGGTGATGATGATCATGGACTTATCCTTACGAGGAAGATTGAATCCCAACAACTCCGCGCCAGCCAGTGCCATTCGAACACCCAATACCTGGCGCGGACAAAGGTGGCTGTGCCTTGCCATGGATTGTTCGAGTAAGTTTTCGAGTCGATTCATCAGCTAACCTCCTGAGAAGGCTGATTGACTGGTGTAGCGGTCACCGATACCACTTTGTGGGTCCGCTTAAGCAGATAAGCCAGACCAATCGCGATCAACCCCAGACCGATAAACAAGATGAACCCGCCAGGGTACCCGGTGTCCCCTTGCGCAGCTACAATCGCGCCGAGAATGGGGGGTATGGTAAAGCCGCCGAATGCGCCTAGTCCACCCACCCATCCTGAAGCCCCGCCAACTGCCTGAGACACGTATTGAGGTACCAATTTGAACACCGAGGCGTTGCCAACCCCCATGCCGATTGCCATGATAATAACCGCTGCCAAAGACAGGCCAAAATTGCGCGAAATAAACATTCCAACCGCTCCTGCAAGCATCACGGCGAGAGAGAGTATGGTCGAAACCTCTCCACCAACTTTATCGGCAAATCGGCCGCCGATAACCCGCATCAGCGAGGCTGTGATCGAATATGCTGCGGTTAAGGACCCGGCTACGACCGCTTCCTTGCCAAAAAATTCCCGCCAGTAAGTAGGCAGCCATGAGGTAAGCGCGATAAAACCGCCGAAGGTCGTGAAATAGATGGCAACCAGAGTCCAGGTTTTCCAAATTTTAGCGGAGCTTACCAGGCTGTCTTTTAATTTGCCCTGAGGGAACATTTCCTGACCATGCTGTCTGCCAATCTCGACGGCTTCCTGCTTTGAACGCCCGCTGTGAACCGCTTGAAAATAAGGCGCGTTCCGGCCCGCGATGTAGTAACCGAATGTGCCCAGGACAAGGATTACCAGCCACAACAAGTAGGATCCGCCCATGCCGATGTTGACCAGTGCCAGCGGTAGAAGAAAAGAGAATATGCCGGGAGCCAGATTACCAATACCGGCATAAGTCCCCAGGGCCGTTCCCTGTTTAGCCTTGGGGAACCAGTACGAAACCTGAGCTATCCCAACGGAGAAGGTGGCAATCCCGCAGCCAACCAGCAGCCCGAGGAAGAAAAGCAGAGGTGTCATACCCGGCGTCAGCCGGTCCGGGTAATACATCGTCACCAATACGGTCAATCCAGCCATCCCAACGATAGAGATGCCGAGCAAGACCAGGAACGGCTTACGCCCACCCACGGTATCCACCCAGGCTGCAAATGGTATCCTCAATAATGAGCCTGAGAGGGAAGGCATGGCGACCAAAAAACCGACCATCATAGGTGACAGCCCCACCGCATCTTTAAATGCCGCGGCAGTCGGTCCGAACAGCGCAACGGCAGCAAATCCTATGAAAAACCCCAGTGTGGCTCCAAAAAGCCCCTGATTGGGTGTGCCTCTAATATTCATTCTTCACTTCCCTGCACTAAATCTGTCTCTGAATTATCGGCGATTTGTCTATGCGCAATGGTTTGCTCTGCCTGCTCTTTCAAATTCAGCCGCTGCTGGATGGACAATCCACTGGCGGTTCGCCCGCTGCGACCTGCCCAACAAAGCGTTTCAGTTAACGAATTCAGAATCTCTGCCAGTGCGACGGCTCCTGTTGCATAAAGGAAAATTCGAGTACCTTGAGGGGCAATCAGCAGCATCAACACCAGAAACGCAGCCACCCAGGTCCCAATACATGTCGGACAGGCGATCAACTGACCCAATGCCTGCCTCACCCCTTTACCTTTAGGCGCGATGGTCTTGCCTTCGCCCGAATTATCATCCACGACTCTGGTAAATGGTGCCCGAATCGGGTCCATGATTCGGTCGTACGAAATCATCCTGCCCAATCTGAAGGTAGCAAACCCGGTCAGGATGATATCCAGAAGTGAAAGTTCGGTCAGCTTTAATCCGCTGCCCCCTTTTTCCACCACCCATGCCAGTACGCCC